>CAZWUG010000030.1:0-11476 GCA_964637525.1 uncultured Gammaproteobacteria bacterium | reverse complement strand
TGAACCAGGTCTGTGAGATTATGAGCCTCACGTGCAGCCGTACACTACCCCGCATATCGCTGCTACCTTACGGTAAGTTCAGTGTTGGAAGTTTAACACAAGTTATCTAATCAGTAAACAACTTTATCCATTTATCTATATTAGTCTCTCGATTCGTTTCGTGAACTTCACGGACTATCTTTGTTTTTGTATCTTCTGGTGCAATATCCAGCCAATAATCATTATCTGTTCCTAAACCCAAAAGTTCCTTTCTTTGCGAATCCACAAAGGCACTACTAGTCGCATATTCAATTTTTTTGATTAAATTATTTTTTAAAACAGTCATTTGTTCCAGTTTTAATTTCAACTCATTATTTTTTAAATTAGCCGATTCTAACGTATTAAATTGATTTCTTACATTTAAAAAACTCGAAATAATTACCACACCAATTATTACTAATAATATCTTCCTTTTCATTTCTAATAGAATTTGTGTTCTAACCTAATTTGTGTTATTATAAGCCGTATTAAAAACAATTTAACGCTTTATGGCTGACTTATCATTAGAAAATTCACTTAATGTCTTCACTAATGCGCTTGCCCAAAAAGGTAAGTCAACTAACACTATTGTAGCCTACAAAGGTGATATCAACCAACTAATTAGTTACTTAAAAACTCAAGATATCCAAACTATTGATACTGTTAAACCGGAACACATTGACGGCTTTAAACAGGATCTCACCAATAACGAATACACCGCCAAATCTATTTCCCGTAAACTCAATTCTATAAAAAACTTTTTCTCTTTCCTTAAAAATGAAAATTTAATTGAATTTGACCCCTCCACGGAAGTCAAACATCCAAAATACGAAAACGATTTACCAAAAATTTTAAAACCAGTTGAATATCGTTCACTTCGCGATGCTTGTCGAAATGATACCAGGGCTACCGCTATTGTTGAACTTATGCTTCAGGCTGGACTTCGTATCAAAGAAATTGAAAACTTAAAACTGGAGCAGGTTAAAGAGAATGATGTTGTTGTCGAAAGCTATGAAAGTCATCCAACTCGATCAGTGCCTTTAAACAATTCTGCCAAACAAGCTTTACAAAAATACCTCACTGATGGTCGCTATCCCAGCCGTGCTAAAAATGTTTTTGTTACCAAAACCGGTAAAACTCTTTTAGCCAGAAATATTCGTAGTCTTTTAAATCGTTATTTTAATAAATCAGATATTAAAGACGTCAAAGTCAACGACCTCCGTAATACTTTCATTGTCTTCCAACTTAAATCTGGTGTTCCAATTGATGTTGTCTCTCAAGTCGTTGGTCACAAACGCATTTCTACTACTGAAAAATACCTCGAACTTATTGACAATAAAGATGAAGCCCGCGGCATCAAGCTCAAAGAACTTTAATCTTGTAAATATTTAAGTAAAAACACTGCTGAATTTCCCTGACCATACTGATAATCTTTAATCCAACCCGCATCTTCATAGTCATTTTGTTTGTAAAAATTTACTACTTTTTCATCACCCTTATTTGTATAGACAAATATTTTTTTTATTTTTCTTTGTCGCAGACTATTTTCTAATTCTTCCAATAACTTAGACCCTATTCCTTTACCTGTTTCGCTTGGATCTACGGCAGTGATCACTATCACCCATTTTTCTTGACCTTCTTTCCCATTAATTAAACTTTCTTGTTGGGCATATATCATTCCTATAATTTGATTTTCATCTCCAACAGCTTTTAAACATAAACCAGTATTTTGATTAATCATTTTTTCCATTTCTGAAAATGAAAACCAATCTGACAAATCAGAATCAGGAGTAGCGCAAAATGCTTTGGTGGCAACATTAATCAAATCTTTAATATCTTTTTCTATATCGGCAATAATTATATCCATAGCCAATTATACAAAAAGACATCTCCCCTCAAAAAGGGAGAGGTCACGATTCATCAGGACAGAGAATTTTACCCTAAAATGTCTTTATTCCTACCATTTATTACTTACAATCTAGCCCGTTGGGCTATCTCTGCCTCAACCAAAGCTCTTGGTCTGCCATATTTCAACGCCGATAATCTCTTGATCATTTCCGCCAACTTCGGATTTCCTGGTTTTTTCTTTTCTGCTGCTGCCACTTTTAAAGAAAAAGGATCTTTTGGCACTCCGTTAACCATAGTCTTCAAGTATATTTCTCCGGTACCCAAATTAAGTAAATCATGTTCACCAAATTCTGGTTGAAATTGTTTAGTCAAAAATCCTGCATCAGAGATACCCAATCTAAAACTACAAATTGTACCTACGTTTCCAAACACAGCATTTTTTACTTCATCATCCATTTGGGAAATAAATTGGTTAGCCACCGTTAAATTCAAATGATATTTTCTGGCTTCCGACAAAATCACGGCAAAATCTTGAGTCGCAAAGTTTTGAAATTCATCTACATATAAATAAAAATCTCGTCGTTTATCTTCCGGGATATCTTGTCGGCTCATAGCGGCAATCAAAATTTTTGGAATCAACACCAACCCCAAGAAAGCTGAATTTTCTTCACCAATTGTTCCTTTAGCTAAATTGATAATCAAAATTTTCCCTTCATCCATTGCCTGTCTGAAATTAAATGAAGAAGTTGACTGCCCGATAATATTTCTCATCATCGTGTTTGTAATAAATCGGCCGAATTTCGACACGATATAATCCAACACTTCAGATTTATGAAAATCACTTGTTTGAGCTATTTGATCTGTCCAATAACGCCTAACCATAGGATCTTTTACTTTAGGTAAAATTGCTTGCACGTAACTTTGATCAGTCAAACAACGAACTATCTCAATAAATGTTGCTCCTGGCTCAGTCATTACTGTCAACATAATATTTCGGATAGCGTGTTCAAACCGTGGCCCGACGATACCTGTTTTATAAGGATCGTACAATTTATACATCAAGTTGATAATTGATGACGTGACAAAATCTTTTTGGTCTTCCCGTTCACATTCCATCACATTAAAACCCATTGGCCGTTCAGTTTGCGACGGGTCAAAATAAATTACATCATCCACTCTCTCTGGCGGAATTCTCTCCAAAATACTCTCAAAAGTATCATGTGGATCAATAAAACAAACTCCCTTTCCGGCTTTAATATCCTGCAGTGCCATATCTGCCAACAGCCAGGATTTACCCACACCCGTTTGCCCCACTATATAAAAATGCCTTTGTCTATCCGTCAAAGACATACAAAATTTTTTCGTTATTCCTCTATATAAATTATCTCCGATATATAAACCTTCTTGAGGTGAATCCATTGGAGCCGGAGCTTTTTTGGCTTTTAGCCAATAAATATTTGGTGTTTCAATTACTTTACTGGGTAAATGAAAAATCGAAGATACTTCATCGGAGGATAAAATAGTCTTATTTTTAAACCACAAAACCACCGGATATTTATAAATAAAATTTTCCATAAACATCGGCTTAAAGTATATTTTTTTACTACTCAGCTTATTCCACGATGATTCAAACTGACCAAAACAAGTTTTGATATTACTAATATTAGTTTTAGCAATTTCTTTATTCGGGGCTACTGCCACTATTCTGATAGCTACTTCCAATCCCGTTTTACTGCATTTTTGATCAATAGCTTCTAATTGTTTAGCCTCTACCTTATATGAAGCTTTTTCTGGGTTTGATTCACTTTTTTTAGTGGAGCTAATAAAACCTTTTCCTTTTTTAGCCCATTTTCCATCAGTCGGGCAGACAACCAACTGAATCGCTACTGTTTCTCCTTTACTTAATTTTGATAAAGTTGAAGTTATCACCGACAATGGGTCAGTTGGAATTTCTTTATAAGTTTTAAGTGGATAATACGGCAATTTTTTTAAAGCTAACCATGAGTATTCCACTACTCCATTTTCAGTATAAATATTTGGTTCCTGCATTTCCTGAATATCAGCCCCGGCATAAACACTATAAATTTGCTTTTCAATCATATCCCGATAATTTTCTGGAATTGAAACATAAAACTTAATATCTTCACTTGTTCCCACTATTTCTAGTGATGCACTTGGTTGGCTAACCAAAAATTGTAAAAACTTTGGTTTAGCTGTTTTATACATACTTCCCAGAGAGCTAATTATCGACTCCATCGCATCAATTTTCACCTCATTATCTTCTGGTACTACCACCAGCAAATTAATCTGCTTTAAAGATTTTTCCTCCCTGTCTTTCCATTTAATCCAAAGTATCAGCCCCCACCCAACCAAAAATATCAACCCCGCAGCCACCACTGTCATTAGTAATATACTCACAAAACCAATTAAATATCCGCTTATTATAGATTCGTTCATTCCTCTTTAAATTTTACATTACCTTGGTTTTTTTTGATAATCCTCAAAACAAATTCCGACAACCACCTCCAGGCATTATCAACTGGTTTAGAGAAACCATTAGTAAAAGTTGGTTTATCAGTTGGTAATATTATTTTTGTTGGAGTAGAGCTAATTGGTGCTAAAACAGAATCATCATTAGTTTGATTTCCTTGATTATTGTTTTGTCTCAACACTGGATCTTCTTCTAATTTTTCCATCCATGTTTTCACTTCTCTTGGCACTGGCGCTTCCTGTTTTAAATCCACAATATCCGGAGTAGTTTTTCTAATTTCTGCCGATGGTTGTGATGTTTCAGATGTATTAACTACCTCTTTTATCTCTGGCATACATACAGTATAGGTTAGATTGTATAATTAACCAATGGTGGAAAACCAAACTACTCTCAATCAGGTCCGTAAAATTGACAACAGCCGTCACTGGCTACCTTTCTTTACTACTGTTCTTTTAATATTTTTAATTTTTATTTCTGTTTGGTTTTTCCGTGGTGGTAGTTTTCGTCTTTATGCCAGTATCTTTTTTCTAATTTATTCAGTCACTCGCCAAATTTGGATTTCGGTTATTTTAATGGGTATTATCCAAAATGTTGTTTTTTTACCCTTACGTATTATTGGCAATCGATTTCAAAAACCGCTTAAGGATTTTGAAGACGAACTGGAAAAAACCACCAGCTCAGAAGATCAATATTTTTTTGTTTCTGATAAAAATAAACTTGCCGCCTCATTGCAAAAAGGCAGTCTTCCTATTGTTTTTTATATTTTTAATTTTTTTGTTAACGCTATTGCTTTCTTTTCTGCCGGACGCATCTTTTTGATTGATTTTTATAGCGATCCGCTCAAACTTCACAAAATGCATTTGCTTTATGATTTTGTCCCATATCCGGATTACCCCCTAAAAGGTATTAATTTAAATATCCCTCTTTTTAAAATCACCCAAACCACAGCTGTTTCTTGGGGGACTATTTTTTGGGTTGTTCTGGTTTTTATTTTTATTACCACTGGTCTCCGTTTGCTTTGGCGTTTTACTCGTTTTATCTTCAAAAGAAGCCAAAAAATTCTTCAAGCCAGAATTCAATATAATCGGCTTTTATTAAAGATCGGCGGTTTTAGTGGAGTTGGTGCTATTATCTTAATTTTTATTCTTCGTCACATTCCCTCTGCTGTTGAATGGTTTGTTTTTGTGGCCAACCTAAGTCGCCAAAATACCCCTATGAATTTTGTCACGGCAATCGGTACCTTTATAGTTACTATTCATGCCGGTTATAAAACCAATTCTGATGTTGCCAAAGAAGCTTTATCTCAAAAAATCCCCAAAAATATTATTGATAAAGTTTTCCGCGAAAAAATGCGTCAAAGTTTCAAAAATGCTGTTATCTTGGGTCTTGGTGCCTTTTTTATCACCAACAATATTCCATCAGCCTTTGAACTTTCGGTCACTACTTTTGAAATTATGTATATGATTTATCCCTACACTTTTGGTTTAGCTCTCAAAAAAATGGGAGCCGTCGAAGAAATTATCAAAGATGATTAAACTATGAATCAAAACCATCAAAACTTTCCAGAAACTTTAGCCTCTTATCGTAATCTTATTTGGCCTTTTATCCAGAAAAATCTTAATCAAATCAAAAATTTTCCCACTTTTTGTACCCTCGATAAAAAATATCAAAATCTAGTAAAGTTTCATTTCGACATGGTTTCCGATTATCCTTCCCGTCAAGGAAAATATCTTCGCCCCACCTTAGTCATGTTAACTGCTCAAGCCATGGGAGCTAACCCCGATTTAGTCATCCCTACTGCCGCTGCCATGCAACTTTCCGAAGATTGGATTTTGGGTCATGATGATATCCAGGATCAATCTGAAAGCCGTCGTAGTTTACCAGCCATCCAAAAGCTTTATGGTGACCATTTAGCTATCAATGCTGGGGATGCTTTACACAATCTAACTTGGTCTATTCTTTCACAAAATTATTCTGTATTGAATAAATTAATTACTCAAAAAATCAACCAAGAATTTTTCACCATGATCAATCGCACCCTCCTTGGTCAAACCATAGAAATTAAATGGATTGAAGACAATCGATATGACCTAAATTTTGACGATGTTTTACTTATTGCCGAAAGTAAAACCTGTTATTACACCATTGCCGGTCCTATGCGTCTTGGTGCTATTCTTGCCAATGCTACCAATAAACAATTAAGCTCTATTTATAAATTTGGGCAAGCTTTAGGAAAATCTTTTCAGATTATTGATGATTTACTCGATTTAACTTCAGATTTTGCCGGTCAAAAAAACCAAATGGGCAATGATATTTATGAAGGTAAACGGACTATTATGTTAATTCATCTATTGAACAATATTAATACTCAAAATAAACAAAAATTATATAATATTCTTAAAAAAACCAGACAAGAAAAAACTAAAAAAGAAGTCTTTTGGGTCATCAATCAGATGGAAAAAATGGGTAGTTTAGACTATGGTCGTCAACTCGCCAACAAATTTTCCGTCGAAGCCAAAAAGATTTTTGACACCGAATTGAAATTTTTGGATCGGGAACCCTTCCGCTCTCAAATTTTTTCCGGTATCAACTTTATTATTAACCGGACTCACTGATTTTAGAAAGTACCCCGGCACTCTCCCAGACTTCTTCCCAAATAATATCTCCAAAATCTGAAACTGGTTTTAGTATTATTTAATTAATAATTAAATTTTAATTTTCTAAACGTAATTTTTTACTTAATAAGTAGTAATATTTTTAATTAATTATTTTAATATATTTTCTTTTTTAGCCCTCCATTTTTTAAAGGGAGGGTGGCCAACCAAGTGAGTGTCGGATAGGTTTTAGAGTTTCTCCTCCTGTCAAACGGGGATTAAGGGGAAATTGAGGTATAATATCTCAGTGGATAATCAAGTTGACGAAATCAAACAAAAGCTCAACATTGTCGATGTTATCAACCGTTTTCTCCCTCTCAAAAAACGTGGTCGCAATCACATTGCCTGTTGTCCCTTTCATGGCGAAAAAACTCCTTCATTTACGGTGTCAGAAGAACTTCAGATTTTTAAATGTTTTGGCTGCGGCAAATCTGGTGATGTGTTTACCTTCTTACAAGAATACGAGCGGATAACTTTTCCTGAGGCTCTAACCGAGTTGGCTGCCATGGCTGGTATCACTCTCAAAAAAAGTGAGTTTGTTGACAAACAAGAATCCCGAAAAAAAGTTTTAATGGACCTAAATGCTCAGGTCGGAAAATTTTATCAATATATGCTTCTAACCCATCCATTGGGTAAAAATGCCTTAGATTATGTTCTAAAAAGAGGCATAACTTTAGACACTATCAAACAATTTGGGTTAGGCTTTTCTCCCGAAAATTCTCAGATTGCTGTTAATTTTTTAACTAAAAAAGGTTACAAAATTAGTGATCTTATTGCCTCCGGCACTTTTGGTCAAAGCCAATATAACTCTCGCATTTATGATCGTTTTCAAGGTCGTCTTACTTTTCCGCTTTCCGATTATCGTGGTCGTATTTTAGGTTTTTCAGGACGCCTTTTACCCACCACCAAAAACCAAGACTCCGGCAAATATATTAATTCTCCTGAAACTGAAATTTATCACAAAAGTTTTAATCTTTTTGGACTTCATTTAACTAAAGATTTTATCAGACAACTCAATGCCGTCATTGCTACTGAAGGGGAGTTTGATATGATTTCTCCCTTTCAAGCCGGTATCAAAAATATTGTCGCCATCAAAGGCACTGCCTTTACCGAAGAACAACTTCAACTTCTTCGTCGCTACACCGATACTCTTATTCTCGGTCTTGATTCCGATTTTGCTGGATCAAATGCTTCCCGTCGGAGTATCGAATTGGCCGATTCTATGGAATTTGATATCAAAGTCTTAATTTTAGGCGATAAATACAAAGATCCCGATGAGGCAGTCCGTAGTGACATTGAATTTTTCAAAACCCAACTCAATCAAGCCGTTTCCATCTGGGATTTTATTATTCAATCACAGATAAAAATCAACAACCCAGACACCATCAAAGGCAAAAAAGAAATTCTAAATATTGTGCTACCTTTTCTAACCAAAATAAAAAATTCCGTTATTCGCTCTGATTACCTCAAAAAATTAGCCAATCAAATCGGCTCTGACTATGAGTCCATTCTCGAAGAGGCTAAGAAAGTTACCCTCACCAAAACTGCACCAGCTGTTGGCGGGTCGCTGCTCAATCTAGCCCCAAAACCAGTTGTTCCCTCAGAATTTTCCAAAACAGAAAAATTTGAGGAACTTTTACTTACTTTAATCATTGGTTCTAAAAATCCCATCAAAGTTGCCCAAAAAATCGCCGATCAGTTATCTCGTTTTCAAGATAATCGTTATTACCAAATTGGAGAAAATCTTTTAAAAATCACCGAATTTAATCCAAAAACTTTTGAGACTCTTCTCCCCGCCGAAATTCGGCCGGTTTTCCAATCAATTTACATGGAAACTACGGTTAATAAAATTGAGTCTCACAACCGACTCCTCGAGATAAAAAAAACCGTCGCCATTTTAGACAATTTCTATTTAAAAGATCGTCTTAATTTTTTCAGTGCCAAGATCGCCCAACTAGAAGACAGTGATAATCAAATTGAGCTTGTCGAAGTTGAAAGGGAGTATAATAAACTGCTTTCCGAATTATCCAAGGTCCAAATTAAAAAAAGCTAGATTTATTGGTTAATTTCGTATACAATACAGGCTATGCCTTCTACCCTCAACCTTTCTAAAATCAAACAGACTTTACTTGCACAAGCCAAAAAACTTCATTACCTCACTAACGATGAAGTTTTAGCTCAAATTCCCGAACCGGAAAAACACATTGATGAAGTTGATAATCTTTTTGATTATTTATTCGAAAGGGGAGTTGATGTTTTTGATAAAGTTGAATCAAAAGAAGTTATTGAAAAAGAAAACAGTAAAACTAATTCTTCCGACCTTCTCAGTCTTTTAAGCCAAAAAGGTAATGTTGATTCAGTTAGAATGTATCTCAAAGAAATTGGTAAAATTGATCTTCTTACTTTTGATCAAGAAGTTTCCCTGGCCCAAGACATTGAAAAAGGTTCTCAAATTTCTCGAGAAGGTTTAATTAATGCTAATTTACGGCTGGTTGTTTCTATTGCTAAAAAATATATTGGTCGTGGTCTCACTTTCCTCGATTTGGTTCAAGAAGGTAATCAAGGTCTCATGCGTGCTGTCGAAAAATTCGATTGGCATCGTGGTTTCAAATTTTCAACCTATGCCACTTGGTGGATTCGCCAAGCCGTTACCCGGGCTATTGCTGATCAAGCCAAAACCATTCGTATTCCGGTTCACATGGTCGAAACCATCAACAAAGTTTACAAAGCTACTCGGGCTCTCACCCAAAGATTTGGCAAAGAACCAACTGTGGATCAAATCGCCGAAGAAGTCGGTATTTCTATTGAAAAAGTGGAAGAAATTTATCGTATTTCTCAAGATACTACCTCTCTTTCTACTCCTGTTGGCGACGATGAAGACTCATTTTTAGGAGATTTTATCGAAGATACTACCCAACTATCTCCTTACGAAGAAACCAGCAAAGAATTACTCCGTGAATCTATTGAAGAAGTTTTAAGTTCCCTCGACGAACGTGAAACCAAAGTCCTTTCTCTCCGTTTTGGCTTAATGGGGGAAACTCCAAAAACCCTCGAAGAAGTTGGCAAAATATTTAATGTCACCCGCGAACGTATCCGCCAAATCGAAGCCAAGGCACTACGTAAATTACGTCACCCTTCCAGAAGAAAGAAATTACAAGACTACTTAGAATAATTTATGGAACAAGTTAGTCAGCAATTTAAACTTGCCGTTCATGCTTGGTTTCAAAAAGATAACAAATTTTTAATTCTCCGTCGTTCTCTTCAAGACAATTTTACGCCCGGATTTTGGGATACCCCCGGTGGGTGTTTAGATTTTAGTGAAGATCCTATCAAAGCTTTAATCCGAGAATCCAAAGAAGAAATTGGTCTAAATATAAAAGTTGGTCAATTACTTTACTGTCACAATAAACTTTATCACCCCCGTCATTGATTTGTTTTAGTTTATCAATGTGACATTATTAATGACTCAAAAATTACTCTCGATCTTAGTGAACATCAGGAATATCGTTGGGTAACTCAAGAAGAATTAAAAAACCTCCCAAAAATCGATTTTCTCGACGATTTTTACCACAATTATCTTCAAAAGAAATCCTAAAACTCCAAAGTAGTGTCGTAATCCAATTCTATTACTCGAGCATTTTTTATTTCCATTTCTTTATTGGTAATTTTATTTACCATCATTTTTACTGGTCCTTCATGACTTACCACTAAAACCGTTTTTTCTCCATCTTCTAGTTTTAAATCCTCCAAAAATAATTCCACTCTTTTTCTAAAATCAGCCAAACTTTCCACTCCCATTTCCCGATTAATTTTATTGTCTTGGTCAATTTCCTTCCAATCCACCATATCCAAATTAGACCCAACATATTCCCCCATAAATCTTTCTTCAATCAAATTTGACATAAAAATTTCTCCATCAATTTGGCATTCTTCCAAAATATTGTTCAAAGTTTCCACACATCTATCCAATGGTGAACAAAAAACCATATCAATTTTATGATTTTTTAAATGTCGTCCAGCCTCTTTTGCCTGTTCTCTACCTTTTTCTGTCAGTTTATTACTTTCTCTACCTTGAATAATTCTTTGGGTGTTAGCCACCGTTTCCCCGTGTCGAACGATTATTAATTTCATGGTAGATATTATACTATATATATCATATATACCCCACACTTCAACAAGTTTTGTATTTATTTTCTCTCAAAGAAATGATAGACTTTCAAACTTGATTAGATTCTTTCAAGAGAACCTATCCGATTCCCTTTAGGGAATTATAACGAAGCGAAACAAGATATTTTGTTCTAGCCTTTAGGTCAAAAATATCTTATAATCAAACTCAGTCCTAATCGCACATTTAAAATTTTGATTTCTATTTTTAATTAGACATTAGTCATTAGAAATTAGAAATTTTATTTACTTTCCCCTATAGCTCAATGGTAGAGCGCCCGCCTGTTAAGCGGTAGGTTCG
>CAZWUG010000029.1:0-11694 GCA_964637525.1 uncultured Gammaproteobacteria bacterium | reverse complement strand
GAAATTGAAGTGTCTGACCTGACGAAAGCTAACGCAATCTGACGGTAGGAAAGTCTGGACCACAAAAGATGCAGAATCTGAATATGTAGGGATTCGAGTGATCGAATGGCAATGCTACAGAGACGAGTAAGTTTTCTGTACCGAAAGGTTACGGAAGGCTGAGATGAAACGAGCATCCTTCTGGTGGAAATCTCAAGTTGAGACGTTAACATCTAGTCTTTGAGAGTCTCAGGTAGAGAGAATAGATAGATGACACATAGACAGAATCCAGCTTAACAATTTCTTTGGAGGTTTTTGTTTGATTATTTTTTTTCGACTAAGACTTTAGCAATGGTTTCGATAGTTAAAAAGATCGGCAGAGCTAAAATAGCACCAAGAACACCACCAAGCTTAGCTCCAGCAGCGATAAGAAGAATAGTGACCAAGGGGTTAAAGCCAACAGTTTGTTTCATGATACGCGGAACGATAAGATTGTTTTCTAATTGTTGAATAACAGTACCAACTACGATGGCTAAAACACCGGTTAAAGGAGAAACAGTTAAACCGACCAAGGCGGCTAAAGCGGTGGCGATAGTTGGACCGATGGAAGGAACAGCTTCGAGAAGGCCAGCAAAAATAGCTAATGGTACGGCATATTTAAGACCAAGGGCAGTATATCCAATAAAAGATAAACCACCGATTATAGTCATTAAGAAAAATTCAGCATTAACCCAACTACCAAGGCGATTTTCCAGACGTTCAATAATAGCAATCATTTTAATCTTACCAACTTCACCAAATGCTTCTTGGCCATATTTAGGGAAATTCTTTTTTTCAAGTAAAAGGTAAAAGGTAAGGAATAGGACTACAAAAGCAGAAACGATATTTGAACCAATAGAAATAACTGCTTTGGCAATTCCTCCAGGAATATTTTCTAAAATTTTGAATTGTGAAGAAAAATCGATAGCATTTGTGCCAAAAATTTTAATATTACTCAGGGTGTCAGGTAAAGTTTCGACTAAACCAGCAGTTTGCTCAACTAGAATAGGGACTATGCCCGCAATAGCAAAGGACAAAACGGCTAAGATAACCAAATATAGAATTAAAATGGCTAAAGGACGAGGAATTTTAAATTTTTCCAATCTTGAAACTGCCGGATTAAGAGCTTCCATAAAAACAAAACTGACAAAAAACAAAACGACTAAAGCTCTTACTTGCCAAAGTAAGGCCAAACCTAACAAAAAAGCCACAGTAAAAACAATTGTCTTGTAAGAAATTTCTATTCTCTTATTTTTCATATTTTAGTATACCATTTGGCCATTAATTTAAATATTTTTGACTCAAAATTAGTTTCAGTAATATTAAACTGAACAACATTGGCTTTGGTTTTAAACCAACAACTTTGGCGACGGGCATCGGAGTGTTCGGCGTATGACCAGAGTTGCAGACAAGAGGTTAAGTCTTTTTTATTTTTAAAATAGGGTTTAAGACATTGATAGGCGGCAATTTGCATACCCGGGTCGGACCATTTATATTTTTTGAGTAAGGTTTTAACTTCATCTAAAAATCCAAGGTCGATTCTTTTTTGAACACGAGCATCAATACGTTGATAAAGAAAGTTCATGGGGGCGGTGAGAGAGATGTGTAGAATGTCAAATTCAGATATTAGATGTTGATGTTGGATACTAGATGTTAGATTTTTTGAGAAAAGTTTAATTTCGATTTTGCGGGAGAGACGATAATGATTGTTGACGTCGGAATGGTTTAATTTGGAAAAATTTTGAGGGTCTAATAATTTATAAATTTTTTGTAAAGTTTTGACGGAATAAAGGCGGGAAATAAAACGCCACATTTTATGAGGTTTAACCGAAAAAGTGGTGTAGTTGGGATTAATTAACGAATCAATATAAAAACCACTACAACCGACTAAAATTGGAAGTTTACCACGTGATTGAATTTCCTTAATAGTTTCTAAACCAATTTTTTGAAAATCGGCGACAGAAAATTTTTGGTCAGGGGTAACTAAATCAATTAAATGGATAGGGGTGTCAGTTGGTTGATCTTTGCCAGTGCCAATATCCATACCTTGATAAATCTGACAAGAATCGCCGGAAATTAATTCCCCTTTAAATTTTTTAGCCAATTTGACAGCTAAGTCGGTTTTACCGGTAGCGGTCGGACCAGAAATAACAAGAAGTTTATTAAACATTGACTTTGAATTCAACAACATCGTCGGGGCGCATAATATAGTCACGACCTTCATGACGAAGTTTACCGGCCTCTTTGGCGCCAATGGGGCCATTACAAGTGACAAAATCCTGATAGGAAATAACTTCGGCCATAATAAAACCTTTGGCAAAATCGGTATGAATAGCGGCGGCGGCCTGAGGAGCAGTAGCACCTTTTTTGATAGTCCAGGCACGAGCCTCTTTGACCCCGGCAGTGTAATAAGACTGAAGGCCAAGAGTGTCGTAAGCTTTTTGAATGACCCGTTCAAGGCCTGACTGAGAAACACCTAACTCTTGAAGATAGCTTTTTCGTTCTTCCGGATTTAATTCGGAAAGATCAAATTCAATTTTGGCACAAATTGGAACAACCGATTCAAAATTTTCAACTTTAAGATTAAAATTGGCAATATTTTGATAAGTATTTTCATCAACATTGGCGACAATAAAATAAGGCTTGGCAGTAAGCAAAAAGAATTCTTTTAATAATTCTTTTTCTTCGTTGTCTAGTTTTAGATTAACAGCCAAAATCCCCTTTTCTAATTCACTTTTTAGTTTTTGGGCTAAAATAAATTTTTTACTAACTTTTTCTTTGGCATTGTTTTTGTTGGTATCAATATATTTGTCGATAGTTTCAAGATCTTTGATAATAAGCTCGGCACAGATAACTTCAAAATCTCCCTGAGGATCAACAGAACCTTCCTTGATGATGTTAGTATCGGAAAAAACCCGAACAAGATGACAAATAGCGTCACAATCTCGAATGTTAGTTAAAAATTTATTACCCAAGCCTTCACCTTGCGAAGCACCTTTGACTAGGCCGGCAATGTCAACAAATTCGACAATAGCCGGAATAATTTTGTCAGTTTTGACAATTTCGGCTAAAACCGGAAGCTTAGAGTCGGGAACTTCAACAACGCCAACATTGGGGTCGATAGTACAAAAAGGATAATTACTGGCATCGGCAACTTGTTTTCCCAACAAAGCATTAAAAAGAGTTGATTTGCCGACATTAGGCAAACCGACGATAGCGATGGATAGTTTCATGAGAGTATTTTACTATAAATTTGGCTTAAATTCGGAGAGAAATTTAAAAACATTATGGGGAATAAAATTTGAAATATTAGGATTTTTTTGAAAAATCATTTGACGAATATCGGTAGCACGAATGTTGATAATTTTGGGAGTGAGGTGCTGAAAATGATGTCCGTAATTAGTAAAACAATCAGAGGTGTAATTATTGTCAGTAAAAAGACAAGTATTTGATTTGTCTATAGATGGGAAAAAAGTTTTGACATAGTCGGCATATTTGGGCGGATTGTGAATATCAGGGATGATTTTGATTTGATAGGGAAAATTGAGTTTGTTTAAATTGGGAATTAATAAATCTTTGGCTTGAATGGCTGTAAGAAAATTTTTGTCATCAATAATGCCGGAATCGCCTATACCAACCAAAAGTTTTTTGATGCCTGAATTTATAGTTTCTTTAATAAACTCCAAATGATGAAGACATGGTGGTTGAAAACGACCGATAACAAGGCCAAATTGTTTATTGGTTTTCATTTATTTAATCTTTGGGCATCACGCCAACCGATGTCGGTGCGATAATGAAGATTATCCCCTTCAATGCTAATATTTGACAGCTGACTATAAACATTTTTTTGAGCGGCGATAATATTTTTACCAGCAGAGACTAAATAAAATAAACGTCCGCCGTGAGCCATAAATTGATTATTTTTAAATTGAGTGGCGGCACCAAGAAGCTTAACTTTTTTGGAAGAAAGAATTTTTTCGAGACCAAAAATTTGTTTACCCTTGACAGCATCATAATTAATCGGATAACCACGCGAGGCAGCGGTAACTACAATTCTGATTTTTGAATCAGTTTTAATTTTTTTAGATTTAAGGGTATGATTGATAACAGAAAAACTAATATCAACTAAATCGTTTTTGATGGAAGGTATAATAACCTGAGCCTCAGGGTCACCCCAACGACAATTAAATTCAATAATGTAAACTTTTTGACCGACGACCATACCGCCAAGATATAAAATTCCCTGGTAAGGACGGTTTTCAGCGACCATGCCGGAAACAGTTTTTTGAAAAATATGTTTGACTTGAGCAAGCACATTTTTATCAACAATAAGCGGGTGACTAACACAACCCATACCGCCAGTGTTTGGACCTTGGTCATGATTATTGACACGTTTGTGATCTTGAGCAAAGCCGATTATTTGAAAATCAGTGCCGTCAACAATAGCAAAGGCAGAAAATTCTTCACCAACAAGCCATTCTTCCAGCAGATAAGTTTGACCACTGACACCGAAACGAGACATTTGGTTGATGGCATCTTTAGCTTCAGAATTATTATTAGCAGGAATAACTCCCTTACCTTCGGCTAAACCAGATGCTTTGACAAACCACTGCCTATCACTAATTGAGTCTAAAAATTGACAACCATCGTTTAAATTATTAAAAATATGGAATTCCGGAATAGAAAGGTGGTATCTTTGCATAAACTGACGAGACCAAGATTTATCCCATTCTAATTGACCAGATTTTTGAGTCGGACCAAAAACAGGAATATGATTTTTATTTAGTTGGTCAACTAAACCAACGGCAATAGCATTATCCTGAGCGACATCAACCAAATTAACTTGATGTTGATGACAGATATCAATAATTTCAGAAACGCTAGTGGTTTTTAATTCGGGATAAATTGTTACCGGTTTTTTGGAAGTTAAAAGCATTAAATCATTTCCGGGGACGGCAATAATTTTTTCGACTAAAGGACTTTGGGAATATTTGTCGACAAGAGCGGAACCACGCCCACCACCATCAATTACTAAAACAGTAATTTTTTGGGAGGATGTCATAAATTTATTTTTTTGAGATTATCAACAATGCGTTGATTAATTGGGTATTGATAAGCAAAGAATTGTTGGCCGGTAATAATTTCATAATTAGCGATATATCGTTGAGAAGCGGCGATAATTAATTCAAGAGGCATTTGAGGCGGTTTGCCTTGACCGGAATATCCATGCTCGACATACCAAAGACGGATAAATTCCTTATCAAAGTTTTCCGCCTCTAAACCCTGATCAAGTCTTTCCTGATAAGAATTTAATTTCCAAAAACGAGAAGAATCCGGAGTGTGAATTTCATCAATTAAAACCAATTGTCCATTAAGAAGACCAAATTCGTATTTAGTATCAACTAAGATAAGTCCTTTTTGTTGACAAATTTCGGTACCTCTTTGGAATAATTTAAGAGCGGCAACTTCCATTTGAGAATAAATTTCCTGGCTAACAATTTTTTGATCAATAATTTGCTGACGACTCAGATTAACATCGTGAGCACCAGCTTGGGCATGGGTTGAAGGAGTGATAATCGGAGTTTCCAGTTTTTGATTTTTGACTAAACCATCGGGAAGATGATTACCGCAAAATTCTCTTTCACCTTTTTGATAGGCAGTCCAAATGGAAGTATTAGTAACTCCAGTGATATAACCTCTGACGATCATTTCGATAGGAATTAGTTGGCACTCATGACCGACAATAACATTTGGATCAGGAACAGAGATTAAATAATTAGGAACAATATCTCGGGTATTTTCTAACCAAAATTGAGTTAAAAGATTCAGAACAGTACCTTTATAGGGAATATGGCCTAAAATAACGTCAAAAGCAGATTGACGATCGGTGGTAATCAAAATACGTTTATTATTAACTTTATAATAGTCTCTGACTTTACCTTGATGTTTTTGGCCAAGAAAATCGATATCAATGGTTTTTAGAACATTATCAAGAGCGGTTTTTATTTCAATTTCTGAAACCATGTTAGTTTTTTGAGGTTAAATCATTAAGATATTTTTGATAACCAATTTTTTGAAGTTGATTATTTTTGTCGGAAACTGTTTGAGCTAATTTTTGCTGATATTCAACCAATTTTTGATTTAAGTCTTGATCGTTGAGAGCTAAAATTTTGGCAGCTAGAATAGCAGCGTTTTTGGCAGCATTAACAGCTACGGTAGCGACTGGAATACCTGAAGGCATTTGAACCATAGAAAGAAGTGAGTCGAAGCCATTAAATGACTTGCCTAAAATTGGAACACCAATGACTGGGAGTGGAGTTAAAGCAGCAACAACTCCGGCTAAATGAGCGGCTCCGCCAGCTCCGGCAATAATAACCTTAATTCCCCTATCTTTGGTTTTTTTGGCATAATCAAAAACAATATCAGGGGTTCGATGAGCAGAAATTATGGAGATTTCAAAACTAATTTCCATTTCTTCTAAAAGAAGAGCGGTATCTTGCATAATTGGAAGATCGGAATCCGATCCCATAATGATGCTGACGATGGGATTTTTCATTTTTTTTTAGCTTAAATTTTTTAAAAATGACTTAAATTGATGATAACATAAAACCGTGATAGAATTCCTGGTGGTAAGAAAAGAAGCTAATTTTGGTAGAGAAAAGGCGATGGGTTTGGCCAAAATAACAGAAAGACAAAGAGCATATGAAGTTGACTTAGTGAATCAAGTAACCGGAGATACGCCGTTAGTGTTATTGACTGATTTAGAAGGTCCTGTTTTATCTGGAGATACGGCAATGGAAGCTATGAAAAAATTTATCCCCAAAGGCGAAGAACTTTATAATGCTACATACCAATGGTACACACATCATTTTTATGATTTAGGTTTAGGACAAGAGGCTGGAGATATTATTATGGCTTTACCGACATTATTAGCATATGAAGTAACCGGAGAACAAATATTAGAACTAGCCAGAGAGTCAAAACAAATTAATGGTTCACAGAAGGTAATTGATTCAGTAAAAAAGGGTGGCGGACTGGTTTTAGGGGTAACGTCAGCATGGAGCCAGCATCATAGGCCAATAACAGAACAAATAGGGATGAATGGATTGTTCGGAACAGAATTTCCAATTGACGAAATTAGAGAAAGATTTGGCAGGACCGATTACTTTCAATTAGAAATGGAACAAACAAGGGAATTTGTCGAAAGATTTAATGTGATTAATAATCCGGCAGTATTAACAAGAGAGGCGGACCAATTAATTGGAGATTTTTATCAAAAAACATTAGGTATTAGATTTACAAACAATGGTGATAGAGAGAAAAGTTTTATGGGAACAATAATTAATCAATTAAAAGTGATAGGAGATAAAGGTAAATTGGCGGTGTTTAAAAGAATCAGAGAGAGAACACCAGTTACTTTAATAACTATGGGCGATGGCCTAAATGATAAATTGATGTTGGCTGAATCTGATTGGTCAATTGGGGTTAATGGACCTAGAGCGGTTGAGGGAGCTAAATTAGGAGTGATAACTGATGATATGAGAGTGGTGGCTGATGTGATTACTTTTATTCAACAAAATGCGGGGGCAAAAACACAATATGTGGTAGAACATTTTAGAAATATTGACGGAGCCATAATTCATGGTGGAGGGAGTAATATTACTCCTGAGTTAATTGAAAGACATAAAGAAATGAGGAGAAAAATTAGGGGGAAGGCGGCAAATTTTTGATGAATTATAATAAATTTATGTTAGACATAATTGGAGTGGGATCAATTTTTGTAGATTATTTTTTCGAAACGGAAGTAAGTCATTTAAAAAAAATTGGTCTAGCTGTAGAAGATGATTGTTTATGGGAAGATAAAATCAAGAAAAATCAAAAATTATTTTTAGATGGATTGAAATTAAAAGCTAAAAGCTTAGGAGGAATGTCAGTAAACACAATAATGGTTTTATCAAAACTTGGTTTGAAATGCGGGATGACAGGGATTATTGGGAGTGATAATGATGGTAATTTTGTTAAAAATCAAATAAAAGGCATTAATATTGATGAAGTTAGTACAGGAGGGAATACAGCAAAATGTTTCTGTTTGATAACAAATAAAGGTAAAGAAAGAACTTTTGTATCATCACCAAATAAAAAAGAGCCTGGAGTTTTTAATAAAATGAATATTGATTATATAAATACGGCTAAATTTATTCACCTCTCCCCTTTTTTTACTCAGGATATGAGATTAACTTTTGAAAAAGTCAAAGACTTAGTTAATAAAATTAAAGGACCAAAGTTAACTTTTACTCCATCAACAACATATCTCGGTTATGGATTAAATGAATTAAAACCAATTTTTAAAAAAACAGAGATACTTTTTTTAAATAAATGGGAGATGAAAATTTTGAATAAATCCGATGATTTATGGTATGAAAGTAAAAAATTACTAGAATACGGTCCTAAGATTATAGTTTGTACTTTGGGAAGTGATGGAGTTTTGATAACAACACCAGATAAACAATTCCAACATAAGGCAATTAAACCAGAAAAAATTATTGACAGCACCGGAGCCGGAGATACTTTTGCAGCCGGGTTTTTGTGGGGAGTGTTAAAAAATAAAACCTTGGAAGAGTCAGCTAAAGCGGCAACAATTTTAGCAGCAAAAAGTTTGACTAATTATGGGGAGAATTGGATGACAGACCAGTTTTTTGAGAATCCGGAATTTAACCATTAAGTTTCATATCAATAGCTGTTTGGTGGCATTGATAAAGAATTTTTTGATCTGCCTGATTTAATTCAGAGAATTTGGTTAAATGAATCGGCTGAAAATCATTAGTTAGTAAATTTTGGTAAAAATTGATGACATTTTGATGCTCTATCGGGAGACATCGTTGCTGGAGGGTTAAAGCAGTATCATTTTTTTGGATTTTAACCGGGGTGGCGGTTAAGATTTCTCCACCGTCAAATTCCGGAGCTACTTTTTGAACTACCATCCAAGAATTTTCTTCTTTGCCGGTTTGTTGATAAAAATTTAATGCCGCTTGATGAACCGTTAGCCCCCACATACCTTTACCACCAAAAAGATGAGGATTACCGGGATGTTGGTTAAAGATTCTATTGGGGAAATTTTGAATAATAATTTCCGGAGTTAAGGGAAGCCAACCATGTTGGCCAATAAGTGTGGCATTGTGACTTTGAAGTTCTTTTAATAAACGCCGGCCAAAATTTTCTTTAGGTTTTGAGGGGATAATTAAAATATCTTTTGAAGGAATACCAAGATTATGAGCTTGAGTAAGACCATGGGCATCAGGGTTATTGGAAATAATACAGGCAATATCTAAATTAAGTAAACCCGATTTTACCGCTTTAATTATTTGGGACATGGTGGTTCCCCCACCAGAAATTAAAATGGCTAATCTTTGTTTCATTAACAGGAATTATAAACTATATGGTAACCAAAAACTCCCCCGATTGACGAGGGAGCTGGTAATCTCAAAAGAGAAATTATTTAACCATTTTTTTGATCTTGGTGCCAGGAATATAACGAGGCATTCGGCGAGCAACAATTTTCTTAGCTTCTTTGGAACCGATAGCTTTAATGGTTTTAGCTTTGAACATTTTAGTTTTGAAAGTTCCAAAACCGGAAAGTTTAACAGTTTCTCCACTAGCTAAGGCTTTCATTATTTCAGAAAGAAAAGTTTCGACAGCTTGTTTGGCAGCTTTTTTGCTGAGTTTGGCTTTTTGAGAGACAGACTCAATAAGATCTTTTTTGGTCATTTTTTTTATTATTTTTTAATGAGTAATTATTTTAATAATAGCGGAATGTATGGAAAATGCAAGTAATTCTAGTCCTCTTTTACCGCACTTTTGTTGATTTTTGGAGCAGCAATGATACTACTAGTTCGTAATTCACGGATAACCGTCACTTTTATTTGACCAGCCCATTTAGCTTCTTCTTCGAGTTTTTCGGCAATATTTTGACTTAAAACTTCTGCTTCAGTATCAGAAACCTGGGAAGGTTCAACGATAACTACAACTTCTCTACCAGCTTGATAGGCGGCAACACTAGTAACCCCAGCAAAAGCTTTAGCGACTTCTTCAATATTTTTCATACGTTTAAGGTATTCCTCATGGACTTCATAGCGGGCACCCGGTCGAGCACCAGAAGCAGCGTCGCCAATATAAACGATAACTGATTCAATAGAAGAAAATTCCTTGTCTTCATGATGTTCAGCGACACAGTTAATAATTTTTTCAGGAATTTTATATTTCCTAAGTAAATCGATACCAAGATCAACATGAGTTCCCTCCTGATCAGCAACAATTTTACCAATATCATGCAGAAGAGCCCCTAAACGAACAGTGTTAACATCAGCTTTTAACTCATAAGCGATACCAGTGGCAATTTTTGTAGCCTCAATAGTATGCTTGGCTAAATTTTGACCATAGGAAAAACGGAATTTGTATTTACCAATTTCCTTAATTAAATCGAGAGGTAAATTAAAAGCACCAACCTCCTGACATATTTTTTTACCTTCATTGATAAGGATTTTATCCATATCACCTTTGGTTTGAGCGACAATTTGTTCAATTTTAAGAGGTTGGATCCGACCATCTTTGACTAATTTTTCAAGAGAAATACGGGCGATTTCGCGTCGAGTAGAATCGAAAGAAGAAATACGGATATCATTAGTTTCATCAAGTTCTAATTCAACGCCAGTGGCTTTTTCAAAAGCACGAATATTACGACCTTCACGACCAATAATTTTACCTTTAATAGTTTCATCGGCTAAAGAAATAGTAGAGACGGTATATTCAGCAACATAATCAGTAACTCCATGGCGGATATTATCGACGATAACTTCTTTGGTAATCTCTTCTTCTTTTTGACGAATTTCTTCACGAGCTTCATCAATTTTTTTAGCTACCCAAGCTGACATTCTTTTTTCAGTACTACTGAGAACTAACTGTTTGGCTTTTTCAATATCAAGGCCGGAGATAGCCTCTAATTTGTCTAACTGTTTACGATAAAGGTCATCAACACCGGTTAATTTATTTTTTAACTCTAATGATTGCTGATCAAGGGATTTTTCTTTTTGAATTAGGTATCGTTCTTTTTCATCAAGAGAAGATAGTCTTTGAAATATTTCCGCTTCCTTTACTTTAGTGTCAGCTTCAATTTTTTTGGCATTTTGCAAAATAGCTTGAGCTTGGGCGTTGGCTTTTTCTATTTCTTCTTTGGAAACAGATAATTGAGCAATGACTGGCTGGGCAACAATTGGTTGAGCAGCGGTTGGTTGAGTGGTTGATTTAGTTGGGCTAAAAACAACCCGATTCTTATCGTCAGTGTCAGCGGTAGGATCTTGGACGATAACTTTTTTGGTAACTTTAGCAGTTTCTTTTTTGGTAACAGGTTTTTGATTAGGTGTGGGTAAAGAAAATAAACCTTTAACCTTGGTCAAGAAAAAATCTAACATGGAACCTCCAGTACTTTTTACGACACAACTATAGCAGGTTTTTTAGGAAATCAGAAAACAAGAAAACATAAAAAATGTGTTTAAGTAAAAAGTTAAAAAAATTAATTTAATAAGTAATAGGATAAAAACGAAATCATTATATTTTACTGTAATGAGAGGTAATCGTCAATTGCGGCCTTAATATCGGAAATATCGAAACCTTGGCGAAAAA
>CAZWUG010000028.1:0-12009 GCA_964637525.1 uncultured Gammaproteobacteria bacterium | reverse complement strand
AAATATTTGAAACAGAAAAAGATTTATTGACAGAATTTTGGAAAATTACTACAGAATATGAATTATTTGTGACTTATAATGGAGATAACTTTGATTTTCCGTATTTAATAATTCGTTCCGGAATTAATCGGGTAAAAGTACCATTTGAAGTTAAAAAATGGGGATCAGAAAAGTTTATTGATTTACAACTAAAAATTAAACAAAGTCATGCTTTTAAATTAGAAATGTTGTGTAAAGCTTTTGGAATTGAGAATCCAAAAGAGGCAGGTGTTCATGGAAATGATGTAAATGAATTGTTTGATAACAAAGATTTCCAAAAAATTGCTGATTATGTGGCCAGAGATGCTTACTCAACGGCGCAGTTGTATTTGATTTGGAAAGAATACATGTCAGGGTTTTAGCTTGTCACAGCTTATTAGAAAGACAAAACATCTCTGTTCTTTTGGGATATATTCATTTAAAAAAGGGAGGAGTCAAAAAAAATATGAAAAATAAAAACGAAAAAGATACACCCCGATATCGGCCAAGGCCTCATCGGGACGATCAATTAGAATTTAATTTAAATATCAATGATGATCGAAAATATAAATTAGAGTTTGAAATAATAGAATTAAAGGAAGAGGAAAGACCCCAAAGAACGGTAAAGATCGCCAGAAAAAATTTGAAGAAAATGATTCTTAATCGAATTAACGGTAAAATCGGTGAATGTTAGAGAATAAAGAAAAGAATTAAAGCTAATATTATGACATAGATACCAAAACCCCAGAATTTTTTATTGAGAGTGATTTTTTGGAAAATTGAAAGGACAAAATAGCCAAGAATGGAAGTAATAATAAAGGCAATGAGATTATTAAGAGTAATAAAGTCTGAGGAAATAACGTCTTTTAACCCCATGGTGATGGCACCGACAGAGGCGGGGATAAAAAGACAAAAGGAAAAATTAAAAGCATTTTGAGGCGATAACCCTAAAAGCAAGGCAGAAAAAATAGTGCCAGCTGATCTGGAAACGGCCGGGAGAATAGCTAAAGCCTGGAAAGTTCCAATAATAAAAGCAGAGAGATAATTTAGTGGCTTGTCTTTGGTGATGATAAATTTGGTAGAAATAACCATAAGACCGGTAAAGAGGAAAAAATAAGGTAAAAGACAAGGCGAAGCGGCAATAGACTCAATCCAATCTTTGAGAAAAACACCGGCGACAATGGCAGGCATAGAACCAATGATAATATATTTAAAGTTGGAAAAGAAATATTTAGTCTGTTTACGAAAGAAAAATAAAACGGAAATAAAAGTGGCGGTGTGAAAAAAAATATCAAAATCAAGCGATGGAGTGAGTTTGAAAAAATGTTGGAACAAATTTAGATGACCGTCAGAAGAAATAGGTAAAAATTCACTAATAGCCTGAACAATACCTAAAACGATTGATTGGAATAAAGTCATGGACTAATTATAACCAAGACTTAAAGATTTTGATTATTGAAATATCGTTTATTTAGACAAATCCATCTCTGGTAGAACTGATCTCACTTCTACAACTTGTGGACTCTGGGGCACTTTTTAGCTATTGTCACTACTATTTGTTGAGGGAAAACTTTCATACATGGAAGAGATGTTGGGGTCTTTATAATATGGACCATATTGGTCTTCTGATGTTGGTATTGATAGTCTCTCTGGCATTTTTTTTTATTAAATTAACAACAGGTGTATGTTAGCATATACACTCTTTAAAAGTAAATTATGTATTTTAATTTAACGCTTTGGAGATTGTTTTTGGCGTCGGGCTTTACCGCCGGTACCTACCATACGACGTTCTTTGACTCTAGAATCAACTGTCAATAAACCATTGGCACGAAGATCAGTGCGGAAAGATTCATTGATTTTGACTAAACTTCTAGATATAGCTAGACTAAGGGCTTGAACTTGACCAGTTTTACCACCACCAAGAATTTTTGCTTGAAAATAGTATTTCCCTGATGTTTTGGTAATTTCAAATGGTTTACTGTAAACGATCTTTTCAGTTTTGGTAGGAAAATATTTGTCTAAAGCGAGATTATTGACAACCGAATCCCCTTTACCGGCAAAGAGTTTTAAACTAGCGACAGCACTTTTACGACGACCAATTGATCGAGTATATAAATTTTTTGATTGAGGTTTTACCATAGTTATTTGTTTAACTTGTCAGCATATGGATGTTGGGCACCGACAAAAACTTTTAATCGGGCAATACGTTGATCACGAAGTTTGTTTTTGGGTAACATACCATAAACTCCCCGAATAATAACTTGACGAGCATCTTTTTGAAGCATTTCAGCTAAAGTTAATTCTTTTAATCCTCCAGACCAATGAGTGTGGTGGCGATAAATTTTTTCTTTGAGTTTACTACCAGTAGCTTGAATTTGGGAAGCATTAATGGCGACTACATAATCACCATCATCACGATGGTAAGAAAATGTTGGCTTATTTTTACCCATTAAAATTTGAGCGATTTGAGTGCAAACTCGTCCAAGAGTTTGACTTGAAAGATCGATAAGATACCAAGATCTTTGAACTTGATTACCTTTGACAACAGTAGTTTTCATTATTTAGTCTCCTTTTTGGCAACTTTTTTGGTTTCTTTTTTTAGTTTTTCAGTTTTGGCATTTTTAGCAGGAGCTTCTTTTTTTTTGGAAGTTTCAAACTTAACTGGTTTAACAAAACTCAATTTAACCATTAAAGAATCATCGCCAAAACGTTTGCCAACTTTAACAGTTTTAGTAAAGTTACTAGTTTGATCAGAAAATGTTTCTTTCATGATTTTTACAATGTTGTTGACCCAAGAGGGATTTTGAAAGGTTTTAAAAAGTTCTCTCTTAGCGACCAATTCTGGTTTGGTCATAATAATATTCGAAAGAGATTCAACCTTGGGAACAATCAATTCAGATTTAGCCATAGTGGTTTGGATACTACCATGGATAAAAATGGCTTTGGTTAGAGAACGGATCAAAGCTTGTCTTTCATTATGATTTCGACCAAGTTTTTTTCCAAAAATACGATGTTTCATAAAAAATAATTTAAGAGTTATTTCCAGTTGAAACCCTTTTCTGCAAGCCACGAATCAATAACTTTGAGTGATTTTTCACCGACATTTTTTGATTTACTGACTTCAAGACGGCCAGCTTTAATTAAAGCATCAATGGTGGGATAACCAGCCTTTTTGAGAGCATTGGTAACTCTAAGAGGAAGTTCAATTTCTTCAACTGAAATATCGCTACCGTTTGGAGTAATGGAAGTGTTGATAGTAACAACTTCTTCTTCAAATTCTTTTGGATCAACTATTTGACTAAGTGATCTGATTAAATCGTTAGCGGCCATTTTGAGGGCATATAGAGGATCAATGGAACCATCGGTCCAAATTTCCATGGTAAGCTTGTCGTAATCAGATTTTTTACCAAGACGAGTAGGTTCAATAAAATAATTAGCTTTGATGATTGGAGTGAAGGTGGCATCAAGAATAATTTCACCGATAATATCGGTTTTTTGTTCTTTTGCCATGGTGTATCCGACGCCTTTTTCAACTGTCATCTCCATCTTGAGATGAGATTTATTGTCGGTAATGGTAGCAATTACTTGTTCCGGATTGGTAACTTTACAAATGCTATTATCAGTAATATCGGCAGCGGTAACAGTTCCGGGGCCTTTTTTATCTAAATTCAGGACGATTGGGCCTTCTCCAGAATAGCTAAATTTAACTTTTTTTAAATTTAGAGATACTTCCACTAAATCTTCTTTTACTCCGGGTAAGGTGGTGAAAAGATGGTTGGCTCCATCAACCCTAATACGAGTTATGGCAGCTCCCGGTATGGTAACTAATAAGACACGGCGCAGACTATTGCCGAGGGTATGACCAAAACCACCAACTAAAGGACTGAGCTCAAATTTACCATAGTTTTGGGTAGATTTAATCGCTTTTATATTAAACTTATTGGTTTCAACCATAAGATTCTCCTTTTTATCTTGAATAATATTCAATTATTAAATTGATGTCGATGGCATTACCGATTTCTTCCTTAAGAGGTTCGGAAATGACTTTGACAGTAAGATTTTTTTTGTTAAGGTCAAGCCAGCTTTTGGTTTTAAAGTCGGCTTCATTACCCGGAATAGTTCCAATTTTATCGATTATTTTTGAATTTAGGGTAATGACGTCATTAATTTTAACTTGATAAGAAGGAATATCCATAACTTTTTGATTAACCAGAACATGACCATGGCTAATAAGTTGTTTGGCTGAAGACCTAGATAAAGACAATCCGGCGAGATATAAAACATTATCAAGTCTTTTTTCTAAAAGGATGAGTAAATTATCACCAAGAAGACCTTTTAATTTTTTGGCTTTGATATAGTAATTTTTGAATTGAGTTTCCTGAACGCCGTAAATACGTTTGGCTTTTTGTTTAGCTTTGAGCTGAATACCATAATCGGTTGGTTTACTAGCAGATTTGACTCCATGCATTCCCGGCTTAACAGCACCTTTCTTTTCAATAGGACATTTAGCTGAGTAACAACGAATCCCTTTGAGATAAAGTTTGTCACCTGCAGCTCGACATAGTCGGCATTTGGAGTCTAATGTAATTCTTGACATTGTTTAGTGATTTAGCTAATAGCTTTTAGTAAAAAGTAATTGATAATAATTAGACACGTCGTTGTTTTGGAGGACGGGGTCCATTGTGAGGGATGGGAGTGATATCGGCAATTTTATCGACATCAAAATCTCTTTTGGAACGAAGGTAACGAAGAGCAGCATCACGGCCAACTCCAGGACCTTTAAGATAGACTTCTATTTTTTTGATACCATGTTTTTTGGCCTCTTCTAAGGCTTTTTCAATAGCAGTAGTAGCAGCATATGGAGTAGATTTACGAGAACCTTTAAAACCACAATTTCCAGCGCTAGACCAAGTTAGAACTTTACCATTAGAATCGGTAACTGTAACCAGGGTATTATTGAAAGTTGATTGAACATAAAGACGGCCTTCAGCAATATTTTTGAAAACTTTCTTTTTTGCAACAGTATTTTTATTAGTTTGTGGTTTATTTTCCGCCATATTTTATTTATTAGAACCAGTAGACGCAGCTTTTTGCTGTGATTCAATTTTTGCCCAAGCTTCTTTGGTAAGTGAGCCGACAGTTTTCTTTTTACCTTTGCGAGTACGAGCGTTGGTTTTGGTTCGTTGACCATGAGCGGGAAGGCTAACAATGTGACGAATACCACGATAAGCTTTAATGGCTTTAAGACGATCAATATTTTCCCGAATTTCTTTTTTAAGATCACCTTCGATTTTGAAAGATTCAAGAGATTTCATCAGAATAGCGACTTCATCACGAGTCAAATCTTTGATCCGAGTATTTAAGTTAATCTTAGACATAGAAGCTAACTTTTTGACATTGGTTTTACCAATGCCATAAAAACGAGTTAAGCCGATTTCGGCTCGCTCATTATCGGGAATTTCAACACCAAGAATTCTCATACTAGTTTAACCTTGTTTTTGGTTATGTCTTTTGGTAGAACAAATAATACGTCGAACACCGCGGCGAATGACCACCTGACAATTTCGACAACGACGTTTGATACTCGATTTTACTTTCATAGAAATAGACTTGGATATTGTAACCTAAATTAGGGACAATATCAAAGAGTAAATTTAATTTAACCCCGATAAACTATTCGACCTAGTCCGCCATCAGGACTAAGGACTAAAGAGACATTGTCGCCAGCAATGACACGAATGTGATTCATACGTAATTTACCGGCTAAATGAGCAATTATTTCGTTACCGTTTTCGAGTTTCACCCGGTAAAGAGAATTGGGCAAGACCTCAGTAATTTGACCTTTGACTGTTGGTTCTTTAGACATTTTGAATTAATTAATAATAAATTACCTATTTAAGAAACTGACTTTTTGATCAATATCGGCAGCGATTGGCTCGATAGGACGATTACCATCGACTCGGAATAATAAATTTTTTGACTGGAAGTAATCCATGATTAAGCCATTGTTGTCATCATAAAATTTCTGACGGGCAGCCATAGCTTGGGGAGTATTATCAGTACGATTTTTATCTTGGAAATCAAGACCTAATTTAGCACGACGAGTGTTAATTTCTTCAAAAGAAACATCCAAATGGATAATTAAATCAAGAGGTTCATCTTTACCGGCTAAATAGTTTTCAATAAATTGGCCTTGAGTTAAAATTCGAGGAAAACCATCGATAATAAAGTCTTTATTACCAATCTTTTCAAGATTAGAAGTAAGAATAGCGAAAGCAATCTCATCCGGAACTAAATTACCAGAATCAACAATTGATTTAGCTTGTAAGCCCAATTCTGATCCAGCAGCAATTTCGTCACGAAGAAGTTGACCCATAGAAAGATGGGTTAAATTGTATTTGGCAGCGATTAACTTGGCCTGAGTGGATTTACCACAACCTGATGGACCGATGATGAATAAATTTAAGGACATAAATTAGTCGTTTAGCTATTAGCTTTTAGCGTTTAGTTAAAATAAATAAATAATTAATAAGTAAGTTTGTCGTAATTGTAAGTTTGGACAACATTCTCGATTTTTCGAGTAAGTTCCAAAACAACAGAAACAGCGATTAAAACGCTGGTACCACCAACAGTGAGAGTGGTAACATGAGTAATTTTTTGGACTATTGATGGAGTGATGGCAATAATTCCCAAAAACAAAGAGCCAATAAAAAGAACTCTATTAATTAAATATTGAAGACGTTTTTCGGTTGATTGACCAGGTCGAATTCCCGGAATAAATCCTCCAGATTTACGGAGTTCTTCGGCAATATCCTTTGGTTTGAAAACAACTGAAGTATAAAAAAAAGTGAAACCGATAACTAAGATAAAATAGAAAAACATATAAAGGTACCCATTAGTGCTGAAAATATGCGATAAACTATTGCCAATATTAACCAGAGTTGGATGATTTAATTTTGAAAGGAATTGGCCTAGTAAGGATGGGACTGTAGCTAAAGATACGGCAAAAATAATTGGCATAACACCAGCAGTGTTGACTTTGATGGGCAAATAAGTTGATTGGCCTCTCTTGGAATAATTGACCGGAATACGTAAAACAGCTTCTTCAACAAAAACAATGGCGGCAATTAATGCCAAAGCCATGGCAATAAAAATAATCAGATTCATACCATTTTGAGGGTTAGAAAAATCAGTGACAGAAAATGTCTGAATTAAACTAACAGGAAGACGAGAAATGATGCCAGCAAAAATAAGCATAGAAACACCATTGCCAACACCATATAAATTAATTAATTCACCAAAGAAAATCATAATCATAGTACCAGCCAACATAGTTAAAACTAAAGCTATGGTAGTTAAAAGATTAAAGCCAACAATAATATTTTGAGAGCGAAGGATAGCGTACATGCCTAAACTATTGATAATAGCAAAAGGAATGGTGGCGATACGAGTGTATTGATTGATTTTAGCTCGACCATATTCCCCTTCTTTTTGAAGTTCTTCGATACTAGGAACAACTAAAGCTAAAAGTTGCATCATAACTGAGGCACTGATATAGGGACTAAGACCAAGGGCCGTAATAGAAAAATTAGCCAGTGTTCCACCGGAAAAAATATCTAATAATGAAAGGAGTTGATTTTGAGAGAAAAACTGTTGAAGTAAAGCTAAATTAATTCCAGGAACAGGGATATGGGCAATAAGACGAAAAGTGATTAAAATAACGACAGTAAAAATAAGCTTCTTTCTGAAGATAGGAGTTTTAAAAGCCTCAAGATAAAGAGAAAGAGTTTTTGTAAACCGATTCATTAATTTATCTTACCACCAGCAGCAATAATTTTTTTGAGAGTAGATTCAGAAACTAAAACGTCTTTGAAGATAAGAGGTTTAGTAATCTCACCGGCTGAAAGAATTTTTACTTTGGCATTTAATCTCTTAAAGGAAATTTTAGTTTTTTGAGAAAGAGAATTAAGATCGACTACTTCATCTTTAGAAAACCATTTTTCAATTTGAGTCAAATTGAAAGTGATAATATTTTTACGATTGGAAAGACGATTTTTACCTCTTAAGAAGGGCAAACGCTTAATCCAATTTTTCTTAATTTTGGTACCATCGAAAGTTAGGCTGGTTTTACCTCTGGCTTTGTCACCTTTGGCACCTCGACCACTGGTGTGGCCACCCAGACCTGACCCAATGCCTCGTCCGCAGCGTCGAGCTGGTTTTGAGGTAGTTTTGGTTAATTGAGTTAAAATTTCCATAATTATTTTTGTAAAAGTTCCAGAGCTTTAAGGGTAGCCCAAACATTAATTGATTTATTTTTAGATCCAATGATTTTACTGGCGATATCCTTGATTCCGGCTAATTCTACAACGGCACGAACCGGACCGCCAGCAATAAGACCTGATCCGGCCTTACCGGGACGAATTAAAACAATGGCACCTTTAAATTTTAGTTGAACTGATCCGGGAATAGTACCATTAACAATAGGAACTTCAATCAGACTTTTTTGGGCTTTTTTTATGCCTTTTTGAATAGCATCGGCAACACTTTTGGCTTTACCTAAACCGACTCCAACACGAGATTTTTTATCACCAGAGACGACTAAAGCAGTAAAATGGATTTGGTTACCACCTTTAGTTTTTTTAGATACACGTTTGATTTGAACAACTTTGTCAGTAAATTCACTGACTGGTTTTTCATATCTATCGTTTTTTCGATTGTTATTTTGATTATTGTAAGCCATATTTAGAATTTTAAACCTCCAGACCGGGCACTATCAGCCAAAGCTTTAACCCGGCCATGATATCGGTAGTTACCCCGATCAAATCGGACATTGATAATCTTTTTTTCTAAAGCGAGCGAAGCAATCGCCTGTCCAACAGCAGTAGCTTTTTCAGACTTAGTTCCTTTGGCAGTTTTAACCGTTTTAGTTGAAGCGGAAACTAGAGTTTTACCATGCTTGTCGTCAATAATCTGAGCCCAAATATGTTGATTACTGCGGAATACGGAAAGCCTGGGGATACCTAAATTTTGAGCGATTTTATTTCTCACCCGATTCAGACGTCTAATTTTGGAATTATGTTGGATCATTTTTAGGCTTTGGCTTTTTTGCCGGCTTTTAACTTTATAAATTCATCGATGTAACGGATACCTTTACCTTTGTAAGGTTCAGGTGGTCTAATTTTACGGATATTACTGGCAATTTGACCAATAACTGTCTTGTCGGCTCCAGAAACAGTAATTTTTGTTTCTTCTTTAACTTGGAATTCTACTCCATTTGGAGCAGTAATTTCAACGGGATGAATAAATCCAACTAATAATTTGAGTTTATTACCATTGACAGAGGCTTTGTATCCGGTACCTCGTATTTCTAATTCTTTTGCCCAATGAGTTTGAACACCTTTGATCATATTGTTAAGATGAGCTCTAGTGGCACCGTGACAGGCTTTAACTTTTTTATCCTCAGAAACTCGGGTGACAAAAACAGTGTTATCCTTAACTTCGACATTAATTTTGAAAGGTATATTTAAAGTTAAAGTACCTTTTGGACCAGTGACGGTAACCTTTCGACCTGATTCAGGGCTAATGCTAACGGTGACTCCAGTTGGTATGGTGATGGGTTGTTTTCCGATTCTTGACATAATTATTTAGTTATAAAGTTTAAAGTAGAAAGTTAATAAACTTCTGCTATGATTTCTCCACCGAGAGATTTGGTTTTAGCCTCTTTTTGAGACATAACACCACTGGAAGTAGAAATAATGATTAATGATTGACGAGTTTTTCCCCAAGGGAGTGAAGAAACTTTTTCATAAATTCTTCGACCGGGTTTGGAGAAAATTTTAATCTGAGTAATTTTTGGCTGATTATTAGAATAAGACAATTTAAGAGTTATTTCTCTTTTTGTGCCTTCTGTAACAGAATAAGATTCGACATAGCCATATCTCTCTAAAAGATTGGCAATATTAATACAAAAATTGGAAGCCGGGGCGGTAAGTTCTTTCTTACCAGCTCGAGCAGAATTTTTAATTCTAATTAAAAAGTCTATGGAAGTAGATTGCAACATATTTTTACCAACTTGATTTTTTGACTCCCGGAAGTACCCCTTGGTGGGCTAACTTACGGAAACAAAGACGGCAAACGCCGAATAAACGAATAAAGCCATGTGGCCGACCACAGATAGAACATCTATTGTGATGTCGCACACTATATTTTAATTTTTTTTGTTCTCTGACTATTTTTGCAGTAGTTGCCATGTTTAGTTAATTAGCGAATTAGCTATTAAGCTTTTCAAATGGAAAGCCTAAGGCTGATAATAACATTTTTGCCTCTTCTTTTGAAGTAGCACTAATATTTAGAGTTATTTGAACAGAACGAATTTTATTAACTTTATCAAGATTAATTTCAGGGAAAAGAGTTTGGTCTTTGATAGTAAAGTTATAATTGCCAATACTATCGAAAGCATTGAGACTCATACCTTTGAAATCACGAAATCTAGGGATAATCAGGTTAAATAATTTTTCTACAAAATCATACATTCTATTTCCTCGAAGGGTTACTTTTAAAGCTAACGGGTCATTTTGTCTAATTTTGAAAGAAGCGACAGCTTTTTTAGCTTTGGTTAATTGAGGTTTTTGACCAGTAATGGCAGTTATCTCTTCAATGGCCGCATTTAAAGATTCCTGACTTTCGCGAGCTTCAGCAACGCGGTAGTTGATGACTACTTTGGTAAGATGGGGAAGAGAAAAAACATTTCTTTTTTTACCTATTTTTTCAATTAAATCTTGCTTAATTGTAGTTTTAATAATATCTTTTAGCATATTTATTTCTTGGCAACTTCCTTAGTAAGGACAGCTTGACATTTTTTACAAATTCGGTATTTAGTACCAGATTTGTCAATTTTATAACCGATGCGAGTAGTTTTTTTACATTCAGGACAGATTAAAACGACTTTAGAGATATAAATAGGGCGTTCTTTTTCGAGAATGCTGCCTGGACGATTTTGGGAAGGCTTAATATGTTTTTTAAACATATTCAAACCTTGAACTACAATAGAAGATTTTTTAGGGAAACTTTTTACAACCTCACCTTCACGACCTTTGTCTTTCCCAATTAGAACTTTAACTTTATCACCTTTTAAAATTTTCATATTAATAAACCTCCTGAGCCATGGAAGCAATTTTGTTGAATCCTAAATCTTTAATTTCACGAGCAATTGGTCCAAAAATACGAGTGCCACGGGGATTATTTTGGGAATCAATAATAACACCAGCGTTATCGCTAAAGCGGATATAGGAACCATCAGCACGTCCAAATTCTTTTTTGGTACGAACAATAACCATTTTGACTTTTTCTTTTTTCTTGACTAAACCGTTTGGAATAGCATCTTTAACAACAGCTAAAACAACATCACCAATAGAACCTTTCTTATGAAAATGACCTTTGTAGACATGAATTACCTGAACGCTTCGAGCGCCGCAGTTGTCAGCCGGTTTGATAATACTTCTAAGTTGTACCATAGGTTTATAAAGATTTTTTAATAATTTCGACAGTAATAAATCTTTTAAGTTTACTTAACGGTCTAGTTTCGCGAACTTTAACCGTATCACCATTTTTGGCAGACAAGTTATTTTCGACGTAAATTTTTTTATTTTTACTAACGATCTTTTTATATAGAGGGTGGCGGCTGGTATATTCCAATTCCACCACAATTGTATTGGTCATTTTGTCGGAAACGATTTGACCAATAAAAGTTTTACCGGTTTTATTAATTTTGTTTTTCATTATTACTTTCGCTTAATAGGGTAAGAACAAGCGAGATTTGGTTTTTAATTTTTTTGAAAACAGAGGTATCACTTTGGTTGCCAGTGGCAAACTTAGCTTTAGCTTCAATAAACTGTTTTCTTAAGTCAATAAGAGTCTTGTTAAGCTCTTGAGGGCTTTTTTGTCTGTAGGAAATTTTATCAGTTTTTTTCATAAAATCCACTCCTATTTTTT
>CAZWUG010000027.1:0-12429 GCA_964637525.1 uncultured Gammaproteobacteria bacterium | reverse complement strand
TTCATCCAGGTAATCGAGGGTTCGACTCCCTCCGGAGTCACTTAGGTGCGGTACCGTTTAATAAACGGGCGATTTTTGGCTAAAAAAATGGTTTATTACTTAAAGATATTGGGAGTTTTTGTGTACTTGACAAGTTTTATAGTTGTGTTATCCTCTACATATTAGTAGATGATATATGAACTATGGATAAAGTCGGGATATTAATACATCAGCCACAGAAATTGTTTCATACTTCAGACCTAGGAGTTTTATGGGATATTAAAAATAGTAAAACTCTTCATCAAACGATTTATAGGATGGTTAAAAAGAATGTCTTATTTAGTCTCCAAAAGGGATTTTACAGCGTCGTGCCACTAGATCAACTTGATCCAATTGAAGTTGGTTTTCGAGCGGTAAAGAGGTTTAGCTATTTGAGCACCGAGTCGGTGTTGTCTAAAAACGGGATAATTAACCAATCTCCGAGTAAGATTACCCTTGTCTCAAGTTCTTCTTCTAATTTTAAGATTAATGGAATTAGTTATTTGGTAAGACAATTAAGACCCAAATCTTTGAATAATTCTTTGGGAATCACCCAAAATGATAAAGGTGTTTTTGTGGCTAACACAGAGCGGGCGATAGCCGATATGCTGTACTTTCAACCCAATTATCACTTTGATGCCAACAGTTTGATTAATTGGGAATCAGTTAAGGAATATCAAAAACAAATTTATTTATGATAATAGTAAAACCAACAGATGCTATTCATAAGGCTTACTTATTACGGATTTTAACAGAGATGGTGGACAATCCGATATTGTCTTCTTCCTTGTTTTTTAAAGGCGGAACTTGTGCTTCGATGATGGGGATATTGGACAGATTTTCGGTTGATTTAGATTTTGATCAAAAGGCAGGTGCTGATGAGAAGCGATTAAGGCAGGAATTTTATAAAATTTTTGACAAACTGGGATTGACTATCCAACAAGAAAGTCAAAAAACGTTGGAATTTTTTTTGAAGTATCCGAATTCACCAAACGAAAGGAATACTTTGAAAATTGACGCTCTTAATTTTATAGTTAAATCAAATGTTTATGGACCGGTATTTTTACCGGAAATTAACAGAACAGTTAACTGCCAAACAAAGGAGACAATTTTTGCTAATAAATTAGTGGCGGTTAAAGATCGTTTTGATCATAACAAATCAATAGCCGGGAGGGATATCTATGATATTCATCACTTTTTCTTAAAAGGTTTGGTTTACCGCCAGGAGGTAATTAGGGAAAGAACAGAAGTGGAAACTAAAGAATATTTAATTTATCTTCGTAATTTTATTGATGAAAAGATTAATCAAACCCTAATTGATCAGGATTTGAACACTCTGTTGCCTTTAGAAAATTATCAAAAGATTAGAAAAACTCTTAAAACAGAAGTATTGATGTTTCTTGATAACGAGATTTCTAAATTTGATTAAATTAGGTTTAAAAGCTATTTTTCCTAATCTAAAATTGACCACTGAATCTATTTCTCTGCGATTACCCTCTTCTTTGTAAACAGTTAGCTAATGAAAAGGATGTTCCCTATCAATCATTAATGAAAGTATTTTTAAGCGATCGAGTTAAACAAGAATTATTTTCAGGTCGATAGGGGTAAATTTATATTGGGATTATGATTCTAAAATTTTTTAGTGTCGTTTTTAGTTTAATTAAGTATTCAATCAGGTGTTCGAAGTTTGGTACACTCAGCTCACTTAGGTTTAAGAAATTGCAGGATAAGAAAAAAGAGAGAAATTTAGGTTTAAAAGTGTTCCATTCCCAGTCGATAGGATTTATTGTTTTACATTGAGCTTTCCATGGAAAGGTTGTGATATATTTGAGATTTTTGATGTTATAATTTTTTCATATTACAGACAAAAGCGTTTCGTAATATAGAATGTTCTTTCACAAGTTGTGTTTGTGTCTCCCCGCCACTTTCTTACATTTTGAAAATAAAATAGGTTCTTACAACGTAATTACAATACGTCTTAAAATATAAGGACAAATTGGGTTTTATATTCTGGTATAGAAAGTTGGTTTCTTTATTTTCCTACGTGGTAACAGGACGTGAGTCCTTTATCAAATATATAAAGAGGAAAGGAGGTGTTGTTTGTGGATAGGCAGAGAGCAAGTGGAACCCTGTATCAGGCGGATATGGGTGACAACATCGGCGGTAGCGCTCATTTCAAGAATGATGGATCAGTTCATCAAACGGTCTATGATCGTCAAGGTGGCGGTCGTTATTCTTGGAATCAGCGTGCTGATGGTAGTGTAGACGGTCTGCATTTCACTGATCAGGATGGCAGAAACGAACAGCAAAGGCATCCGTTTGGGAGGGACTGACCCAAGCACAAATATACACCTAGCTTAGGTTAGGTGTAATTATGGAGAAAAGTAAGTAAACAAACTGAAAATCTCCAGGTGGAGGTTATTTATAGTAAAATATAAGTAGCCTCCATTTCTCGTTTTTTTAATTTATGCCAAAATTTTATTCAGCTAAGAACGTTATTGATGTACCTTTCCCCGATGATGTTTTTGAGCTTTATCTTACTAAGTTTAATCTGAAATCCGAGAGTGAATTAAATGATATAAATATTTTTGAAATAATTAAGGCTTGTTATAAAGATTTTAAGAATGGTTCTTTGTCATTAGATGATTTTTCTAGTATTGGGGGGTATTTGTTTGATAAATTGACGAATAACACCAAAGACAGAAGACTTGGTTCTGTGTTGTTAGATATCGGTGAATTGAATTTTTATATTAGGGAATCAGATCCAAAACGAGAATTTTTAGAAGTAAATAATTTTCTTTCTGGGATTGACACTTTTTTTGAACAGTATAAAGACTAATTTATTATTATCTCAAATCTTGCAAAAACTGATTTCATTTTGATTAAATATTCAATCAAGTGTTCGAAGTTTGGGAGACTCAGCTCACTTAGGTTTAAGAAATTTTCAAATGGGAGGAATTGGCTTAATGATAGAAGGTATTTAATGACAGAAAGGAATGATTTTATAGGTTAATACCGTGAAGATACTTTATTTTTACATATTTTTCACGATTATGTTGACAAAAACGTGAAAAAGTCTATAATTGGTGTTATATGTCGAACGTACTTAATGTTTTTAATCGGATAGATTCGCTTCGTCAGAGATATTATCAAGCTCTTAGCGGTAAAGAATCGCTGATCGGGTTAATTAATGAGGCAGAAGTGGCTGAGCAGGTTTATAATTCTAACGCAATTGAGAATAGCACTTTGACTCTTGAAGAAACCGAAAAAATTCTTTTGCAAATTGATTTGGATAGGTACATCACTGAACGGGAAATTTTTGAAGCCAAAAATTTGGCTCGGGTGGTTTCTTATATAGATAAAAGGGCTAAAGAGCAGGAACTTAACCTTGAAGTGATTTTATCTCTTCATAAAATGTTAATTTTTAACATTCGTGATGATATTGCCGGTAGATTCAGAAAGGAAAATGAATTTGTCCGTGTCGGCAGCTATATTGCTCCGCCTCCTGAGGAGGTTGTTGATAGACTGAAGAAGATGTTAATAGAATATAATTATAGTAGCAGCGAAAGCATAATTAAGCGGATTGCCCGGTTGCATTTAACCTTTGAATGTACTCATCCTTTTGTTGATGGTAACGGACGAATTGGCCGGGTTATTAATAATTATTTATTAATAAGGGAAGGGTTTGTGCCTATTAATATAAAGTTTATTAACCGAAAAAAGTACTATGAGGCTTTCAAGGAGTTTGAAGAAAGTCGAAAAACTGGGATTATGGAAGAAATAGTGGGAAAAGCCTTAACTAACAGCTATCATAAAAGATTAGCCTATTTGGAAGGTAAACAAATTGTGACTTTGGCTGACTATGCCAAAAATAATAAAATTTCTTATTCGAATCTTTTGAATAAGGCGGGCAGACAAACTATTGAAGCTTTTTTGGAAAGGAATGTTTGGAAAATTGGGGTTGATAAATAAGTTTTTTGGAAATGAAAAATATTAAAAATATGCCAAAATTTTTTAGTGTCGTTTTTAGTTTAATTAAGTATTCAATTAGGTGTTCGAAGTTTGGTACACTCAGCTCACTTAGGCACCGTTGCAAAAATGGGCGCTTTAATTTTTGTTATGCTAGTTTAGAGAGTTGAGTTATGGAAAATTCTGAGTATATACCAAAAACTGAACAAAGTAAGGGATTTGTTGATTTTTGTCCTAACGTAAAGAGTTTTCAAACTGACCAAGGTTCTGTTTACGAAAAGTTGCCGGATGGAACATTCCGACGACACAAATACGATGGGACAGGGTATGAACCGATGGAATGGACAATGTTTACAAATAAAGAAGGCGACAAAGATTTACAAATGGCAAAAGTCAAACTAAAGATGTCAGGAATGACTAAAAAACAAATTTTCTTTATGATAATAGAATTTGATGAAGAAGGTAAGGGCAAAAAAATGGTAAGTCATCGGGATGAAATTCTTAATGTAAATGATGATTTTGATTTACTTACTTTTGAAACCGATGGCAAGAATGATCCAGAGATGATTTTGCAAACACCAATAACTTTTACACCGAAAATTGGGTATAGTGTCTTTGAATTTAGCCGTAATGGTGCAGAATATCATCATGGTGATTCAGTATCTAATATTGAAGAAGTCGAAAACTGATTTCATTTTCATTGAGTATTTAATTAGGTGTTCGAAGTTTGGGAGACTCAGCTCATATAAATTAAACATCCTATAAAGTTTGATTTTCTTGTGTTTATTTGCTAAAATTTAGCTTGTTAAAGAATATTTATGTCTAAAAAAGCAGATATATTATATATCTTATAACAAAGTACATTTAAATAAAAACTCCTATATATGGACAACCCTGTGGATATTTCTATATCTAGAGGGTTGTCCATAGGATAACCACATGTAAATGTGAAAATGAAAGGAGTTTTGAACATGGTAGTTTTGGAGGAGCTTAGAACCGCTAAAGGAGCCAAGATGGAGTTCCATTTTGAGGAGGAAGGAGGACGTAATAGACTACTTGAGGTATCGGGCTTGCAAGAGAGGTTGAACAGGCTCATCGAGGCCTACGGAGTTGATACCGGTACGGGGACGGTGGTCTACGTACTTATCAATCGTCATGGCCTGGGGAGGTCAATGAGAGCGGCCGAATACGCCGAATGGCAGGCCCAGGAAAAGAAGGATTGGTTTCACTCTCCTTCAGACGAATTGCTGGATGAGGTGTTAGCGGCACTAAAGGGACTTGACCCTGGCGGGATGACGGTTATCGAGTTTAGAACGCCTCATGTCGGACCAACGGCAGAAGAGGTGAAGGAGATAACTTCTGATCCGGAAAATCTGCCCAAAATTCTGGCGATAACAGAAAAGTTTACACCTCCTGCCAGGTGTAAATACTGCCTGGGCCAGACCGGACTTTGCTTAGACAGGAGGGCTTCTTTCAACTTGGAGGCCTTGAAAGCAGCGCTCGCGGCTTTTCAATAACCTTCTGCCGAATAGCACCACCCCGTTTCCAAGCTAACATGATATGGCCAAGGTCGAAGATAAATGTGTTTAAAACACACAATTACCTAGACCTTGGCCATAATAAAAAATATTTTGTGTTTTTTTGATTTTTAAAACTAGATTTTTGTATTAAAGTGATTTATTTATTTTTACGAGGTGGTGATATTGATTTTTGATCATACTGAGGAAATTGAACAAGATGGAATTAAAATATCAATGATATCCGTGTGGCAGTATTTTTTGTCACAAAGTTAGGAAGTAATTGAAATATTATATTTCTCAAAAACATTTTTCATCTTGATCAGGTATTCGACTAAGTGTTTGAACTTTGGATCAACCAGCTTACTTGGGCTGGAAAAGTTCTCAAAAGAGAAGAATAAAGTGAGTTTTAGGTTAAAAAGTGTTCGACTGACAGGGGGTGGAATAATTTATTCAAAAATTCTGATTTGGGAAAAGTTTTTGGAATCTAAACCGGTAATAGATGTATATTCTTTTGTGGTTTTTTGAGTTTCTAATTGATTTGGAGACAAAACATACTCGATAAATTCATCACCTCTTCTTTTGAGGGCGCCAACTCCAACCCAAAATTTGGCAATAGATGTTTTGGTGGTGCCGACGATTAAATATTTTCCGGAGGCAAGAGGTTGGCAAAAAACCGGAATTTTTTCCGGATTGGAAGTGTAGCCAAGTCCCCTTTTGATTATCATATAAGCATCATGAATAAGAAGAATTTTTTGGCACCATTGGGGATCTTTTAACTGTTCTTCTGTGGGATGAGCATTTAGTTGAGTGGTTTTTAGGTCTTCTGGCGGAAAAACCGGATTAGCGGCTGAAAGTTTTTTAATACTTTGTTGAAGATCTTTGTCAAATTTTCCCGGTGAACCATAAATATCTCCAAATCTGGTTATCTTCATTTTGAAATTTTGTGGTTGGTAATTTTTGAGGAAATTTAAAATTTTTTGGTATTCATTTAAGTAAACGTTTACTATTTTAAGGGGGATGTTGTCGATTTTTGGCAAAATATAATCGTCAACAAAATATTCAAAAACTATTCCGGGTTGATAAATTTCACAAATTGGCTTGAGCCATTTGGTGTAATACATGGCAGTGAATAATTCGGCCCAATCAGGATTTGGAGATTCTTCTAGCCGCCAAAGTTTGTAAGCCCCATATGGAAAAACTAATTTGATTAACTGATTATTATCGACACTAGTTTTTATGGCATTTTTGATATGTTCGTTTAATTCTGGTTTTGTCGAATATTTTCTGAATTTTTTAGACATTAAAAGACGAAAAATTTCGTCAGGTAGTTTTTCTTGATCAAAAATTTTTGGTTGGAATTCCTTAATTTTATTTAATTCCTTTTGAATATATTCTGTGGGTGTCATAAATTTGAGATGCAGGAAGGAGTCGGACCTTCTTACCTTGCTTTGCAGACAAGTGCCTTTACCCCTTTGGCTACTGCATCAATGGATTATACCAAGGGCTTAAGTTGAATATCATTTATTGATGTATTGAAGTTTGGTATACTCAGCTGAGAAGTATGAACCAGAAACCAAGTGTACAATTGATGATGGTATGTGCTAACGTATTTATACGTAAAGATGGGAAGTATTTATTAATGAAAAGATCGCCGGATAAAAAATATGCTCCAAATAAAATTCATCCATTCGGAGGGAAAATGGACAAGGATGAAAATCCATATGTTGGAGCCGTCAGGGAAGTTGGTGAAGAAGTCGGCATTGAGATTGAAAATCTAAAATTAGAGGCGGTAATTTATGAACAAATGCCGGATAAAAATTTAAAAGCGAATTGGATGGTATTTTATTTTAGTGCGGATTATAAAAGCGGTAAGGTAATTAAGTCAGAAGAAGGTGAAGTGGTTTATTTGACAGCAGATGAAATTAAAGAGTCGGACTTATTTCCTTCGGTGAAGGTAATTATTGACCATATTTTAAATAAAAATGACGGAACTGTATTTACGACAAACTCTTATGAAGGGTTTGAAAGCGGAATGAAAGAAATATCAAAGGATATTTGTGTAGCGGGGTGAAAATGAGGAAGCGATAAATACGATTGGGGGCGACTTTGTCTTTTTTAAAAGGTGGAGTGATGGTAAACTGTCCTATGGAAGGAGTAGAAGGATTACCAAGAGGAATAGAAGTTTTGGAAGGGCAAGGGTTAACTGTTAGCAGAGAAGCTTGTTTGACCGGGTTAAGCGATACGGCAATAAAGAGAGTTGAGGCTTATTATGAAACCTTTGCTACTGGTAAGGGGATGGATATGGCTAAGTTAGACAGGGTAAAAGATTTCTTTATTAATGGAGATACCCTACAAAAGGTGGTGTCTCTTTATGAAGGTTTACTGTCGGAAGAAGATCGGGTAACGGCGGAAAAGCAGGAACTTTTGACGGGCCATTTATCTTTTGTATTAGAAAGAGCATTTGACCAACATGTAGATAATCCTGAAAATTATGTGTCACATGGTTTTGACCACACTTTAAATGTGGTGAGGTATGTTGATCAAATAATGGCGGTTTATCCGGAGGTAGTTGGCATTGTGGGGAGTAAATATGAAATTACCGGGCCTCAAGCAAGGTTTCTTTTGGAAAATGTGGCATTATTTCATGATTTTGGTTATCCGGTTTCTGAAGCAAAAAAGTTAGGGAAAACGACTCACAGCGTGGTGGGAGCTGACGTGATTAATCATGGACAAACAGAAGTAAATGGGCAAAAGGTGCCAATTAAAGAGGTTTTAGCAAGGATTTTAAATGATACCAGCAACGGGAGAATGATGAGTGACTTGAGAAATAGCATTATGTTGCATAATGCTGATAAAATTGAGCAGTTTTATGATGGGAAAATTACAACCGACAAGGGAGAATTTCTGGTTAAAAGAGAAAATGTTGCCAAAGGCTACACTACTTTAAAGGAATTAGGCCATAAAGTTAATAGTATATTTGTTGGTGTTGATGATCCGAAGGAAATTAAAGATGTTCAAACACAGTTATGGGGTAAATTAGCTTCATTAAAAGAAGTAATGGAGATGCCACAAATACAAGTGGGAGAAGCAGAAGAAAGATTTAAAGGCCGGAGTTTTGACTCAAAGGGTAGAAATGACATTTTAGCATTGGAATACTCTACTGCAGTATTAATGGAAGAACCGTTAAAAGCAATCATTCGTTTAGCTGATAATATGGATATTACCAGAGACAGGCTTTCTGATTTACAAACAAAGCCGTTATTTATGGCTTATTATTATGAATTGGGAGATAAAAACAGTCATTTTTATGAAGGTAATAAAAAAGTGGAGATGGTTTTAGAAGAGGTTAAAAAAAATGGAAGGTTAAATGATTTAACAAGGACTGTGGCAGCATGTATTTCAGCTCAAGAAGTGTACCGACAAGAGGATGATCTGATTAAAAGTGGAACCCCAAAGGATGTGGCAGCTAAAGTTGTTAGAAATAAATTAGACCAGTTTTTTGGAATTTGGGTGGAATCATTACAAAGATTGGATATTGATGAGTGTCTCGCTTGTTGGAGAGGTTTTGTGGTTGACGAGATTGCTTTGAGACCCGGGTTTCAACAAGTTGATGAGGCAACTAAATCGGAGATTAAAAAGGTGGCGGTTAAAATGGATTCATCGGGATTACGTCATTTTGGTGGGTGTGAGGCTGTACGTGATGTTCAGGTGACTGAAAGAGGGATAGGGGTGACAGTTGATCAGGATGTTTATGATGAATTAAATACAATTATCGTTAGAGATGAGATTAAATCGACAACCGGACAGACTTCTTTTACTGAGGTTGGTGTTGGTAAATATCAGATTGAGAGGATGACTAGAGCTTTTGAAAGTGTTGGTATAAAATCTGGAGAACAAAGATTGTTAGTTTATGTTAACGGTGAAAAATATGAAAATAACTAAAAATGATTTTATATATTATAATATGAACTATGAATAATGAAAGATATCAAGGATTTTTGCGGGCTATTCTGGATCGTGCTGGTATTGGCCGTGAAATAGAGAACGGTAAAGAAGACAACGAAAGGATTTGGGAAGTTAAGATGGTAGAGACAATGAGGAATGGCGTTGATAAGGATAGCGGAATAGAATTTAGATGGAAACAAGGATCTAATAGTTTAAAAACGATTTTCACCCGGATTGGTGATGATGGTAAAAAAGACAGAATAATTGTAAAAAAAATATTAAGTGGGGTGCAGGCGGGTGAAATTGGTGAATCTTGGGAATGTATAGAGGTAGAAAAAACAGCTTATGAACGTTGCAACTGGTTTCGTGAAGCCCTTGAACAAAATGTAGTGCCAATACGGGTGGTGGAAAAAACTAGATCAGGAATAAAGAGAACAATGCTACATTTAGTGGCTTAGTAGAATTTTACTTATGGAAGTAAAGATTGAAGAAAGTTGGAAAAAAGTACTTCAAAAGGAATTTGATGAGAAATATTTTGGAAATTTGATTGAATTTATAAAATCGGAGTATCAAAAAACAACAGTTTATCCGCCAGCGAAATTTATTTTTAATGCGTTTAATTTGACTCCATTTGATGAAGTGAATGTAGTAATTTTAGGACAAGATCCGTATCATGGGCCAAATCAGGCTAATGGATTGGCGTTTTCGGTGAATGATAAGATTCCAACTCCCCCATCGCTGGTAAATATTTATAAAGAGATTGAAAGCGATTTGGGGGTAAAAACTAAAAATACAAATGGAAATTTAGAGAATTGGGCAAGGCAGGGAGTGTTGATGTTAAATGCAACTTTGACGGTGCGGGCGGCTCAGGCCGGGTCGCATCAAAATAAGGGTTGGGAAAATTTTACTGATGCGGTAGTAAAAATTTTGTCAGAACAGAAAGAAAATTTGGTATTTATTTTGTGGGGTAGTTACGCCCAGAAAAAAGGCAGTGTAATTGATGAAAATAGACATTTGGTAATTAAATCGTCTCATCCGTCACCATTGTCGGCTTATGCCGGTTTTTTTGGGTCAAAACCATTTTCGCAGACAAATAGTTATTTGATTTTTACAGGTAAAGAACCGATTGAGTGGTAGATTAGTATTCTTTGGCTTTTTCAACACCAGAAAGAACACGAAGAGCACCATCACGGAGAGCTTCAAGTTCTTGTTCACCGGGGTAAACAGAAATTTTAATTCCGGTAGCGGCAATGTCTTCTTGAATTTTATCGGTAACCAACTTCCATCGAGCGATACCGCCAGTAACTAAAACTTGATCAATTTTTTCACCTTCGAAATCGGGAATCAAAGAACAGATAGAACGGGAAATCCCAGCAATCATTTCGTCAACAATATCTTTCTTTTTTTTGTCGTAGGTAGGATATTCATTCTCAACGGACATCATATCCTTAGTACCAAGAAGAGCGAATAGGCCACCACCACCGCAAATATAATGGAGACATTGTTCTTTGTTGAGTTTACCTGAAAAACACATTTCAATTAAGTTTTGAGCCGGAAGGGCACCAGAACGTTCCGGAGTAAATGGACCTTCTCCGGAAACCGGACTAATAACATTGATAGCCCGACCTCTTTTGTGAGCGCCAAAAGATGAGCCGCCACCAAGATGAGCCACAATTAAATTTAAATCTTCATATTTTTTGCCAATATCTTTGGCATATTGACGAGCAATAGCTTTTTGATTAAGAGCATGCCATGAAGAGTAGCGGACAATTTCCGGGACACCGGTGATTTTGTGTTTTTCGTCCATCTCGTCGGTAGTAACAGGATCAACAATGAAAGCTTTATCTTCAATTCCAAATTCTTTGGCAATATTTTTAGCCAAAGGAGCGCCTAAATTGGAAGCGTGATTACTTTGAGCATGATATTTGAGATCATCAATCATTTTTTGATTGACAACGTAAGTTCCAGACGGAATACCCGGACCAGTGCCGCCACGACCAACAACGGCGTCTAATTGGGTGATGTTATTTTCTTTAATAGTTTTTTTTAAAGCCTCAAGTCTGAATTCGAGCTGATCGAAGACACTGCCCGGGTGGCTAAATTTTTCTTGGAATTCCGGATCTTTAGCATGATCAAGTTTGAGTTCGAAAACGGTTTCGGTGTTATCAAAAACAGCAATTTTGGTACTGGTAGAACCTGGATTAATGATGAGAGTTTTCATATTTTATAATAAATAAACCAAATAAAATAAATAAAAGACTTAGAATTTGAGCTAAAGACAGGTAAAATATTAGTATAGTATCTGTCCTTAGAAACTCTAATACAAATCGTATTATACCGTAACTTATTAGATAAATTCCAGTTGGATGAGATTTAATTTTTTGGAGTAATAAAAAGACTAAAAACATGAGAATTGATTCATATAACCAGATAGGTTGGCCGTTGGCGGAATAAATTTCATGATTAAAAAAATTTCCCCAGCGGCCGAGACTTTGACATAAAGGAATGATAGGTGAAAGAGAATTAAAGACAGATAAAATATTGATTTTATTTTTAAGACAGAAAAGAATTATAAAAATAATGGCACCGATAAGACCGCCAAAAATTCCCAGTCCACCACCGCGAAGATTTAGAATTTGAATTGGATTTTGAGAAAAATAGTCCCAATCAACAGTAACACCATAAACTCGGGCACCGATAAGACTAGAGATTAAAAGACAAATTAAGAAAAAATTTTCCTGTTTTTTGGGGATAATTTTGTTATGATGAGAGAAATATTCAATACCGATAATAAAACAAATACCTAGGATTAAACCGTAAATATGCATATAAATTAACCGTCAATAGTTATATGATTAGAAAGGTATTTTTCTGGACATTCATACTTAAAGCCGTTTTTATTCATATTTTTATAGAATTTGTGTGGGTCCTGCGGGACTCGAACCCGCGACCAATCCCGATTCGACTAAAGTCTCAT
>CAZWUG010000026.1:0-12459 GCA_964637525.1 uncultured Gammaproteobacteria bacterium | reverse complement strand
TGTTTAGATTCGCATTAATCTAATTATACCAACAATAAAATCTCTGTCAAAAACATGTACGGGCTGTATACATCTGAGACTCAGGATACCTTTTTAACAAGTAATCAATCGGTGATAAAAAGTTTAAAGCTTGGTGTGGTCTGACTGTATTGTACCAAATCAAATGTTTAATTAATTGACGATTAAATTCATCTAAACTAATCAGGAGTGAATCAAGATGGGAATTGATAAATTCTTCCTTAAGACTTCGGTTAGCTCTTTCAATAAAACCATTGATTTTAGGACATCTGGGATAAATAAATAGATGGGGAATATTATCTTTCTTTAATTTTTGATCAAAGTCGCCTAAGAACTCTAATCCATTATCTGTCTGGACAGTTTTGATGCCTGATTCTATAGGATAAACCTGTTTGATCTTGTTTAGAAAATCTACTGTGTTCTGACTGTTTAATCTAATGTAGCCGTAAGCAAAGTCAAATTTGTTGGCAACATCTATGGCATGATAAACATAGATTTTGATTCCATCAATAAACAAATGAATAGTGTCTATCTCTAAGTAACCGGAAGCGCCAACTACCGGTGATTTTTTTACCTTAGATTTGTAATTAAGTTTACAACCACATCTTTTAGAATTAGGGTTATGGTAAACCCGACCATGTTTTTGAAAAAATAAATTATTTCTTTTAATTACCTTCCCGATGGTATCAACAGCTATAGGTTTGATTCCTAAACTTAAAGCATACTTATCTAAGATTGGTTTAATTTTCCTTTTGCCTATTCGGTAATGAAGCTGTCTTAAATCCCGAATCATGTCTATCAATCTAATGTCAGTATTCATTTGTCTGATTTTTTTAGGTCGTCTGGATTTAGGAATTAAGCTTTTTAGACTACCTCGATTATTCTTAAGCTCTCTCTGCCACCGGTAAATACTGGCTCGGGATACTTTGTAAGCTCCTTGGGTTGACTCTAATCCAAATTGGTTAAAATGATTAATTACCTCCAGTCTGAATTTAGCCTCATCAGAGAAAGAAAAAGACAGAATACTTTTGTAGATTTTACTCATGGCCGGATTGTATCCTTTGACCTGCCAAAATAAGGAATGAAGGACTGTTTGATGTCCCGAATCAGACATTAATTTAATTACCTTAAAAGTCTCATATGTATCGTAACCTATACAAAACACCGGCGGCGAACCATTGAGGCAGTTAGAACCTATTTAATAAATTCTAGTCAATCAGATTTTTAATCATTGGTTTATTTTTCTTCAAAATCTCGCATGATGTTTGGTGATATTTCTGTCCCAACACTCAACCCTCGACTTTGGGCATATTGTTGTAAACGTACAAATCTACTAGGCATTTTTAATCTAAATATTTTTTTACTATCTATTTTTCCATAAACAGCTAGACCAAATTCAGAATTAAAATTTGGATCTTCTGTAAAACTAGTTATATGGTAATCGTCTATTTTTTGTCTTAATGTTGGCAATTCAATACTTCCATCTTGACCATTTCTCATCTCATTTACATCACCAAAAGAAACTTTATTATCTAAAATTTCTTTACACGGGATAAGATATATATGTGACTCGCCAATACAAAATTTACTTGCTAATCTTCTTCCCTTTGTCAATATTTTTTTTCTAGTTACCTTATCAATATTTGAATCTATTTTACTTTCAAGATGTCTGACAATAAAATCAATTTCATCCTCCCCAACCCTTGGTTGAACATCAAAAGAATGATTAGCCGCACAACCAAACGCTTCTTCAGCAACAATAGCAGGAAGAGAATCATTTGCATATTTATATTCATATTCTCCGGGTACAACACAATAAGTTGCATAAAAAGATCTGTCTACTATTAATAATTGGCTTGCAGGATTAAAAATTTGTTGCAGGAATTTTATATCAGCTATGTCCTCATCTAATAATTTTGCCGAACCCAAACCACCTTCATCAATTTGGCTCGCAAAGTATGGGCTTTGGCCTGAAGCGAAAAATACTCTATCTATATTTTCTTGATTTTTAGGGTATTGCACTTCTATAAGATAATTAGAATGAGATTTAATATCTACAATTTTTCCTGTTTTATCTTTTAATAAATATATTCCACATTCATTTTCGGGTTTTTCTTCAGAAGAATTATAATAATCATCTTCATTTACAACTTGATAGTCAAAATTTCCATTACTGAAATAAGCAGCAACAATCAAACCATTATAGCTTCGTTGATCATAAAGCTGGAACTTATCCATTACTTCTTGAACCCTTATAAAATTAACCGGAGGTGTTTGTTCTTTCTCTTCGTGAATAATTTTCGGAGCTCTCCAGCCAGAATCTTGTTTTAATACTTCATTTTCAGACATAAATCTCTTTTTTCTTTTGTAAAATTAACTTATTATCACACAAACTTACTATTAACGTCACTACCACACAATATTATGTGGAAATATGGAAAAATAGAATTTGGCGGCGAACCATTGAGGCAGTTAGAACCTATTTATTTTTTTTATTTCATTAGACCCCAAAAAATTTTGAGTCGAAACAACTTTCTTACCAGTTTTTTGTTCTAAATCTAATCTTGCACTCTTTGCCACTTGTCCACCTTTTTTAGCCGGAATTTTGTTTTCATTTAAACCCTTTGCTCTCATACTTTGAGCAATTTGACGAGTCGAAAGTTCTGCTAAAGCCATTAAGATCAACTCAGCTTCATTCATATGGTCGCGAAGACTATGAGATTTAGCCAGGTTTTTAAGTGCCTTATGTCTTTGAATACTTAAATCCGCCCACTCTTGGTAAATAATATTAGTAAGAATCGCAAACTCTTGTCCCTTTTTTACCCCATTTTCATTCCAATAATCAGTTAATTTATTTCTAGTTTCTTGTCCCATCATTCGTTGTTGAATCCATTGTTCCGGTCGTCCATGTTTTTTCCAAAGATCACGCGAGCGGTTCAAAGCAATTTCGGGGTCATTTATTTCTTGAATTCTTTCGTGACCAACTTTAGCCAACCACAACTTAAATGGCTCAGCCTTTGAGCTAGGAATCGATTGGATAATTCTAAATAATTGTTCCATATTACCCGACAGTGTTCTACGTTTTTTACCTGTATTAGTCACCATTTCTACATGGGGACAATTTGTCCCCATGTAAAGACCAAGTTCGATATCTCTTTTTCTTAACTTTTTAAGATAATCAGTTGGATTATTACTCTCAGTGAGGACAGCAACGATATCTACCACTGAAAAATACCATTGTTTTTCAAACCAAACCCGTCGAATTTCTTTTTGCTGAAAAATTAAAGGAGTTGAAACATCAACTATTTTATTCATTATTTATTTTACAACCGAATATTACCCGAAGTCAATCTAATGGACCACATGCCCGTTGAACATAGACTTGTAAATACACCCCGTCAGACGTATATATAAAAAAACACGTTCTACGGGTATTTGCATAGCTAAGAACACCACCGAATGATCCTTTCGCAGCAGGTAGGCCTGGACGTCTGAAGCTAAACAGGAACAAAACAGAAATTTCTTTAAGAATATCGTTGCCTATATTACACGGTACAATAGGGTAAAAACAATATTTGGTGAAGCAGGTGAATCTGGAACCTTTATGTCCATATAATTCACCTTTTAAATAAATCAAAACCTAATACTCTCCCTTAATTACAAAAAACGACCCTCGAATTATTCCCGCCAATTTCGATTTTTGTCTAGCAAACTTAAACTTACCCTCTAACTCTTTTGGGATTTCCATTCCTTCTGAAAGTTTGAAGCCAACCGCCCTCTTTCTTGGGTCGTCAATCGTATACAAAACATTAACCTCCAGACCATTTTCATAAAAAACATATGCCCATTTTATATTTTCCGTTTGGAAAGATGATGTTTCTAAAGGTTTTGTCGTGGTAAATTCAATTCCTCTTTCTTCTTTTAAAATATGGCCAACATAATCAAGTGTTTTTTTATCTTCATCAGCCGATTCCACTGTAAAAACATGATGATATTTATTCATGAAATAACGGGCTTCATTAGCCCGTAAACCAGCCAAAGCTTTCGCTACCGGAGAAGTTTTCAGTCCAACCGTCGATACGTTATTAAAATCAACCGCTAAAGACATTATTTATTTTAACAAAAATTTACAGAATCGCCCCAAACAATACACGAAGTGCGGAGGAGGTGGGATTCGAACCCACGAGTCCTTTCGAACACACGCTTTCCAGGCGTGCGCCATAAACCACTAGGCGACTCCTCCATAGTTTTCTAAAGTACAAAAGTGCTTTATTCTATCAAACTTAAGGTTTATTTTCTCAATATACTTTCCAACTTCATCTTTGCTTTTTTCAACAATACCTTTTCACTGTCATATGCCAATTTTTCATTAGCTTCTTCAAAATCATACCAACCTCTTTCGATCACCATTTCACTATCGTAATATTTCAAACTACTTAGTCCACTGTATTCCATTAAAAAGAACGTTACTTTTTTAATTATTTTTTTCTTGTTTTCTGCATCCCACAAAATATAATTGTTTGATCCAATTTTTGCTAAAACATTAGCTTTGACTCTACCTTCTTCTTCTACCTCTCTTAATGCTGCTTGTTTCAAAAACTCATCTTCTTTCAAATGGCCTTTCGGAAATTTATAGACCGGCCCTTTACTCTTTCTTTTAGTTGATTTATAACTAGAAATAGTTCTAATTAAAAGCCACAAAATTTTACCGCTATCTTCTTTATAAACCAGCCCACCAGCCGACCTTTCATCGTAATACAGATTATCTTTAATTTGAATTGCTCCGGTTTTCATAGGTAAGTGATTATATCTCGAAACCGCCACATCGTCAGATTCAGGTTTTACATTTCTTTACTAATTACTTCAACCACCCGGCTCGTTGATTGATATGGTATCAATGGAGTGACTTCTATTACTTTTGCCTCCACTAATTTTGCTTGTTCTTTTTTCTGGAAGATCCTTTTATCATTTCTGCTCACCGCAATTACTTTAGGTTTTATTTTTTTAATCAAAGCAAAATATTCTTCATCAGTTTTCATCTCGGGTAATTTTATAACCTTATCAACCACCCTAAGGCTCATTAACATTTTTGCTCTATTTTCCTGATTATTAATAGGTCTATTAACTCCTTTATCTTTCCTGATATTTTCATCAGATTCCAATAAAACTATTAACCTATCTCCCAATTTTTTAGCTTTTTCCAAAAAAGTTATGTGTCCTAAATGAAGAATATCAAAACACCCTCCAACCAAAACTATCTTATTTTTTTTACTTTCACTTTCCACTTTATAACTTTTTTACTTTTAACTTTCTACTTTAAACTCATTTGTGTTCTCGGTGAGAATCGAACTCACATCACTCCCTTCGGAGGGGAGTATTCTATCCATTGAACTACGAAAACAAAAGCTTTCGTAATTATATCTCACAATTTATCTAATCAACCCTAAAGCCATATACCAAGTAAACGGTTTTTTACATACCGGACAAGTTGTTGGCGGAGTAGTTCCTTTATGAATATAACCACAATTTAAACATTTCCACTCAAATTCTCGATCTTGTTTATATAAAGTACCAGATTCAATATGTTTCGCCAAAATCATATATCTTTCTTCATGTTTTTCTTCCACTTCTTTCACTTCTCTAAATAATCTTTCAGCTTCAAGGTCACCATCAGCTTTTGCTTGTTCTTCAAAAGATGGGTACATTTCCGTCCATTCGTGATGTTCACCCTCGGCGGCATATTTTAAATTTTCCAGTGTACTTTTACTAAAAGGCTTAATTGATAGGATATCATCAGTTGTCACCATTGGTTCAGCAATCATTTCATACTCTTCTTCAGCATGAGCCCTCTCCTGATCAGCTGTTTCTTCAAAAACCCGGGCAATCCATTCTAAATTTTCTTTTCTTGCCATTTTGGCAAAGATTGTGTAACGGTTTCGGGCTTGGCTCTCACCGGCAAATGCTTTAAGCAGGTTTTGTTGTGTTTTTGTCATATAAGTTATCTTAACACATCTTACATTTTTCCGGTTCCAAAAATCAGACACGTTGCCAATCCCTCCACCCCTATCCCGACATAATTCCACCGATTATCCAGTTGGTTATCATTATGTGGTTTATCCCCGGCATACATCCATTCAATCACATGAACTCCATTTAATTTATAGCCGTAGCTAATATTTTCTCCTACAGCCGTAAAACCCAACTTCTCAAAACCGCCATCTTCTTCCATAAATTTATTAAACCCCTCGTGTTTATCCACATTTTTTATACTATTTAAATACTTTGCTCTGCTTTGGGCATAACTCCCTAGTTTTTCATCCCAAGTTAAAACCTGTGAACTATATCTTTGTCTATAAGTATTTAATGCTGTCAAAATTTCTTGTGGTGTTGCCATTTTTTCATCTTCTCCCACTTTCATCGTCCAAGTTACTTCGTCAATTTGTTTGGACACCCCCCAAGGTTCAGTATCTGGAGTTGGGATTGCAGTCGGCTTTTTTTTTGGTGTTACAGTTGGTGGGGTAGTTATATTTTGTTCTGTTTTTATTTCTACCATCTTCATTTCTTCTACTGTTATCCCAGAAAATCCAACATTTTCTGTTTGTTCAATAATTTGTCCTGTCTTTTCCGGCTCAACTATATCTCTCAATTTTTCTTTATTTTGCCATATCCAACCCAACAAAATTAAATCGACCACTAAAACAATCCTGGTACTTTTTTTCATTAGTTTATTATAAAAGATAAATTTCAATTACTTAACAATCAAAGCTAAATTTTAGTGTAAAATAGGCCTATTAATTAATTTATATTATTATGGTCCAAAAATCTTCAGAAAATATTAACTTTAAATCCGATATTTTAGTTGGTCTCTATGTTTTTTGTATCGTCACCGCCGAACTTATGGGTTCCAAAACTTTTCCTTTATTTAAAATTTTTGGATTTAACCTTAATGGATCCGTTGGGATGTTTCTTTTACCTTGGATTTTTTCTATTAATGATATTTTTACTGAAATTTTTGGCTTTAAACGAACTAAAAATTTAGCCAAAATTTCTTTAATTATCATTTCTCTTCTTATTTTATTGGCAGCTTTCGCCGTTGCTCTCCCTTCAACCACTCGGTTTAGTAGTATCAATTCTGCCTACACCACCATCTTTTCTTATTCAATCCGTATTTCTATTGCTAGTATTATTGCTATGGCAGTTTCTAATTTTGCCGACATAAAAATCTTTTGGCGGCTCAAACAAAAATTAAGTAAGCAAGGGCTTTGGTTTCGCAATAATTTATCCAACATTTTGGCTACATTTTTAGACACTGTTATCTTTATGACATTGGCTTTTTATGATCCGGCTCATTCAGTTTCCAATAACGCTCAATTTTTAGTTGGTTTAATTACCCCGTATTGGCTTCTCAAAGTTTCTATGTCAGCCATCTCCACTCCATTTGTTTATTTAGGGATTAAATGGCTAAAATCAGATGATAAAAAATTACCAACAAGCAATTGATTATCTCAAAACCACTGTTCCGGATAGCAAACATAAATATCCTGGTGGATTAGGCCTTGAACGTCAAGCCGAAATTCTCCGTCTTTTAAATAACCCTCAGAATAAAATCCCAACTATTCATGTCGCCGGCACTTCTGGCAAAGGTTCCACCTCTTTTTATCTTAGTTCTCTTTTAATTTCTCAAGGATTTAAGGTTGGACTCACTCTTTCACCTCATTTAATTGATATCCGAGAAAGATTCCAAATTAATAATCACCTCATTCCCAAAAAAGATTTTATTGATTATTTAAATCAAGTTCTTCCTGTAATTAATTCTCTTAACCCTCGTTTTGGCAAGCCAACATTTTTTGAAATTTTAATTGCTTTAGCCTTTTATATTTTTTATCACCGAAAAGTTGACTACATGGTAGTCGAAACTGGTCTCGGTGGTCTTATGGATGGTAGTAATACTATTACTTCGCCAAATCAAGTTTGCGTTTTCACCAAATTTGGTTTAGACCACACTTCAGTTTTAGGTAAAAATATCACCTCTATTGCCACTCAAAAAGCTGGCATTATTCATCCTCATAATCCAATTTTTTCCATTCACCAAATCCAAGTCGGTCAAAAAGTTTTAATTAATCACGCTTTAAAAAATCAGACTAGTATTAATTTTATCAATCCTAAAAAAAACTTTAGAAATATCAAAAATCAAAATAATTATTTAACTTATGATTTTTCTTTTCAAAATTTAATTCTTAAAAATCTATCATTGAATACGTTAGCAATTTACCAAGTAGAAAACAGTACTCTTGCATTATCTGTTGTTAAATATCTTGCCGATAGAGATAAATTTAAGATCAACACCGAAAAAATAAGAAAAACTTTATTAAATGATTCTTTCCCTGGCAGAATGGAAATAATTAATTTTAATAACCAAAAAATAATTCTCGATGGCGCCCACAACCCTCAAAAAATGTCTGCTTTTATTAAAAGTCTAAAAAATTCTTTTCCTGATCAAAAATTTGTTTTCCTTTTAGCTTTCAAACAGCGTAAAGATTTTTCCAAAATGATTAAAATGATTATCCCTTTTGCCAATCAAGTCATCTTGACTAGGTTCAAAGTAGTTTCCGACTACATGATTCAAGTGTCTGAAAAACAGTCGTCTCTTAATAAAACTTTTCACAACTTAAGCTTTTCCAAATTTAAATACATTCCCAATAAATCAGAAGCTCTAAATTATGTTTTAAGTACCAAACAGCCCGCCGTTATTACTGGTAGTTTGTATCTCCTGAGTGAAATTTATCCTCTTTTAGATTCTCTCCAAACTGATTTATAACCTTTTTTTAGGCACGGCTTCATAACCCATATCAAACAAATACCGATAATTATTTTTCTAGTATCATTTTTCTTTTCTAATCCAGTTCACTGCAATAAATGTCGTTATTGGTACAGCTAAAATTAATCCAATACTACCCACCAATGTTCTAATTATTTCTTCGGCTAAAAATTCATAATTAATAATTTCACCAACCGAATGAGGATTATTAATAAAAATTAATAATAATGGTAGCGAAGCACCTGCATAAGCCAAAACCAAAGTATTTACCATAGAAGAAATATGATCTCTACCAACATTCATCGCTTGTTTATAAATTACATTTCTTTTTACTTTTTCACTACTTTTGACCAACTCATTTACAATAGCAGCTTGTGAAATAGTAATATCATCCAACACCCCCAAAGCCCCAATAATAATTCCACACAACAACAATCCTTTCATATCAAAATTTCCTGATTTTTGCACCAAAAACATTCCTGCTTCTTCAGAAGATAAACCAGTCAATCGGCCCAAACTAATAAACATTAACGATAAAATTGCTGTCACCAACAAAGCAATTACTGAACTTATTATTGCCACTGTTGTTTTTTGACTAAACCCATGAGCCATATAAAAAGAAATTGGAATAATTATTATCGAAGCAATCGTTGCTATTAAAATTGGATTTGCTCCAGCTGATAATTGAGGCAGTAAATAAACAAACACCACCACAAAAGTAAACACCATACTCAAAATTGACATCACCCCTTTCCATTTACCAATCAGAATAGTCAAAATTACAAAAAATATTCCTAATAACCATAAACTATCCCGTCTGACAAAATCAGTTATTGAATAAATTTCGTTTCCTTGTAAATCTACATCTTTAACTATGATTACTTTTTGACCTACATCATATTTCACTACATTAGCCAAAGCCTCTTTCCCATTTTCAATCATTACTGTTTTATTTACTTCATCCCCATTTAAAATTCTTACCTCTAATTTTTGATACAACTGTTTTTGTCCTTCAAATTGGATTTCTTTTTCTTCTTCAATTTTCTCTATCTTAGCCTCAAAACTCATTGATACACTCTCCTGGGCCAAAATATTTTTGGTTCCCACTATAATCAACAAAAAGAATCCCCAAAAAAACCACTTTTTTAAAAATCTCATTAATTTATTCTATGCCATATAATGTTTCTTTCCTAGTATAAATACATCATATATCTTTTCCCCCATATTCAGGTTAAAATAACCTGTAGAAGATTTTAGTAAGGGAAGTCGCTACAGTTAATAATTAGTGTTAAGTATGGCAAAAAAATTATATGTCGGCGGCTTGTCTTATCAAACAACCGATCAATCATTAGGAGCAGCTTTTGTTCCAGCAGGTACAGTTGTATCCGCTATCGTTATCAAAGATAAATTCTCTGGACAATCAAAAGGCTTCGGCTTTGTTGAAATGTCCACTGATGAAGAAGCTTCAGCCGCTATCCAAATGTGGGACGGTAAAGAACTTGATGGTCGTACTATCAAAGTTAATGAAGCCAAACCAATGGAAGATAGACCTCCACGCAGAGACAATTTCTCTCGAGGACCACGAAGTGATTTTGGTGGTAGGAGCAGATATTAATGAATCAAAACTTCAAAGTCGGTGATTTACTCACCGACTTTGTTTGTATCTACGAAATTACTTCACTTACTCCAGGAGCTAATAATATTAACCTGATCCATTATCGGCCCATCAAGGGTACTGATAAGGTTTTTACTGATATTATCCCTGAAAATAATTTACTCAAAAGCGGTCTCAGACCATTATTAAGTCCCAAAGAAATTGAATCGTTCTTAATCGAGTTAAAGACTAAAGTAATCCCCGAAAATTATCTTTTTGACCCACGCCAGCTTAAAGAAGATATTTATTCTAATACTCCAGAAAAACTTATTGACTATATAAAATATTTTTACCAAAAAGGCGATACTTTAATTAAAGTTGAGCGTGATTTTAAAGAAGAAATTATCAGTCATCTTTGTTTAGAGATATCTTTTGTTACCAATAAATCTGTTTCTTCTGTCAAAAAAACCATCGAATCGGCTTTATTGGATAAATAAACTCAAAGGTGTTATACTACCCAGATTTGTATTAGGCGAAAAAAATCATAGTTTGCCCCCAGTCTACTTAAAGACATTTTTTAATAAAGTTGGGCATATTAATTCCGATATTTCGGAATCGTCACAAATTTATTAAAAAATATGTATTTTCAGCATAACTCTCGTGGTTTCCATAACCACTCTCAAACCAGAAATAATTTTCCTCGTCAAGCAGGATTTAGAAGTAAAATTAATCCATCACTTTATATCAGAAGAGCCGAAGCATTAGTTAAAATTGAAGACGAAGTCACCACCAACACTTTCGCTGATTTTGGTTTTCATCCTAATCTTTTAGCTAATATCAAAGCCAAAGGTTATCTCAAACCAACTCAAATTCAAGACCAAGCTATCCCTCATATTCTTCAAGGTTCTGATGTTTTGGGCATTGCTAACACTGGTACCGGTAAAACCGCTGCTTTTGTCTTACCTATCATCAATAAAATTCTTCATGACCCTTCTCAAAGAGTTATTATTTTATCTCCAACCAGAGAATTAGCTCTTCAAACCAAAGAAGAATTTCGTTCTTTCACTTTGGGCTTACCGATCTATATCACTTTAGCTATTGGTGGCGCTTATCTTCGGGAACAAATTATCAAAATTAAACGTGATCCTCATGTTATTATCGGTACTCCCGGTCGAATTTTGGATCTTAGCAAACGAAAAGTCATCAATTTTTCCAGAATGAGTATTGTTGTTTTAGATGAAGTTGACCGGATGTTAGATATGGGTTTTATCGGTGATATTAAATCCATCATTAACCAAACCCCTTCTTCTCGTCAAACACTTTTCTTTTCTGCCACTCTTGATAGACGAGTTGAACCATTAACTCATGAATTTTTAAATAATCCAGTTAAGGTTTCTATCAAATCTCAAGACGCTTCCTCTCATGTTGACCAAGATATCCTCAGAGTTCCTCGCCATGCCAAAGAACAAGCCTTAGAACAATTAGTTTCTCAACCAGATTTTAGAAAAGTTCTAGTCTTTGGTTCAACTCAAATGATTGTTGAAAAATTATCTACTTCACTTTTTCAAAAAGGCTTCAAAGCCCAAGGTTTACATGGTGGTAAACGTCAATATCAACGTCAACAAATAGTTGCCAATTTCCGCGAAAACAAAATAAACATTTTAGTCGCTACCGACGTTGCCGCTCGAGGTCTCGATATTTCTGATATTACCCATGTCATTAATTTTGATGAACCAAATAATTATCAGGAATATATCCATCGAATCGGAAGAACTGGTAGGGGAAATAATAAAGGCTACGCTTTGACTTTCGTTGAGTGATGGAAGACTAAATAACTTCGGCGGAGGGTAGAGGATTTGAACCTCTGCGGACTTTCGCCCACACGCTTTCGAGGCGTGCGCCATAAACCACTCGGCCAACCCTCCTGAATTGTTTTTACTTTATAACTTTGAACTTTATAAACTTTCAACTGGCTTAGTGTACCCGGGAGGGATCGAACCTCTAACCTTTGGTTCCGCAAACCAATGCT
>CAZWUG010000025.1:0-12742 GCA_964637525.1 uncultured Gammaproteobacteria bacterium | reverse complement strand
TTAAAGGGACGGGAAATATGGAATTGAGACTGGAAAGAAATTTGGCGGAAAGACGAATTTATCCGGCTTTTGATATTTTGCGATCGGGAACCAGAAAAGAGGAATTAATTTTGGACTCAGCAACTTTGCAAAAAGTAATTTCGATTCGCCGAATGTTTGATGCTTTGGGAGAAAATAATGATGCGACGGAGATGATTATTGCCCAAATGAGCAAAACTAAAAATAATGAGGAATTTATGGCGAAAATAGGAAAAGCTAGATCGTAGATGATAGATCGTAGATCGTAGGGAAACGAAGACAGATGGATTTTAGATCGTAGCAAGACATAAGGGCATTAAAAGAAGATCTATTAGTTATGGCCGGGGAGTTGGGAATGGGGAGAGAATTTAGTATAATAAGACCACAATGTTTGATTTCAAAGAGAGGTTAGAGGAAGAATTAATTTTGATTCGTGAGTTCCTTAAACAAGAGGGGATATTTTTGGCCAATTTTTTTAAGAGTTTTTTGGGATGGGCCGAATGGATTAAAACACAAATGTCAAGATTGATGTACCGCCAGAGAGGAAGGTTTTCTCAAACTTTTGTGAACGTTAGTATGGCTTTTTTGTTTTTTTTGGTAATTGTATTTTCTGGAACATTGGAGAATTTGGTAATTAACAGTGAGGGAAGTGAAACTAGTGGAAGTAATTATTTGTTGGCGGCAGCTAATAAGGCAGCGGCTAATACTTTGATTTCTAATTTACCAAAAGGGGAGACAACTGAATATCGGGTACAAAATGGAGATACAGTTTCGAGTATCGCTCAAAAATTTGGGGTGACTATGGATACGATTATTTGGGAAAATAATTTGAAATCTGTAGATGCGATTAAAGTAGGTCAGATTTTAAAGATTTTACCGGTAAGTGGAGTAAGACATACAGTAAAAAGAGGGGAAACTATTTATAGTATTGCTAAGAGTTATCAGGTGGATGCACAAAATATCATTGATTATCCATTTAATACTTTTGCTAATGATGAGACATTTGCTTTGGCGGCTGGACAGGAATTAGTTATACCGGATGGTATTAAACCAAAAGAAATTTCAGTGGACACAACAAAGACTGCAGCCAGAACAGTGGCACCAATCCCCGGAGTGGTTGGTGAAGGTAATTTTATGTGGCCGACAAGCGGTTATATTTCTCAGCGATATGCTTGGTATCATCAGGCGGTAGATATCGCCAATCCGGGCAATCCGGTGATTGTGGCATCACAAGGAGGAACAGTAGTGACGGCGGGGTGGAATGCCGGCGGCTATGGAAATTATGTGGTGATAGATCATGGTAATGGCTATAAAACTTTGTATGCTCATATGTTGAACAATTCAGTGGTGGTGAAAGCCGGTCAAAGAGTAACCCAAGGCCAGAAATTAGGGGTAATGGGATCGACCGGACGTTCAACCGGGACTCATTTGCACTTTGAAGTGATTAGCCCGAGTGGAAAATTAAATCCGCTGACAGTACTGAAATAGATTTTAGATCGTAGATCTTAGATGGTAGGAAAACAAGATAATAAGGATGGGATATTAGATCTTAGATCGTAGAAAAAGATTTTTAAAATAAATCCATCCCTAACCCCTACTTTGAAGAAAGGAGGGGAATTTGTTTTTTTGAATACTGAAAAACTGATAGGCTGACCAGCTGATAATCTAAACTGGCGAAGAGATAGTGCGGGGAAAAAGTGATTTGATAAGTTGTTGAATTTTGTATTTTTTGTTAGTCTGATTATATGACTAAAGCAATGAAAGTATACATTAGGGTTATGTTGGCGATTTTACCAATGTTTTTTTTGCCAATAATTTATGATGCGTTTGGTTTAGGAAAGAGTAGCTTTTTGTTGTTATCGGGTGGGGTGGGAGTAGTGTTGTGGGTGGTTAGTTTATTGACAGAAAAAAAAGCAGAATTGAAATATTCTAAGTGGTTTTGGTGGATGGGGATTTTATTTATTTGGTCAATAATATCCTTTTTAAGGATGACTCCCGGGGCTCAAGCCAGGTCAGTGGCTTCACCGTTGGGGATGGGTGGCTTTGCCGGTTTAATGATTTGGTTTTTCTTGTGGTTGCAAGTGAGGAGCGAAGAAGAGACAAAAAAACAATTTTTGTTTTTGTCGATTTCCGGCTTAATAACAGGAATAATTTCCTTGGTAGTTTTTATGATTCCAGCTTCAAAATTGCCCTTGATGATACCTAAAAATAATCCGTTGGTTTCAATAACTTCAAATTGGACGTTAGCAGGATCGATGATTGCCGAGATGGTTTTATTCTTATTTTTGTTTGTCAATTGGATAGGGGAATTGTTACCGAAGTTAAAGGGAAGAGTTGATTTTGGGGGTTATTTTAAAGAACTGTTGATAACGGCGTTTTTCGGATTGATGATGCTTTTGAGTGTTTATAAATTAATTAAAACCGGATGGGTATATTTAGATATAAATTCCAGTTGGGTGGTGGCGGCGGAAGTTTTGAAAAATAATCCTATTTTTGGGGTGGGTCCGGGTAATTTTATAGAAGCGTTTTCTAGGTTTAGACCGGTTAGTTTTAATACAACAAATGTTTGGGGAAATATTTTTGGAGTGTCATTAGTGGGGATTTTGAATTTGTGGACAGAATTAGGAACGGTGGGGTTGGTAATAATAATTGTAATGATGGGGATGATGTGGAAGAAGAGAAAAAATAGCGGATTTTTGAAAGTAATTTTATTAGGGTTGATAGCTTTAGTTTTGCCGTCGACATTTTTAACCTGGGTATTATTGTTTTGGGTTTTGGCAAGTGGTTGGGGAGAGGTTAAAACTATAAAATTAAATTTACCTTTTGGAGAAAAAAAGGTGAATGTGATGCCTTATTTGGTGTCAGTAATTTTATTGGGCTTAGTTGGAGTTGGCGGATTTAAAATAGTAAAGGTGGTATTGGGAGATTATTATTGGAGATTATCATTGTTGGCTACCAGTAAAAATGATGGCAGTGGAGCTTACAATAATCAAATTAAAGCTATTGGTATAAATCCAAAATTAGCTGATTACAGGGCAGTTTATGCTCAAACTAATTTGGCTTTGGCACAGAACTTTTTAAATGTAGAAAAGAAAGAAGATTTAACTGAAGAGAATAAGCAAAAAGCTTCGACTTTGATTCAACAAGCGGTAAGAGAAGCTCAAGCGGCAGTTAATTTAGATCAAAAAATGTCGGCTTATTGGTCAAATTTAGGTTCAATTTATAAATCTTTGATAGGTTTGGTGGATAGTACTTTGGATTGGTCAGTGCAATCTTATCAGCAGGCAGCGATTTTAGACCCAACAGATCCAAATATAAGTATGGATTTGGGATCAATTGCTTATGGGGCGGGTGACTATGCCTCGGCTGAAAGATATTTTGAAGAAGTAGTTAAAGATAAAAATGATTTAGCAAATGCTTGGTACAATTGGGCTTATGCAGCTAAACAACAAAATAAGTTGCAAGATGCAGTGACAAGATTAGATCAAGCTTTAAAGTTAGTGTCAGTTGATTCTTCGGATTATGAAAAAGCTAGTAAAGAGCTTGAAAGTTGGAACAAAGAATTGGATGAAGCAATTAAAAAATATCAAGAACAGCTGAAACAAGAGCAGGCAGCAACTCAGCAAAATGTTGAGGAGAAAGAACCGGCTGATGATCAACCTTTGACTACACCCCAACCGTTGCCGGTAGTGGGGGAGGAAGAAAAGGTAAACGTGTCAGGGGATCAGTTGGCACCACCAACTGAATAAGATGCTAGATGTTAGATTCTAGATGCTGGGAATTTAGATTCAAGATCTTGGATACGAGATGCTAGTTGGATTTTAGATAATTTATAAGGCTGGAGATCATTTTGCTGATTTCGGTAAGTTGTTGATTTAATTTTTCATAATCTTGGTCAGATATATAATTTAGGTCTTTGGACAAAAGCAAATGATATTTAGTTTCGGCGCAAGATCCTTTGGAGATATAAAGAAACTGGATAAATTCATTTTTGGTTTTTCTTTCATTACCTTCAACTATATTTGTTGGAATAGAACTTGATGATCTTTTAATTTGATCAACTAAAGAAAATTTTTCTTCAGAAGGAAATTTTTTAGTAGTTTTATAAATTTCTAAAACTAGTTGATGAGCTTTTTGCCAAACTTTTAATTCTTGAAAATTACTCATAAATAAATTAACTAGTATCTAATACCTGGCATCTAATATCTAGTTTATGATCCACCACTTAAACTCAATATCTTCAGAAATGGCAGTGTCGAGGCCGACAATGAAGGAACCAACAGACTTGGATAAAACTTGAAGATTTTGATTTTTGCCACCTTTTGTAACAGTTAAGTAGACTTGGGATGTAGAAGAAACCAAGTCGTTTTGAATAGTAATTTCTTTTTGGTTGGCTGTAAGAGTGTTGTTGCCGGAAAGAGAATTGGAAGTGGTGAGATTGCTGACTTTGACCTGATTTAGCTCTTCCGGAGCGGCGACAATTAGGCCAGCACCGGTTGAAGCTTGAATGGTAGGGGAATCAATGGAGATTGTAGGTTGTAAATCGTAGGTTGTAGGAGAGCTAGGTGGTAGATTGTTGATGGTAGGTTGTTGATTTGGGTTTTGAGCGAGGAGTTTTTCGATAGATGATTTTTCGGATTCGACTTGAGTTTTTTGACCAGGGTCGGCGACAAGACTAATTAATTTGTCGTAGGTTTCGACGGCTTGAGAAAGAAGGCCGACTTGTTGTTGGATTTTGGCTAAATCATAAAAATTTTGAGCTTTGGTAGGCTCAAGGGCAATGGTTTGAGATAAATAACTGATGGTGTTTTGAGCGTCGCCTTTGATGGCATAGGCTGAAGCTAAGCTACGAGTAATTTCAGCATTGGTAGGTTCAAGTTTTTGGGCTTGAGAAAGGTCGGCAATAACTTGGGCAATTAATTCTGGTTTGGAATTTAAAACACTTTGATAAATTCGACCTCGTTGATAAAAACCACGATAGTCGTTGGGAAATTCTTTGATGGCATTGGTGGCAGCTAAAATGGCTTGATTAAGAGAATCAACACTTTGATTTTGGCTAGCTTGAGTAAAGTATTGTTGTGATGTTAAAAGATAATGTTGGATAGATTTAGGTACCTGTGTTGGTGATATAGAAGTTTGAGGTAAAGTAGTGTTTGATAGGGTAGGTGGAGTGGTAGTTTGGCTTTTAGTTTTGAAAAGAATTAGCCCAGAAAAAGAAAGAAGGGTGAGGCCGGAAATAGAGAGGATGGGGAAGACATTAGAAGAATGTCTAATTTCTAATGTCGAATTTCTAATGTTAGAACAAAACCCCTTTGTCTCTCCCAATGAATCGGGATTGACATCTCCCCTTGATGAAGGGGAGAAATTATTATTTTTAGTATTAATGCCGAGGGATTTTAGTTTGGTAATTTGGTCTGAAGTAAGTTGAGGCATAAATAAGTTTATCAGATTTTCAGAATCTTAATTTTCTTAAAATAATTAATCAACATTGACACCTTCTAGATTGAGGCCTTCAAAATTAAAATTGCCTTGGCCAAGATTAAGAACTGAGGTGTAGCACCAAAATGAGTAGGCTTGTTGGCTGACATGTGGGCTGATACGGTATTGATAAGTATTACCGGAAGATATAAGAGCGTCGACATAAGAAGTGGTGTTGGCGGCATTATCTTGGAGAGTTGTCCAATCACTACCGTTGATACTTTTTTGGATAATGAATCCTTCTTCGTTGGTGGAATTATCAACCCATTTGACAGTGAGTTGAGTGTCGTTAGGACTTTCCTCAACAACACAATTACTGACTGGGGGAGGTAAATATTCTTCGTCATTGTTGATAGTAGTACTGATGCTGAAAGCATTATATCGGATAATAACAATTCCAGAACCACCTTGAGCTCCCTTGTAACTTGCGTTACCTCCTCCAGCACCTCCTCCAGTATTAGCAGTGCCAGCTGTAGGTGCGTATGAATAACGTCGACCACCTTTTCCGCCGCCTCCAGCTCCACCAAGTCCTGGTTCAGCGGTATTATTATTTTCTCCGCCGCCACCTCCGCCAGCATATAGTGCACCACCAGCTTCACCGAACTCACGGGTTGTAGTTAGTTGACCAGTCCCTCCAGACGTCGCTGATGCACCGTCGCTTCCTCCGTTGTACCCTGGGCTTCTCATACTTCCTCCACCAGAACCACCGTTGGCTCCGGCAGTACTGTAGGCTGCTGATCCATTTCCACCGGCTGCAGTTAAACCAAAAGCAGATGATGTTTGCCCTGTTTGTCCGGCTGTTGTCCAAATAGTAGTACACCCAGATCCTCCAAGACCGACAACTACTGGATAGACTGAACTGTTGCTTATTGATATATCTAACTGTGTTGTTGTACGACCACCACCGGCTCCGCCGTAATTTGAACCACCACCACCACCAACTAAAAATGCATCAAAAGTAGAAGAGGTGACGGTGGCTAAAGTACCACTACTAAGAAATTTAACTCGAAATTGACTATTGCCATCATCAATAAATTGGTCTGACCCAGTATAACTATAAAGTGGAGTGCTTTCTGAAGTTGCTGCAGAGTTACCGTAATACATCCAAACATCACTGCCTGAACTAGCAAGAGTTGAAATTATAATCCAAACGTCAACACTATTACTGGTGCTATCTTGAATCCAATAGGTTAAAGAATTGCCGTTATTATCGGTGAAACGAATATCACTTAAGTTACTATTAAGTTTTCCGTCAGTAATTAAAGTACTTAGATCATAGTTACTTAAAACTTTTACAATAATGCCAGTTTGATTAACTCCTGAAGGGTTGGGGACTGAAATAGTTCGACGATAACGCCAATTGGTATTCCACCAGGGGTTTTCTGAAGTGGTGGAATTACTTTCTTCATAAATATTAATACTTGCGTTGTTGGGTGATGAAGGGCGAACAACAATAATACCTGATCCACCAATATAACCGTTAGCTCCGGCACCACCACCAGTATTAGTAGTGCCGTTATTACCAGCAGCTCCACCACCACCAGCTCCTCCAGCCATCCAATTACTACCACAAGCAGAATTACCACCGCCATAACCACCACCACCACCTGCGTATAGAGTTCCACTTGCTTCGCCAAATTCTCTGGTGGTAGTGCCTTGACCAGAACCACCGGAAGCACAGTTGCCGCCGGCACCAGCGCCATTACTAGCCCCAGACCCAGCGCAACAATAATAGCCTCCAGCACTATAATATGGTCCGCCATAACCACCACCAGATCCGCCATTTCCGCCATTCGAGCCACTGTTGGTATATCCGCCGGCGGCTGATAGAGAAACGAATTGTGTTGTCCCTCCTCTGTTTCCAGTAGTTCCACCTGAGCCAACAGTGGCACTGTATGAAGTTCCTATAGATAGGGAAATTCCTATACCGGTAGTAGTATAACCACCACCAGCGCCGCCACCATTGGCAGTAGCCACACTTCCACCACCACCCCCAACTAAGAAGGCGTCGATAAACATATTGACTGTGGAAACAAAAGTGCCACTGCCATTTAATTTCATTTTTAATTGACCTTTCGTGTTATATACTATTTGATTCGTTCCGGTATAGCTGAAAGGTGTTGAGATGCCAATACCGGTAGCACTGGTATTGCCGTAATACATCCAAATTGTTGTTCCAGAAGTAGGGAGTGACGGAACTATAACCCAAATATCAGCGTTAGTATTAGTACTATCTTCAATCCAATAACTAATAGGAGTTTGGTTATCATCCGTGAAACGGATGTCATCTAAATCTGTTTGGAGTTTACTAGCACTAACTAGACTAGATAAATCATAACTCCCCAAAATTCTGACCAGAACATTACTTTGACCGATACCAGAATTATTGGTAACTGAAATCATCTTTCGATAATTCCAGGAATTGTCCCACCAGGTTGCGGAGACTTTGGTAGTTTTTCCGCCTATTTTTAGGAAAAATATTATTCCAGCAATAGCAAAGAAGAAGATGGTGAAGAGAGTTTTGTAAGATAATCTTTCTAATTTCATTAGTTTATAATCCACCAATTGATATCTATATTATGATCAAGAGCTTGGTCTAATCCAATAGTGAAATGGTCGGCGGTTTTTTCTTTGACGTATAAAACTTGATTATTGGTAGAACCGACTGGGGTAAGATAGACCATAGAATTGGCAGAAAGTTTTGTAGTAGAAATAACAAGTTCGGTGATGCCAGCAGGTAGAGTAGCAGTACCAGCAGTGGCGTTAGAATTAACTTGTGCCGAATTAGTGGCAATATTTATATTATTATTGTCGGCGATAATCATAGAAGCAGAATCGGTAGCAATGTTGGTATCAGTGGCACCAAGAATGGTTCCACTATCTGTAGCGATGTTGATTTTGTCAGAATTAATTTCGGCGGCGGTAAATTTTTGAGTTTTGATTTCATTGGCTTCGAGCAGACTAGCAAAAACAGACCCGGTGACAGTAAGATTACCATTAACCCGGACGTCACCAGTGTCAGAGATAATTAAAGTTTCACCCATGATATGTACAGAACCAGTGTTTGATGGTTGGATAAAGAGGGCAGTGTTGCTGGTTTCAATGTAGTTGCTGGCAATAGAAACTTCACCGGCAGTGAATTGGCCAGTGATGAAAGCGTTGCCGAATTGAGCATCACCATTGACCATAAGTTGGGCACCGATAACTAAATTGTCAGTAAGGGTTAAATTGCCTGAAATTGTGGCGCTGTCTGTGGCAACATTAACAGACCATTTTTCTGATTCCAGGGCAATAGCGCTTGGGGTTGATTCTTCATTTCGGGAAACAATATTGGTTAATTCCTGGCGGAGAGAGCTGATTTTGTTGGCCATAATGTCGGCAAAGGAGCCTTCTTTGGAAATGATTTGATCAGCATAAAGAGTTGACACGGTCGCCGTGTCAGATCGTAGATCGTTGATCGTAGATCGTTGAGAAATTAAATCATCGGTAGTAATTTTAGTCGTTTGGATATCTTGAGCGGCTAAACTAGAGACGCTGGCGGTGCCGGCTGTTAGATCGTTGATGGTAGATCGCAGAGAAGATAGTTCCTGAGTATTAATGGTGTCGGCAGTAATTTCGGTGGTTTGAATGTTTTGAGAAGTAAGATTGGTGATATTACCAACAGGAGAGATTATTTGGTCAGTGTTAATTTTGTTTGATTTTAGATTTTTAATGACAGCGTTGTCGGCAAGTAAACTGGTGGTAGAAATTAGTCCGGCTTTGATTTTGGCAACAGCGATTTGACCAAATTGAGCAATTCGAGTGACAGTGTTGCCAGCGGCATCTTTGAGACTATAAGTGGCATTTTCGATTTCGTTTTTGGTACCATTGTAACCAAGGGAAGCCAAAACTTCATCAGAAACATTGTAATTAACACTAATTTGGCCGGTAGAAGTGACCGAAAGATCGAGATTGTTATTTTCAACTTTGATGTTGAGCTCTTTGATACCGGCTGTTAAAAGAGGGATTAGTCCAGTATATTGGACGCCTAAATAACCATCACTATTAGTGTTAATTATTTCAGGAAGAATAGCTTGAACCTCTTGAGCAATAAGACCAACTTGAGGAGCATTAGTACTGTCATTTTTCCAAGTGAAATGGATTGGGTTGAGAGTGTCGATATCCTCTAAGGCATTAGAAAAATATCTGGTAACATTTTTTAATCGGATATCGGAATTTGCAGTCCACGAGGTAGCACCAGAAGCGAGATATACACCGTTACTTTCTGCTATTACATACATACGTCCAGTGCCACGGTTGCGGATAATACTGTTAGCATTGGCACCGGTATTTTCTCTGACTATTCTGAGCCCAAAATCGGTGTAAGTAGTATCAGTCGTAAGATCTATCAATGCATATTGATTTGAAGTTTGGCCGGCCCCAATTTCTATTCCGTTAGCGGCTCCTGGTAAAGAAAAACTAGCCGTACCACGAACATCTAATGAATAACCTGGACTAGTGGTGCCGATACCGACGTTGCCGCCAACTGGATTAATAGCGATGTTTTGATTGCCACCAAAAGATGAAGTAATTCCTTGAATTGATGGTAGACCATAATTTGATGTTGGACTGAAATATAAACCGGCTGATGAGCTTGGAACATATCCGATGGTAGCACTACCATTAACAGCGGCACCACCGCCAACAGTTAAACCAGAAGAAAAAGAACCATTGCCTATAACATCAAGTTTATGAGTTGGATTGGTAGTGCCGATACCGACATTGCCGGCAAAATAACCATTATTAATATTGATTAAATTATCCCCGGCGAAAGAAATATTGTTGGAAGCGGCATTGATGGTGATATCTCCGGCGGAATTGCTGATTAATGAAGAAGCTCCGCCGATACTTAATTTGGCAGTGGGGGTGGTAGTGCCGATACCGACGTAACCGGTTTCGGTTATCCTCATAAGTTCGGTAGATCCGTCGGCAACAGTACTTCCGGTTCCGAAAGAAAAATATCTTGTAGTGTCATTATTATCTGCATCTATTAAGAAAATTTGATTTCCCCAATGAGTGTAGGTAAGATCTGTGTTGCTAGTATTAGTTGTTGAAATCTTTGCCCAAGTGTTGTTAATATTTAGACTTTGAGCATAAGCGCTTCCATCAACTTGAAGTTTATATAAAGGATTCGTCGTCCCTATCCCCACATTACCACCAAGTGGGTTGAGTGCTATTGGGTAAGAATAACCATCCGATAATTCATTTCTACTTTGAATCCAAGAAGTATAAGGAGAACCGGCCATCTGTCCAAAGACTAAATCTAAGTTATTAGAAGTATTAGTAAGAGATAGAAGTGAAGCAGTGTCGTGTGTAAGAGTAGGATCGCCAGCTACTCCTTTTAAATCTAATTTTGATGTTGGATTACTCGTCCCTATCCCCACATTACCATTACTTTTTAAGAACAACTGACTATTCCAAACAATGGTATTGCCCACTCCGACACTGGTAGCCGTGCCGGTATCTAAAGATAAACCATTGGTATAATTTTGGATTCTGGAGGCAGCAGCAGCAGCCCAATATTTGTTTGGACTAGAAGTATCGTTGACATTAAACTTGATTGAACCTTGGGCTGCCAGCCCCAGAGCGTTATAATTGGGATCATTAACGGCCGAATCCAGAAAATATTGAGAATTATCGGAATCGTAGAGCCTTGGGGCAGCAATACTGCCGGTGAATATTCCCGAAAGACCGGATAAGGATTGACCTCCGACAGTAGCTGTAGCAGTAGTGCCGACATGTAGAGGGGTGAGAGGGACAGTGGTGCCGATACCGACGTTACCGGAAGAATTACTAACAGATAACATATTAACATTGTTGCTGTTTTGGAAAAGTATTGATCCAACACTTATTGCTCCACCTCTTACTATAGTGTTATAAGATGAATCCATGGAGATTACGGAAACGGGAGTATTATCAGGGCGTTTTATTTGGTATCCATAATTATTAGAAAGGAGAATATTTCCGCTGTTTATATCTAACTTAGCTCCCGGAGCAGTCGTCCCTATTCCCACATTGCCTGAAGTATTCCAGATACCCGACCCGGGGAAGTAAGTATTGGCGTTGAATGTCTGAGAAGCTGTCCAGGTGTTGGCATTAGCCAGATTAAGTCCAACCGTGTAAGTGCCGTTGGCTCCGACTCTGGTTAAAGTAGTGTTGGTGACACCAACTAACCCTGTGTTGGTAATGGTTCGACCTATGCCAGATCCGGTAATAGTCAAACCACTGCCGCCGACAGAAAGAGAAGTAATGAAGTTGCCGGTTTGACCAATACCAACAAATGAGGAAGAATGCAGACCGTCAAGTAAATCAGCATTGAGGTTAGTAACCAGATTGGTGGAACCAACAGAGACAAAGGTACCACCGACGGTAAGATTTTTGGTGGCAGTGAGATTAGAGGGAAAGACGACATTTTGGTCAGAATCCCAACTATAGATGGTTCTTCTGCCGGCAGGATAGCCACCCCAAAGTTCAAGTCCGTAGAGAGTTATAGTATTAGTTGCATGGCTCCATGTTGGGGTTATTAATATTTCTACATCGTTGTAATAACTAGGGTTGACAGTAGAACTCCAAGCAATGGTAGAGAAAGGAAGATAAGCATGCCCGGGCCAACTAGAGATAGTGGTGTCTGAGTTGGTGTGGGTAACCCAACTGTCGCTCCCCTGTCTTTTGTTAATTTTGATACTCATACTGTTACCGCTGGTGGATTGGTACATGTAAAGGGCATTGAGATAAACGTAGGAACCGCTGTTATGAACCCTAATTCGGTATTGAAGAGCGTCTCTGGGGATTTGGATATTAGCGTTGGAATTACCAGATACAAAATTTTTGATTTGAGATTCTGTAATGTCTTGAACAGTCCATCCAATTCCATCCATGGTGTATTCAAAGGTGAAAGCAGAAGGGCTGTAGAACCAAAGTTTATTAGTAAATTGTGAATCAAATAAGGCCATTTCAGTGACCGAAGGACTGCCTAAATTGCTGGTCGGGACTCCATTGGCAGATTGATAGAGCCGATTGGCGTAAAGGCTGTTAAATGTTTGGGTTCCTGTCCAGGTATTGGCATTAGCCAAATTAAGACCAACACGATAAGTACCATTAGCACCAGATCTGGTTAAAGTACCATTAGCCACATCAACTAAGCCAGTATTAGTTAAAGTTCGACCAACACCAGTACCAGTGATAGTTAAACCACTACCACCAACAG
>CAZWUG010000024.1:6828-12889 GCA_964637525.1 uncultured Gammaproteobacteria bacterium | reverse complement strand
TGGGATGATGAAGGCCGAGTAATTATTACTAAATTTGATGAATTTACTTTATTAAACGTCTATTTCCCTAACGGTAAACGTGATAAGGGTCGATTGAAATATAAAATGGATTTTTATAAATATTTTTTGAATTACATTAATAAGTTGCGTAAAAATGGGGAGAAAGTAATTTTTTGCGGCGATGTAAATACAGCTCATACAGAAATTGATTTGGCTAGGCCTAAAGAAAATTCTAAGACTTCGGGATTTTTGGAAATTGAAAGAGCTTGGATGGACAAATTAATTGAAAATGGCTGGGTAGATACATTTAGAATTTTTAATAAAGATGGTGGAAATTATAGTTGGTGGGATCAGTTTACTAGAGCCAAGGAGAGGAATGTGGGTTGGAGAATTGATTATTTTTTTGTAGATGAAGCTATAAAAGATCAAGTAAAATCAGCATTTATAATGCCAGAGGTTGAAGGATCGGATCATTGCCCGGTAGGAATTGAAATGGATTTGGGTTAATATAGGGATATCTGAAAAAATTTTGTAGAGATATTAGTATTGTAGATACCGAGAAAATGGAATTGCATGAAAAATGCGGTATTTTTGCTATTTGGGTAAAAAATCCAAGAATTCTTTTTTCTGAGTTACTGTATGGTGGAATAGGAGTACAAAATAGGGGTCAAAATGGGGCCGGGATGGTAGTTGGAGGTAATGGCTGCAAACAGGTTATTCATAAACAAGATGGGTTGATAAAAGATATTTTTATTGGTGGAGTAGCGGGAAAATTTCAAACAAAAAATAAGTGGGGAATAGTGCAATGCCGATATGGAACTAATGGGAATTATTCGGCAGAAAATAATCAACCATATTTAACAAAAACGGTTGACGGAACAGAAGTAGCAGTGGCTCATAATGGAGAATTTGTGGGAGTGGAAAAATATAAAACTGACCCAGAAATGTCGGATACAAGGGTTTTTGTGAATTTTTTGGCGGAGGCAAAAGGAAAAGATTGGGACGAAAAAATAGTAGATACAGTTAAAAAAATGGAAGGGGCGTTTAGTTTAGTTATCGGAGTTGGAGACACTTTATACGTAATTAGGGATAAGTATGGGATTCGACCATTATTGATAGGAAAAATTAAGGATGGTTTTGTAGTGGCGTCAGAAACTCCAGCGATGACAAATGTGGAGGCAGATTTATTAAGAGAAGTAAAGCCAGGAGAGATAATTAAGATAGATAAAAATGGTTTAACGGTAACCGAAAAAGGGAATTTAAAAAAGAAAAATGAATGTATTTTTGAATTCCCTTATACTAGATCACCTCACTCTTTATATTGTGATAGAGAAGGAAATATTCACTCAATATATGAGTTCAGACAAAGGTCTGGTGTTTATTTGGCAAGACAATTTAAAGAAAGAGGGTTGGATGTTGATTTTGTGGTGGGAATTCCGGAATCCGGGATTCCAATTGCAGAAGGATTCCATAATGAATTAGGGGTACCAATGAGTAATGTAATTATGAAAAGGCCAAGTCAATATTACTTAAAATTACCAACCAGAACTTTTATGAATGATCAGAATATGAAGTCGATACCCAAAACTGTTTTACAAAAACTATCGTTTGTGCCAGATAAAAATATTTATAAAGGCAAAAGGATTGCTTGTGTGGATGATTCGGTGGTTAGATCTTCGACTTCTAAAGTGATAGTGGAAACTTTGATGAGTTTGGGAGCCAAATCGGTAGATTGGGTATCCGGGCTACCAATGGTAGTGAACAGTTGTCATTTGGGGATAAGTATCAGATCAAAAGAAGAATTAATTGCCTTTCAAAAACATTCTGACCCAACAGAGATTGCCAAGGCAATTGGAGTAAGGAGTATAACTTTTATTACCCCAGAAAATATTTTAAAAGCAGCCAATAACGGAGATTTTGTTGAACCGAAAGAGAGTGAGGATATATTTATGATCAATGGTTTTTGTGGCGGTTGTTTGGGTGGACATTATCCGGTGAGTAAAGATGGCATTCCTTATTTAAAATAAAAATAGTTTAGTTCCCTCTTTTTTAAGCCAAAGATTATGTTTTTTGCAGTCAGGATCGTAAAGAGTTAATTGGTGCCAAAATACCGAGGAATGATTTTTGATCTTTAAGTGAGTTAATTCATGAAGAAGAATGTGGCGAAATTGAGAATAAGGAAAGAAAACTATTTGCCAATTAAAATTTAAATTATTCTGAGAGGAGCAAGAGCCGTAGCGAGAACTTTGATTACGAACAGTTATTTGACTATAATTAAAACCATATTGTTGTTTCAGAATAGATAATTCTTTTTTGATAAGGGATAAAGCAAATGGACGAAGTTTTCTTTCTAGGATTTGTTTTATGTGAGAGGTTGAGGTTTGAGAAATATTGACATATATTTTTTGTGATTCAGGATAGATAACTACTGAATCTCTGGCGGTATTGATAAAAATTAATTCATAATTTTTATCTAAAATAGTTAGAGATTTAAGGTATTTAAGTGATTTTTTAACAGGAATTTTTTGAGAATGAGAAATAATCCAATTAATATTTTTTTTAATAAATTGGTTAATAATGAATGCAGGGGTTAGATGAGGGCAAGAGATAATAAATGATTTTGAAGATTTTAATTGAAGTCTGATAGATGAAACAGTTTTTTTGACGATAGTGTAAGAAAATTTTTTGCCATTTAGAATGATAGTCTTCATCTTTATGTATTTTAAAGCAAAAATGGTATATTTATGTTATGAGAGAAGTTTATGTCGGAGCAGATCATAGAGGTTTTAATTTAAAGAATAAAATAGTTAAATACTTGCGTGAAAAAGAGTGGTCGGTAATTGATTTAAGCAATAATTATGACCCTAACGATGATTATCCGGATGTGGCCATAAGTTTGGGAGAAAAAGTAGTTTCTAATAAAGCGTTAGGGGTGTTGCTTTGCGGTTCCGGGGCAGGAGTTTGTGTGGCAGCTAATAAGGTTAAAGGAGTAAGAGCGGCTTTGGCAGTTAATCCAAAACAGGCCAGAAAAATAAGAGAAGATGATGATATTAATGTAGTTTGTTTGTCAGTTGATTTCGTAAATGAAGAAGAAAATTTGGCGACAGTAGAAGAATTTTTAGAAGCGATGTTTATTACTGAAGAAAGGTTTATCAGGAGGATAAAGAAAATTGATAAGTATGAGGCAGCTTAGATCGATAGAGGAAATACCGACCGGAGTGAATGTGATTTTAAGAATGGATACAGATTTACCAACTGATGATGGCAAGATTTTAGATAATAGCAGATTAAAAAAGACTATCCCAACAATTAGGTATCTTTTGGATAAAAATTGCCGGATAGTTATTGTCGGACATATGGGAAGACCAGCCGGTAGCTCCGTAGCCTTGGAGGGTAAACCCGAAAAATATGATTCAACATTGTCGCTTAAACCGGTATATGTAGAGTTGATGGGTTTGTTGGAAAGTGATGGACAAAATACGATTGAAAGTGTATTTGTGGATAATATAAAAGATGAACAAAAAATAACTATTGCGTTATTGAATAATCAGATAATCTTTGGGGAGAATTTGAGGTTTTGGAATGAAGAAGATGTTGGTGATACCAGTTTATTTGAGGCAATTAAAAAACAGGTGTTTGTGTTGGTGAATGATGCGTTTGCAGTGGCTCACCGGAAAAGTGCTTCAATAATTTTGCATCGAGAAATGGAAACTTATTATGGATTTGATTTTGTAGAGGAATTTGAAAAAATTAATAAAATTTTAGTTAATAAGCAGAGACCAATAACGGTGATTTTAGGCGGAGCTAAAGAAGATAAACTAAAATATATTGATGATTTATTAAAGATTGCCGATCATATATTAATCGGTGGTAAATTGCCTAAGTTAATTACTAATTACGAATTACTAATTACTAATGAAAAAATAAAAATAGCCAAGCTAAGAGAAGATGGATTGGATTTGAGCAGTGAAGATATTGATAAATTTAATGAAATAATAAATAGTTCAAATACAATAGTTTGGTCTGGAGCCATGGGGTTTTATGAAGACCAAAATTGTCGAAACGGAACTCAAAAAATTGCTTTGGCGGTAGCTCAATCCCCTGGTTATAAGGTAATTGCCGGTGGTGATACGAGTGCTTCTATTAAGGATTTAGGATTAAAAGATAGAATTGATTTTATTTGTAGTGGCGGTGGAGTCATGTTGGAAATGTTAGTTAAGGATGATTTACCGGCATGGAGCTAGAATAGATTCTGCATCCTAGATGTTAGATGCCGGATAGTTTATGATGGATGTATGACAAAAGATAAAAAAGTGGTAATTGGAATTAATGGATTTGGAAGAATTGGAAGTGTAGTTTTAAAGGCGATATTAACAGAGAAATATGATGTGGAAGTGGGAGCGATTAACACCACGGGTGAGTTTGATATGGATACCTTTGTGATGCAGTTTAAGTATGATTCTGTTTACCATAGATTTCCAGCAAAGGTTGATCATATTGGACCTAAAAAAGGTGGAGAAATAGGGAGATTAATTGTGGGAAATAAAGAAATTCCGTTTTTGGGGGAAATGGACCCGGAAAAAATAAAATGGAAAAATTACAATATTGATGTGGTGTTGGAATGTACCGGAGCATTTGCAAGTATGAAGGCAATGGCCCATATTAAGGCCGGAGCCAAGAAAGTAATTATTTCTGCCCCATCAAAAGATGGTAAGGTGCCAGTTTATATTTTGGGGGTTAATGATAATAAATATAAGGGAGAAAATTTGATTTCTAATGGTTCATGCACTACTAATTGTGTAGCTCCGATTATTAAATTGATTGACCAAAAAATTGGTTTTGAAGAAGGGGTTTTAACAACAATTCATGCTTATACTGCCAATCAAAATTTAGTTGATGGAAGCGGTAAGGACGCGAGAAGAGCTAGGGCAGCAGCAACGAATATCGTACCAACAACAACAGGGGCGGCTGAAGCGGTGATAGCGGCTTATCCAGAGGTTGAGGGAAGGTTTGGAGGCACTGCTATTAGAGTTCCCGTGATTTGCGGAAGTTATTCAGATTTAACATTTAAATTAATTAGAAAAACTACAATCGAAGAAGTCAATTCAATTTTGGCTGAGGCCAGTACAACTAAAGAATTGATTGGTAGATTAAAGGTTTCATATGAACCGATGGTGTCATCCGATATTTTAGGGAATAATGCTTCATGTGTAATTGATGCCATGATGACTAAGGTAATTTCTGATGATATGTTAACCATCGGAGCTTGGTATGACAATGAATATGGCTACAGTTGTCGATTAATAGAGAATGCAATTTTTATATGCAAGTAGTCCCGACAATCCTCGAAAAGGATTTTAATGTGGCTCGTGAAAAGATTTTAAGGGTAGTGGATTTGGTGAGTTGGTTGCAATTAGATGTAATTGATGGTCAATTTACTCCAGGAAAAACTTTTGAATTAGAGTTAGTTAATTCAGTTGAAAGGACGGAAAATGTTTTGTGGGAGACACATTTAATGGTAAAGGACCCAGTAAAATGGATAGAAAAATCTATGTTTGTGAATGTTTGCCGAATAATTGGTCATGTGGAGATGATGCCGAATCGTGATACATTTATTGAAAAAATTAAAAATGAAGGTTTGGAGGCTGGGTTGGCATTTGATGTGAACACTGAAATTGGAAACATACCTGAAGAAACTGATTTAATTTTATTAATGGCAAGAAAGGCTGGGTTTGGGTCATTCCCGTTTGATGAAGGAATATATAAGAAAATTGAAGATTTAAGGAAATTTAGGGATGAAAAAGGATTACACTTTGTGATTGGGATTGATGGTGGAGTAAATTTATTAAATATTAAAAAATTAGAGGAGTGTGGGGCTGGAATTGCCTATTGCGGAAGTGCAATTTTTAATGGTAATGTAAAAGATAATTTGGAGAATTTGAATAATGTTGGCAAAAACTAATAAAATAATCAAAAGAGTAGCCATTTTTGGGGATGCTGAGGCAAAAAAAACAGATCAGCATTTTATTGATGCTTATAATACAGCCAAATTATTAGCAGA
>CAZWUG010000024.1:0-6728 GCA_964637525.1 uncultured Gammaproteobacteria bacterium | reverse complement strand
TTCAGGTCGAGAATTACTTTTAATAATTAAAGGAATGGTTTCGGTTTTGACAATCTGATTTTTGGTTAAGGTAAGATTAATAATTTCTGAAGTAGAAGTTTCGACTGACCAATTTTGATCGAAAATAAAATTGCCGAGTGAATAATAAATAGGTTTATTTTGATAAATTTCTTGATTCTGGAGAACGTGAGGGTGATGGCCGTGAATAATATCAGCACCAGCATTAATCATTTGATGGGCTAATTCGACTCGCCATTCTTCTGCTTGGGGTAAATATTCATTCCCCCAGTGAATAGAGACAATTAGCCAATCGACTTGAGGATTGTATTTTGAGATAAGGTTGAGGATTTTTTGCCGGTCATATTGAGGGTTGGAAATTAAATCAAAACCTAAAACACCAAAGTTAATATTATTGATCTGGATTTGATAGAATTCTGAATTAGTTTCATGAGAGTAGACATAACCAATATTTTTTTCTTTGAGAAAATTTTTGGTTTGGCTAAATCCATCCTGGCCGTAATTAAAAATATGATTATTGGCTAAATTAAGGATGAATTTATTTATTTTTAACTGTGGTAAGAATTGTAAATCGCCACAGAAAGTAAAAGTTCCTGTTTTACCTTCAGGACAATCGGAAATGATAGGACTTTCAAGGTTAGCCAAATTAAAGTCATTTTGTTGAAGGATTTGAGAAACACCGGAAAAACTCCAAGAAAAATCATTTTTTTGTCGGGCAAGAGCAGTGATATAACGGCCTAAACCCAAATCCCCCATTAGACCGATGGTAACAATATTAACCGGTGTGGGGACGAGTGTGGGTGAGGATAAGATTTGAGAAATTATTTTTGGTGGAGATTCAGTAGAGACTTGGGACTCATTTAATTTAAAATGTATCCGGTAAAAGTAGCCAAATATAATAGCACTTAAAAGTAATAAAAAACTGATGATTATTTTTTTCATTAAAGTTAGTTAATTATAGACTGATTAGTTTTTGATAAACTAGAGACACATGAAAAAAGGATGGTTAATAGTGTTAGTGTTATGTTCCTGCCTATTTTTAGGAGGATGTAGCCTATCTAATAAGAGATCAGCGGTAGAGATAGATAGCTATCCGGTGGCAAAAGTCTTTATAAACGGAAAAGAAATGGGGTTAACTCCTTATAGAAATAGAAATTTAACTCCGGGTGAAATTGAAATAAGATTGGAAGCTAATGGAAAGAGTTGGACTAGAAAAATTAAATTGCAAAATAATATAAGTACTGTTGTTGATTGGGAATTTGGGAATAATGATGATGAAAATGGCGGCTATGTTCTCTATTTGGAAAAAACCGGGGATAAAAATAAAGCAGGTCTACTAACTAATAGTATTCCAAATAAATCAACTATCACGATTGATAATGAAATAAAAGGGATGTCACCATTGAAAATAAATGATATTGGTCAAGGAGATAAACATATTGCTTTAAGTTACCCCGGTCATAAAACAGTGGATGTTTTTGCTAAGTCTTTAAAAGGATACCAATTGATAGTTGAAGCGGTTTTAAGTGAAGATACAATAGCGGAAAATAATAAGGAAGAACAAGAGGTAGAAAATCCTGATTTAGTGATGGCACCACAACAAAAGACTGTTACCATAAAAGAAACTGAAACCGGTTGGCTTAGAGTTAGAGAAAAAGAATCATCTGTTTCAAAAGAAGTTGGAAGAGTAAAACCAGGAGAAACTTATCCGGTAATCGAAGAAACTACGGATTGGTATAAAATTGATTTAGGGGATAATAAAAATGGTTGGATTTCGGTTAATTATGCCGAGAAAAATGGACAAGAATAGTAAAAAATAAGAGGGCAAAGCCAATAAAAACATAGACTTTTTGGCTGCTATTGAGGAATAATGAAATAACACCTAAAATAAGACTGAATAACCAATAAAGTAGGGCAATATTTTGGCGATTCCAACCTTTTTTAAGGAGCTGGTGGTGGAAATGTTGTCCATCACCAAGATAAATTGGTTGATGTTTAGCTAAACGGCGAATGATAGTAAAAATAGCGTCGATCATCGGGATGCCTAAAAGGAAGATTAAAGTGGCTAATTTGGCTCCAGAAAGAATTGAAAGAACAGCCAAAAAGAAACCAGCAAGGCTTTTGCCGCTGTACCCCGGCATAATACTTTGGGGGAAAAAATTAAAAGGTAAAAATCCAAGGTAAGCACCGCAAACAGCCCCAGCAAGAATAATAACCGGCCATTGAGTAATATCAGTAGAATAGCGAAAAGCCAAAACTCCAATAAAAAAAGCAGAGATAGCGGTAAACCCAGGAAGTTGTCCGTCAACTCCAGTAGCCCAGCCGACAATATTACTACACCAAATAATCCAAAGGATGGCAATGAGATCAGAAAGGACCCAGATACTGTGTTGTCCAAGAAAATCAAAATTAATTTTGAGAACTGAAAGATCGATAACTCCCCCATTAAAAGGGTTGGAGATATAAGCGATGCCAATGCCTGATCCAACAACGATAAGAGCGATGAAAATATTGGTTAAAAGGCGGAAAATTGGGCTAATGTCTTTAATATCATCCCAAACTCCAATGATCAAACCAACAAAAGCAGCTAATAAAATTCCAATTAAATGCTTATCTAAGGGGAGTAATAATAAAGAAGTAATCAAAACGGCAAAAAAAATAGGAATTCCCCCGCCTCTAGGGACTGGGGTAGTAGCAGTAGCATTGTGGGTTTTTTTATTTTTTTGATCAGGGTATTCGACCCATTTATTTTTTATAAAAAAAAATCTGACAAGAGGAGTCAAAAAAAAGGAAAATAAACAAGAAATTAAAATAGTAGCTAAGAAGATAGGCATAACTTAGGTGATAAGGTAAACGATATGAAAAATAGCAACTAAAGAGAGAAAGGAAAAAATTAATGATATGGCTAATAAAATTCTGGAGAGGAGCAGACTGGTTTTAACCAAACTAATAGAAAAAAGATGGTTGATGAGAAGGAGAATAAGTGAAATTATGGGGAAAATGAATAATAGAGATGTTTGGGCCAATTGAGATTCGCCCCAGGGTAATGAATAATAAAGCGGAACTTGAGGAGGTAAGGAATTAAACTTCCAAAATAGAAAGGCAATCTGAATGACAATAAAGATGACATTCCAACGAAGAATTTGGGAATTAATTTTTTCCTGCCAAAATCTTCCTAAATTAGCCAGTGGCTGAAAAATATTATTTAAATTCATAGTTAACGTTTTTGAAAAATGAGGGAAGCTCCAATTTTTTTATCCAAAAAATAATAGCGATTGAGTATATCATCAAGCTGAGAAAAAGGCCGATTTGCCATAGGAAAATAGATAATAAACTTTGGAGAACTTGACTTTAAACTATCAATTGTTTCTTGGTAGCCATTAAAATCGACAATATGATAAGCAACGGTATATTTCCCCGGGGGGAGCCGATGGGAAAGAGCATAAATATAAGGCTCGTCTCCCCAAACAAAAATTTTATCATCAGATAAACTAGATTGGTCGATAAAATCTGCAATTTGATAAGTAGTTTGGACATTGTCACCAAAATATTTTTTATATTCATTTGAAGTTTGGAGTTGAGTTAAATGGCTATAAAAATTACGATAATAGCTGAAAGATGGATAAAAATAAAAGTTATATTTTTTAATTAAAAAACCAAGGGAGAAAAATGAAATTAAGATTAAGGCTTTATGAATATATTTTTTATGATCAAAAAAGTAGGTTAGTAAAAGGCAAAACGGTGGAATAATTTGGATTAGATAATGAGGGTAAGGCCGAGTTGAAAGAAGAGCCCCAAAAATAGTAGCGGCTAACCAAGAAAGGACAAAGGTAAGTGAAGAAGAAAGAATTTTTTTGAATTTAAGGAAAATAATAATTGTCCAAAAAAGGACAAGAATTAATAGACGGTTAATTAATCCCCCACTACTAGCTGAAGCTGTTTGAGTACCAGTAGCCCACGAAGAAAGATAGGAAAAATTTTGCAAGAGAGCAGAACTAAGGAATGGAATTAAGGCATGAAGAAAATAAAAATAAATAAGATAGATAAGCATTGGGGTTAAAAAACCAAGGCTAAGTAAAAATGCTTGTAAAAATAATTGCCAGAATTTTTGCTTAAGCTTAGAAAAATCTTGAACAAAAATCCAAATGATGAGAAAAGCAACCTCGATAAATACAGGAATTTTAATAGTGAAGGCTAATCCAAGAAAGAGTCCGGAAAGAAAAAAGTGAATCTTTTTTTTAGCATTAAGGAAAAAATAAAAACCAAATATAGTGGGAAGAAGCATGAAAATTTCAGCGTTAGCAATATTACCTTCAAGGAAAGGGATTGAGGTTAAAATAACAAAAGCAAAAGTAGAAAATTTGGCAAGGTTGGATTTAAAAAAATACAGACAAAGTCGATAAAAAAACAAAATAGTGGGAATCATAACAACAGTAAGAAGAAGCCTAAATCCAAAAACAGTTTGACTTAAAGCAGCCAAATAATAAAGAGTAGGAGGTTTGTTGTCGTGAATTTGTTTATAGAGAATTAATCCTTTTTTTATCCCCTGCCCTAAAGTTAAATATATGCCTTCATCTCCATACCAATAGGGTTCAAATAACGAAGGAAGGCGAAGAAGTATAAATAAAATCCAAATAAAAAACCAATATTTATACTTAGATAAAAAATGAGTCATCAATTAATGATAACTTAGTTGTTAGCTTTTTTGGTAGTAGTTTTGTATTCAAGTCTTTTACCGAGCAAAAGACGAGTATGCGATTGGAGACCAGGGAGAACAGACATGGTAAGAGTAGCGATAGGCATAAATGGCCATTGAAGGATATTTTTGAGAATGTTAAAAAATCCTTTTTTTTGACGAGCAGGACGAAGCTTCCAATCTAAGATAATTAAAGTTGCTAAAGGGATTAAACAAATAGTTAAGATTATGTTGGAAATTCGAGGAAGATTAAAACCAAAAGTGGTTTGAAAAAATTTGGGGTTAAGCATAACTGGAAGAGATGTTCCTAAAGTTAGGATGAACCAATTACTAGACCAAATGAAATGGGTTTGGAGAAGTTTAAAAATACGTAAAGCCCGAGTTAAAAAAGGGATTTCTGGATGAAGCCGAGACTGCTCGATAGCATAAGGAATGTCGATAGCTCCCCAAGCATGGCGGACACATTGGGAATAACGATTTTTGAGAGCGGAAAAATAATTTTTACCATTTGGGGCGTCAACAACTGTGGGTAAAAAGATAGGTTCAACAGCGGCTTTTCCTTTAGTGGCAAAAAAGGCTTGAAGGAAAATATGCCAATCCTCAGGGATCATATCCGGATCCCAATAGCCACTTTGATCAATTAGTTTGTATGAAGATGAATAACAAGAATAGTTAAAAAATAAACCATCTGGTTCTTGAATGTTAGCAATATGAATGACATTCCCTAGGACTCCAGTGATACGAATGAGTGAGGGAACTTGATTGATATTGTTATGCCAAAAGATGGGAGATTGCCAAAAACGTTGATATCGGGCCGAATTGGAAGCAAAATCGTAAGTAAGAGCAGCAAAGTATTTTGAATTGAATATGGTGTCAACATCACAACTGGTAAGAGTTAGATTCTCTATTTTGTATTTACCGGTATCAATAAAATGTTTTTTGAAATATTGGGCGGCAAATCTTTCATTACTATGTTTTCCGGCTGTTTCTCCGGGGATATTAGAAGGGTGTTCGGTAAAAATAAAATCACCAAAAACTCCTTTATATTTTTGGGAGAAATATTCAATGGTTTCTTGATTATTTTCTTGACCAGCACGTGATTCTTGACCTAGAATAAGATGAAGTTTTTTAAGATTGATTTCCTGCTGAGCAGCTAAACTGCCAATGGCCATTTCAATAATTTCGATTGGTTCTTTGTATGAAGAGATAATAATAACATGATGAATTTGATTATATTTAAGCCATGAGGACCGAAAATCTTCCTGAAATAAATTTTGCCAATTAATACTGCTGGCCTTTTTAATTTTAAAGTAGCCAATGACAGCTAAAATAGCTGACTTAAATGATTGGTAAAGCCAATAGATTAAAAAGGCAATAACAAAATAGGCGACAGCTTTAGGGATTAAAACAGCCCCCCAAACAGGAAATAAAATAGTCATCCAAGCAAAAAAGCCAGGAATCATTTCTAAAACACGATATCTTTTTGTATTTTTGTTGACCATTATCTGGTGCTAATTATATCAGGATAAGGTAGGTGGTGAGATGAGATAAAATAACCTATGACAATAGATTGGGCATTAAAAGAAACAATTAAATACGCAAAAAAATATAAAAGTTATCTTAATAAAGACGAGATAGATAAAAGGCTAATATCTAATGAAGTGTTTTCAAAAAAAACTATATCTGAAATAATAGGAAGAATAGAGGATAAAAAAGATAAATATTATCAGGATAAATTTATAAAAGGTGGAAAATTAGCCAAAGAAATAGAGAAACATTTCGGAGATATTTTGTTTTTAGGGATAAGTGGGTCAGTGGCGTCCGGTCACCCCAAAAAGAATGATGATATAGACTTTCTGGTAATAACTAAACAAAATAGGTTATGGAGGACCAGATTGTTTTTAAGGTTGTGGGTATTTATTAAAAAAATTCCTCATCGAAAATATGGAAAACGAGGAGAAAGAGATGAATTTTGTTTTAATTTATGGTTGGATGATAGTAATTTACTAATACC
>CAZWUG010000023.1:6033-13095 GCA_964637525.1 uncultured Gammaproteobacteria bacterium | reverse complement strand
ACACATTCTTCTCTTTAAATGGAATGGGCCTTTGATCTTGACATAGTTAAAGTTATTAACGGTAGCAAAACTGGAACCGACTTCTAAATTACTCGCCTGAAACACTTGATTCCCCTTCGAATCTATCTCATTACCGACTACACTCACGTCAATTTCAGAAAACTTTCCATAAGTGTTGGTCGGTCGGTTAAGAACTTCTACTGTTAAGCGACCTAAACTTCCAATACAACTATATGACTCACCCAGACTATTAGTATAAGAAGGCTTAATCCCGGCAAAAGCAACCTTGAAACTTAATGTCCCGGTACCTTTAGTAATCACTGACACGGCTACTTTAGCAGTTTCTCCAAACTCATTAGTCGCCGTAATAGTTGCCGTCCCCACCGCTACACCCACAACCACACCATCAGCCGTTACCATGGCTATATCAGCCTTATCACTTGACCAAGTTACCGTGTCACTTGCTGTTACCGTGGCACTCTCCCCCACCTTCAATGTCAAAGCACTCGGAATCACGACAAGAGCAGGATAAGAATAACCCGGACTGCTTCCGCCACCACCGCCACTTCCACCGCTACCGCCAGTTTCACAAGCCGTCCCTTTTGAATTACACTTACCACTCGTACACTTACTCGCATTAGCCCAATAACCTAAAATACATTGCTGTAATTGACCTGAACCGATACACTTTATTGCCCCATTAGGAGTACAAGCAGTAGTAGGATCAACACAAACAGTCCCCGCAGTATTACAAGTAGTACCAGTTGGACACTGACCAAGCGAAGTCCATGTACCAGTCGCTGTACTACAAGCAAATTTTACATTATTTTCACACTTATTATATCCATTTCCTCCAGTACACAATCTAGCTGGAGTTGGCACTGCTGATTGTGATGAATAACAATACATTGACGAAGAACCATTGTACCCCCACAAACACCCAGCGATAGTACAATCATCAGAATTATTGAACTTACCGCAAGAAGTAGCAGTTGTAGTAGGTGTAGTAGCTTTGTAACAATGTATAGACGAAGAATTGTTATATCCCCACGAACAACCAGCAGAAGCACAAGAACCTGAAGTGGTACATTTGCCACAGGCAGAATAAGAACAACCAATTGGAGTTGGTGCTGCAGCAGCACAAGTAGTACCAACCTCACCATTACCATTACAACTACCACTCGGACAACTACTTTGACCTACCCAACTCCCACCATCACATTTATACATTCTCGCCCCACTACATTTTGTCGCCCCTTCAGTACATACCACCGTTACTGCCTTACATGCAGTGTTAGAACTATTACATTCACCACTCGGACATCTATCTGCATTTTGCCAACGTCCATTATTACAAGATTTCATCTGTCCACCCTCACATTTAACCGCACTCCCTGTACATTCACAAGTTCTAGTAGTCCCTACCTTATGAGTTCCCCCAGTACAATTGGATGGAGATTTAGTCTCGTTAGTACACGATTGGTTTCCTCCAGAACAAGTCCCCCAATAAGTACAAGTATAAGTACAAGTGGTATATGTACTACTGGCAGTACTTGCCGCCTTACTTCTATTTTCCTGATTTTGTTGAACTAGTTTAGTGGCTATAGGCAAAGAAACCGCCACCAACAACATTCCCACTAATAAAAAAATCTGAGCAAACCCCTTTCGTTCAGTTAAATTTAATTTTTTCATTTAAAAAAACATAATTTTTATATAAAAAAGTTAAACACTTTTAAAACCTTAGGTCAATAAGTAAATTAGTATTTTCTAGAACTATCGGCTAAAATTAACTATTTAATATATAAATATATATCACAAATAATCAAAATCACTCATCACTCATTAGAGGTAAAAGCTCTTCTATCATAGATATATCTACCCCATTAACTAACCCATCCATATTCAAATCATTTTGTTTTCCACACTTAATCACCCCGCTGTCCGATTCAGCTGAACTTTTAATCAACGAGTAATCAACAATATTAATTATTCCATTCTGATTAACATCCCCCGCCAATAATGTGTATTCCGAAAAATCATAAATATAATTATCGGTCCTAAAGAAATTAATATCACACCTCGTCGATTCACTCAATTTCCCCTTCTGTTTATCTAAACACATTCTTTGCTTTAAATGAAAAGGCCCCTTAACTTTAATATAGTTAAAAGTGTCAAGTGACACAAATACCGAGTCTACTTTTGGAGTTACCAAAAATACTTGATTTCCTTTTGAATCAACCTCATTGCTTACTACGGTTGGTTTAACTCCAGATAACCATCGGGTCGCATTGGCCGACACATTACCCATTTCGACGATATTTAAACTTTTCAAACTAGCCAGACAACTATACCTATTACCGTTGGCATCTGCATACGATGGCTTAATCCCTGAAAAAGCAATCTTAAATTTAAAAATATTACCTCCGGGTACTGTGGGTATTGGTCCATTGTCAGATCTAGGTCTTGTCGGAGTCGCAGTCGGCCTTTTTGTCGGTGTCGGAGTTACAGTTGGAGTTAGAGTTGGTGTTAAGGTTGGAGTCACAGTTGGAGTTAAGGTTGGTGTTAAGGTTGGTGTTACAGTTGGAGTTGGAGTTAGAGTTGGTGTTAAGGTGGGTGTTAAGGTTGGAGTTAAAGTTGGTGTTAAGGTTGGAGTCACTGTCGGTATCGCTTCCGATTTAGAGTAACACCGTAAAGAGCTTGATCCGTTATAACCCCACAGACAATCATTATCTTTACCGCAATTATTAACATCACACTTGGCACAGGCAGAAGAGGAACAAAAAACTTTTGCAATAACCGTAACCGTAAATGAACCAAATTTCCCATTTATAGCCGTAGCTTTAATCGTCACCGTTCCTACCGAAACACCGGTTACTCCGCCCACACTATTTACTGCTGCCACTGATCCATCACTGCTCGACCAAACTACTTTTTTATCAGCGGCATCACCGGGACTAACCATGGCTGCTAATGTTATTGAATCTCCCACATAGACAGAAGATAAACCGGATAAACTAACTCCGGTAACCTGAATTTGCCTTTTACTCGCAAAACACAATGATGTGTTGCATTTACTTCCGCCACAAGTCCAATTCCAACCCAAATCAGTCTCGCTTACCGGAGAAAATGTCACGCCATCATCACAAAGCGTCCCGGCACTTGGAGGAGAGTTAGATTCCTTCTCTGTATTATTAGCTATACCGCAACCACAATTACATTTACTCCCACTACAACCTTTTCCGCCACAAGCATCCAGACTCCAACTACCGCTACTGCCACAAGTGCTCAGCCAATCATTCGAACAATAAGAATAACCCTGATTGTAATAAAAATTATCTAAAGGAGACAAACACTTTCCCTCACCACAACCATTCTTAACTCCGCCGACTAATAGGCCGTTATCACAATGTGACTCCACTCCACCTTCACAAACAAACTCACCATCAGATACTGTCACCTTTTTGACAACTGACCAACAACTACTTTTATTCGGAACACAAAAACGCCCTGCATTACAGTATCCCTTTAAACAATCACCATCATATGAACACTTTTCCCCATTGGCTTTTTTAGCTTTACATGTCCCATTTGTGTCACAACCTCTGGTTCCACAATCTTCAACTTTAACTTTGTTTCCGGATTTACAAATATAAGCGATATTATCACTACAAATAGCCGCATTATCATCCCAGGTTCTACCGTCAACTACACATTTAGACTGAACCGGCATGGCTGAAGATTTTGGATAGCAATACATGGTTGAAGATCCGTTGTAACCCCAGAGACAACCGGCAGAAGCACATGCATCTGAAGTAGCACATTTACCACAGGCAGAAGAGGAACAAGTTACTATCTCAATATCATCCTCAACTGATAAATCTAAACACTCACCACTGGTACAAATTTCATTATCTTTACATTTTTTTAAAAATTTCCAATCAACTCCATCACCATCATTTTGACAAGAATAAACAGTCTGATTGTCCTTGCACATTATGTTGCCTAAATTATCTAAGACCTCACAAGTACCGGGTCGATTAACTTCCTTTGTTGGAGTGGCTGTTGGAACTGGTTTACAGCAAAACTGGCTCACACAGTCAGATGTTTGACCCGGAGTGTAAATAACTCCATTAGGACAAGATAACGATGAACAAAAACCACCGGTGCTTGAACACTTAGGTTTCGGAGTTGGAATGGCTGTCGGTTTTTTAATGGGAGTTGGGGTTGTTCCACATTTCGTTGTAGTTTTCTCCCATTTACCACCACTACAAATATATTTATATCCTCCTACACACTTTGTTGCATTAACTGCACACGTTGTTACCTCTGGTATTAGCACTGCCTTACTCCTATTTTCCTGATTTTGTTGAACTAATTTAGTGGCTACAGGCAAAATAGTGGCCACCAACAACATACCCGCCAAGACAAAAATTTGAGCCAAACCATCTTGTTTACTAATTAAAAATTTCATAGAAAAATTCTCACTTAAGTTAAACACTTTCCGGCACCCAATTCAATAAAAACCGATTTACATCCCTATAACCCTTTTAATATCACCTAAAGTTATTAATAAAATCAATCCTAATAAAAACAACATCCCTATATTATTAACTATTGTCTCAAATTTTTGATTCGCCTTTTTCTTCGTCACCATTTCATAAAAAACAAAAATTATTCTTCCTCCGTCTAAAGCCGGAAAGGGTAACACATTTACCACTGCCAAATTCACCGATACTATTCCGAAAAAATGAATCACTGCTAAAATACCTTGATTTTTATTAATCGCGCTAGTCGCCTGATACATCCCTATTGGACCACTGACATCTTTCGGCACGTTTCCCGTCAATAAGCCACCAATCATTTTTACCACCCCTCCAAAGATAATTTTCCCCCAATAATAGGCCTCTTTAAATCCTGCAACGATTCCTTGATCAACTCTATACCACGGTATTTTTTCCATTTCTGTATTTGAAATAGCCACCCCTATCGCTCCCTCTCCTTCTGGTGGATTTTCTCTTACCTCTACTTCAACCAATTTATTATCATTTATCACCAAATTAATTTTTTTTCCTTTATTTTTCCCTATTTCTTCTGTTAACCCATCTGCCTTTTTAACTACCACATTATTTACTTTTAAAATTACATCATTCTCTTTTAATCCAGCTTTCTCTGCCGGAGAACCAGGTGAAATTCCTACAATCGACACTCTATCAGTTTCTACCGGCACTCCCACCACGGTATAAACCACACTAAATATCACCACTGCCAAAACTAAATTCATTATTACCCCGCCCAAAACTATCAACATTTTTTGCCATGGTTTTTTGTGATTAAAAGCATCTGTTCCTTTACCATCTCCATCTTCTCCATAAAGTTTACAAAACCCACCAATCGGCAACCAATTTAAACTATAAATTGTTCCTTTTATTTTTTTACCAAAAATTCTTGGTGGTAACCCTAGCCCAAATTCTTCAACTTTCACCCCCGTTTTCCGAGCCGCTATAAAATGACCCCATTCATGAACTAAAACCAAAACCGACAAAGCCAAAACAAAAATTAACAAATCCATAGTCTCATTATCTCCAATGCCGTCACTTTAGTCTACGACTAATCTTATTTCTCCAGAGAAACCTCACAATGAGCAATTACCCCATCCATCTTACCAATACAATCCCAATTGTAAGCACCATCATCAGCAGTGGTATCCATCCAATTTACCGCCCCTTTGGCACAAGCATATCTATTATCTGGAATCTCCGTTACTGATTTACCATTCATCTCTCCACAAACACCATCAACTACCGTCTCATCATTATTAACCACGGCTGTTTCAGTCTCACTACTCGCAGCTTTACTTCGATTTTCCTGATTGCTGACAGCCAACCAAGTCGTCAACGGAATAGCTACTGCTAATAACAAAATACCGACCATTAGAAATTTATTTACTTTATTCATTATAAAATTAGAATAAACCAAATTTAAAAAATCGTCAACCCCTAATTTCTGTTTCTTTCTTTTTTGATATATCTTCCAATTGTTTAACGAATTCATCCGTCATTTTTTGTAACTCAGTTTCATCTTTTTTAAATTCATCTTCTGAAACAGATTTATCTTGCTTAGCCTTTTGCACCACACTTCTAAAATCTGCCCGCGCATCTCTAATCATCACTCTCGCCGCTTCTAATTTTCGCCCCAACAACTTCACATAATCTTCTCTTTGTTCCACCGTCAACATTGGCAAACTCATTCTGATTATCTGTCCATCAACTACCGGATTCATCCCAATATTTGCTGCTGCAATTCCATTAGATATCTCTCTTACCAGCCCCTGATCCCACGGTTGGAAGGTTAATGATCTGACATCGGACACCCCAATTGATCCCAGCTCAATCAATTTCATTTTCTGACCACCATACACCATTACCACTACATTCTCAATTAAACCCGGAGTTGCCCTACCTGTTCTAATCGAAGATATATCATTAACAAATAAAGACACTATTTTGTCCATTCGGGCTCTCACATCAGAAAAATTTATCATAATATAAATTATACCTTATCTTTAACCTAATTACTTAAAGCCGCACTACACTCACCACTTTATACACTAACTTCATCCACACACTTCCATCTATATAAACCCTCACTCCCCACTGAATCAATCCACACGGGTAAACCAACACTACATAAATCATTCACCGGACGTGATAAAGCCGGTAGCTCATCCGCCTTTCCGCACATATTTTCAAATTGTTCATTACCTATAGTCACATCATTTTCCTCAGCCTTACTCCGATTTTCCTGATCTTGTCCAACTAAATAAATACTTAAAAACAGCCCACTTACTAAAACCACCAAAATCCCAAAAACTTTCCAAGCATTTTCATTCCCCCATTTAGTCGTATACCTATACTATTTTCTTTTTAATAAATTGTCAACAAACGACACAAAAAAAATCCCCCATATTAATCTAATGGAGGACTTTTCTAAAACCAACAATATTAAATTTCAAATCTGGCGAATCTGGTCAATTTCATATTTTCCCCAAACTTTACCACCAAT
>CAZWUG010000023.1:4710-5933 GCA_964637525.1 uncultured Gammaproteobacteria bacterium | reverse complement strand
TTCGGATTTTTTTAACCAATTCAATTATTTTGGTCTCCATATTTATTTAAATTAAATTATAACTGACCATTCCGATAAGGCTTTAGCCGACATCGGAAGACACTATTTTTAAATTTTAAATTATTATTTTCTACCATCTACGATCTAAAAACTACAATCTATTTAGTTCCTGCCGCCTTAATCGCTCTCCCAATTTCTTCAACCAAAAGATTGACACTTTTAACTGAATCATCGTTGGCCGGAATAGCCAAATCAACTTTGTATGGATTGGCATCAGTATCACTAATAGCCACCACTTTAATTTTTCTTAAACGGGCCTCCTTAACCGCGGTTTTTTCCACTCCGGCGTCAACCACAAAAAGCACGTCAAATAATTTTTCCAGGCTAGTCAACCCGCCGACAATCTTTTCCAATCTGGTCACCTCTTTATTCATATCTGAAAGTTCCTTTTTAGTACTTTCCCCAAATTTACCGGATTCTAAACCACTTTTAAGATCAATTAACTTTTTGATATCTTTTTTAATTTGATCCCAATTAGTAATTGTCCCACCCAACCATCTATCAGTTACATAAGGTACCCCGGCATTTATAGCTACTCTTCGGACTACTTCACGGGATTGTCTTTTAGTGCCCACCAAAACTATTTGTTTGTTATTTCTCTTTTGATTGTAAATAAAATTACAAGCTTTTTGTAAACCATCCAAAGTCTTTACTAAATCAATGACTTCAATTCCATCTTTCTTTCCATAAATAAAATCTCTTGCTTTTGGATTAGTTTTAGAAGTTTTGTGACCCAAATGACAACCGGCATCTAATAAATCTTTTAAACCAATAGTTAAATCGTAATTTTTATCTTCCTTGGCCGCCATAGCTTTAACAGGGGCTGACTTCTCTTCAATTTTATTTACTTTATTTTCCCAAATCTTCTTCTCTTCTAATTTCCTTTCATTCAACTTCTTGATATTTTCAACTGAAATTTTGCTTTGTGTCTTAGCTTTAACTACTAAAGCTTTTTTAACTAAAGATTTCCCGCTTCGGTTGACGGTTTTTTTAATTACTTTTTTGGCCTCTGCCATATTTTTTTTATCCCGATTCATCGGGATGCTCCTTATTTATATAAACTTTTGACACTGGGTCTTTACCCCAGGATTCTCGTGTCAAAAAGAAAACTTTTAATTCAGGAATTATAACATACTAAAATTATTTCAAAAGATATATAAAAA
>CAZWUG010000023.1:2231-4610 GCA_964637525.1 uncultured Gammaproteobacteria bacterium | reverse complement strand
TATAAAAAATTAATAAATTATAAATAAATATTACTACAAGATATTTAACAAAATTATTATAAGATAATCACCCCTAAATTACCTTTTCCGCCCAAAAAATTGCTAAAATACATTCATGCCTGACAGCAATCTTGTCATTCTCGAAGTTCGCTTGCCTCAAGAAAATGAATTTACATTTGAGTCAATGTCTTCTTTGCTGGCTAATTTTACCCAGTTCTCCAAAAGTTCTTTTCTTGAAAGACTAACCGATAAGAAAAAAACCATTTCATCACTGGAAATTGTTCTAAAAGACGGTCAAATTCATTTCTTTATTGTTGTGCCTGTTGCTGATATCGAATTTTTTCGGTCTCAAATACTAGCTCAATATTCCAGCGCTGTTATTCGGGAAACTCCTGATTACATTAAATCTTTTCTCAATCCGGAAACATCCGCTGACTCTAACAATAGTCAAAATATTCAACCTAGCTTTACTCAACTTGGATTAGGTAAATCCTACAGTTACCCCCTCAAAACTACCAAAGACTTTAGGGAGACTGATCCTCTTAACTCTGTTTTGGCCCCACTCTCCCGTTCCAACAACATTAAAGATTTTTTTGTTTTCCAAATAGTCCTTTCATCTCCCCCAAAAAATTGGCAAGGCAGCATTATCAGTACCATCCAAAATGGCATTTTAGTTGACAAAGAACGCAACATTCGTACCGCCCACCCTGATAAAATGATTTTTGAACAAAAAATCCAATTCCCCGGAATTTTTGCCCAAATAAATTTTCTTTCCAATAATCCCGGATTAATCTCCTCAGTTTCTTCCTCATTTGGTGCCTACACTAATCCTCGCGGCAACTTTATCAAAACTTACAATCCAAATTTCTTTACTAAAAATAAACTCCTTAAATCAATTCGTAATCGTGAAATTTTTTCCGGACTTAAAGGCCAAATATTTAATACTGAAGAACTTTCCGCCATTTGGCATTTTCCCAATCAAATGACCAAGCTTCCAAATATTGCTTGGGGTAAAAAACTTTATTCTGACCCTCCGGAAAATTTACCTACAGCTGACAATGCCACCCCCGAAACAAAGGCTGAAATCACTTTTTTTGCCAAAACTGAATTTAGAAATAAAGATGCCATTTTTGGTATTAAGCAAGGCGAAGACCGTCGCCGCCACACTTATATCATTGGTAAATCCGGTACCGGTAAAACTACTTTAATCGCCAATATGGCTATTGACGATATTCGTAAAGGTCGTGGAGTAGCGGTTATCGACCCTCATGGTGATTTATGTAATACTATTCTCGATTACATCCCTAGTAATCGTATCAACGACGTCTGTTACTTTAACCCGGCCGATCCGGAATACGTCTACCCTCTCAATGTTTTAGAGGCTAAAAATGATTCTCAAAAAGAGCTTATTGCCTCCGGAGTTCTCTCTATTTTCAAAAAACTTTATGGTAATGTTTCTTGGGGTCCTCGGCTGGAACATATTTTACGTAATGCCGTTCTTACCTTAGTTAATACTCCGGGTAGTGATATGACTCATATTGTCGAAATTTTAACCAACAAAAATTTTCGCAATAAAGTTGTTGGTCAGTTAACCAACCAAACTCTCAAAAATTTCTGGATTAACGAATTTGACCGGATGGATCCAAAATTTCAAAATGAAGCCGTCTCCCCTATTCTAAATAAAGTTGGCCAATTTATTGCTTCTACTAATATCCGTAATACCGTGGCTCACGCCAAATCTAAAATAAATATCCAGGAAATTATGGACAATAAAAAGATTTTAATTGCCGATTTATCTACTGGTCGTTTAGGTGAAGATAACTCAGCTCTCTTGGGTGCCATGTTGATTACTCAAATCCAGCTCTCTGCCATGAATCGGGTCTTTCAAGCCGCCGAAGACCGCTCTGATTTTTATCTTTATGTCGATGAATTCCAAAATTTTGCCACCGACGCTTTTATTAAAATTCTTTCTGAAGCCCGTAAATTCCGTCTAAATCTTATTGTCGCCAATCAATACATGGCTCAATTAGACCGAACCATCCAAGATGCTATTTTAGGCAATGTCGGTTCTTTAATTTCCTTTGTTGTTGGCAACCAAGATGCTTATATCTTAGCCAAAGAATTCGGGCCTCAATTCCCTCCGGAAGATTTAGTTAAAATTGGTAAATATCAAGTCATTTGCAAACTCTCTATTGATTCTGAAACCACCCAACCATTCTATGCCACCACACTCGCCCCTTTATCCTGCAAAAATCAACAACGCGATAAACTCATCCGCACCTCTCAAATGCATTGGGGCAAACCTAAAACTAGTCAATAGATCGTAGATTGTAGATCGTCGAAAAACTAGGACAAAATAGATCGTAGATTGTAGATCGT
>CAZWUG010000023.1:0-2131 GCA_964637525.1 uncultured Gammaproteobacteria bacterium | reverse complement strand
TAGATTGTAGATCGTCGAAAAACTAGGACAAAATAGATCGTAGATTGTAGATCGTCGAAAAACTAGGACAAAATAGATCGTAGATTGTAGATCGTAGAAAATTAGTGGTTAGATGGTAGATATTAGATCGTAGAGGAAATACAGGATTATTTTGATTTTAGAAAAGTGATTAATCCGGAAATCATTTTACCGATTTCATCTGATTCGAAAATTAATTCATTAAATATTTTTTCATCAATAATCTTCAAATCCTTAGCTAGTAAAAGATGGTATTGAGTTTCTGAAAGTGAACCCTTGGCTTGATATAAAAATTGTGCAAATTCGTTTTTAGTTTTTCTTGAATTTCCTTCAACAATGTTGGCTGGAACAGAACTAGATGATCGACAAATTTGGTCTATTAATCGGAATTTCTCATCTGATGGAAAAGTCCTGATTAATTTATAAATTTTAAGAGTAAAAAGATGGGATTTTTCTAGAACTTTTAATTTATCAAAATTATTAATCACAAATTAATTGTAATTAATGAACTGTTTTAAATCTACAATCTACAATCTACGATCTATAAACTGGAAACGCCCTACGGGCGTTTCCATCCCGCCCATTTACAATTTGGATACCTTGAACAGCCATAAAATTTTCTGCCGGTTTTAGTTTTTCTCACCACTCCCTCAGCCCCACATTCCGGACATTTAAATCCCGCATCTTCTTGATATTGTCGACTATATTTACATTCCGGAAATCTGGAGCAAGAAATAAACTTCCCAAATCTTCCCAATCTAACCACCAACTCACCCTCTTTACACTCCGGACATTTTTCATCCAGCTTTTCTGTCTCTACCTTAACTCTTTCCCCATCTTTTTCCGCTTTCTCAACTTCTTTTTCAAATCCCTTCCAAAAAATTTTCATCATTTCTTTCCATTTCGTTTTTCCCAAAGCCACTTTATCTAAATCTTCTTCCATTTCCGCCGTAAATGGTAATGACAAGATATCTTCAAAATTTTTGACTAAAAATTCATTAGTCGCATTACCCAATACCGTTGGCTTAAATTTTCCTTCGTCTCGTTCCACATACTGGCGCATAATAATTGTTGAAATAATTGGCGCATAGGTACTTGGGCGACCAATTCCTTGTTTTTCTAAACTCGACACTAAACTGGCATCACTATATCGTGGCATTGGATTAGTTTCGTTTTCCTCAAAATTAATTTTTTGGGCGGTTATTTTTTCACCCTCATTCAACTCTGGCAAAATTTGATCCTCATGTTTTTCTCCACTAATTTTCAAAAATCCATCGAACAACATTCTTACTCCTTTTGATTGGAAAAGAGCCTTTCCGCTAGAAAATGTTACAGTAGTATTTTTCATTTTTACCGCTGCTCCTTGGGTCGACACTGCCCTCTTCCAAATCATTTCATACAATTTCATTTCTCTAGAATCAACCCCTTCAATATTTTGAATTGTTACCTTTGTTGGTCTAATTGCTTCATGAGCTTCTTGAGCATTTTTACTATTATTTTTATAAACCCTCACCTTTTCTGATAAATAATTTTCACCATATTCCTTAACAATAAAATCTCTAAATTCACCAATCGCTTTTTCTGATAAATAAACTGAATCGGTTCTGTGATAACTAATTAAACCCTTTTCATAAAGTTGTTGAGCTACACTCATAGTTTGTTTACCCGACCAACCCATTCTTCGGGCCGCTGCTTGTTGCAATTTTGAAGTCGTAAAAGCCGGTAATGGTGTTCTCAAAATTTCTTTGCCGGTTATTTTTTCTACCAGAAATTCTTTTCCTAAACTTTCCACAAATTTCTTTACTTCTTCTTCAGTTTTAAAGATTGATTTTGAATAAGTGTATTCACCGTCAAATAGTTTAATTTTATTAACCAAATAGACACTTTTACCCTCAACTTTAACCAAATCGGCTCTAAAAGTTTCTTTCTTTTCCAACTCCGACCAAATAGTATAAAATTTTTCTTTTTTAAATTTACCAATCTCCTTTTCTCTTTCACAGATAAGCCTCACCGCCACTGATTGAACCCTGCCTCCGGATAAACCTCGTCTCACTTTTTTCCACAAAATCGGTGATAAACTATAACCCACCACTCTATCCAGCACTCGTCTGGC
>CAZWUG010000022.1:0-13306 GCA_964637525.1 uncultured Gammaproteobacteria bacterium | reverse complement strand
GGAAAAATTATCAAAACAAATAAATTTAACAAAAAATAAGGCAAAAGTAAATACTCTCTAACACTTGACACACTATCACTATAGTGATAGTATTTTTATAGAGTATGACTAAGAATATAGAACAGAATAACAAGATTGAAGACTATTTTAAGAAAAATAATACTGACGAAAAATTACGAATATTTGCTAATTTAATTATTGACCGAATATTGGAAAAACAAGCCTCGAAAAATGGAAAACTTAACTAAATTAAATGCTGTTGCCGCCATTAGAATTTCATCAATGAAACAAGGTCTTCAAGGAGATTCTCCAGAGGCCCAAAGGGAACAAATTCAACGCTTTGCTTTAAATAAAGGAATAAATATTAAAAAATATTTTGTATTTATAGAATCAGCCTCAAAAGAGGAACAACCGGTTCAGGAAGCTATTAATTACTGTAAAAAGAAAAGTAATGATATTCAATTGTTTATTATTAAATCAATTGATCGTTTCACTCGAGGTGGTTCTTATCTTTATGACCACCTTAAAATGCAACTACAACAAAATCATATCCAATTAATCGATATTTATGGAATTATCGGTAATCAAGACGTAAATACATTAGAACATTTAGGTGTTTCCTATAAATGGAGCGTTTATAGTCCAACCCAAAAATCAGAAATTTTGGAGGCTGAGAGAGCCAAAGATGAAATGCGCGATATTATGACCAGAATGATTGGGGCTGAAATCCGCTATGTCAGAATGGGTTACAGAGTTAGACAAGCACCTTTTGGTTATATAAACCATAAAATTGAAACTCCACATGGAAAAAGAAATATTTTAAAACCTCACCCTAAAGAATCAATTTGGATTAAAAAAATGTTCCAACTTAGATGCCAAGGCAACCTCAGTGATATTGAAATAACTGAACAAATTAATAAAATGGGTTTTCATACCAGAATTAAATATCGACGTGACCCAGAAAATAGAACCAAAATCATTGGTCAAATAGGAAATAATCTATTAACTTATAAACACCTTGGAAGAATTATCTCTAATCCAATTTATGCCGGCGTTAACTTAGAAAAATGGACAGGTAAACAAGGAATTAAAGGTAAATTTAAAGGTTTGGTTTCAGTTGAAACCTTTAACCAAGCTAATAGAGGTAAAAATATTATTACTAAAAAGCACGGGGAACTTATTTATAACCGTGGTGAAGTCGAAAAGTGGAGAACTATAAAAAAGATAAATAATCCAGATTTCCCTTACAAAAGAGTGGTTATGTGTCCTCATTGTAATAAACCCTTATTTGGTAGTGCCTCCAGAGGAAAATTAGGCAAATACTACCCAGCTTATCACTGTAATAAAAGAGGTCATTATTTCAGAGTATCAGTAGCTGAATTTAACAAAACCATCGAAGATTTCGTCAAAACTTTAGACTTTAATCAAAAATATATCGATAATCTTCAAAAATTAGTTTTAAAAGAATGGAAAATACGAGTCCAAAGCCAAATTAGTGACGAAACGATAATCGACCGAAAAATTAATGAAGCCAAAACTTCAATCCAATTAAATATGGATAAAATTAAATACCTTTCATCGGCTACTACTATTAAATATATTGAAGAAGAAGTCGAGAAAGACCAAGAAAAAATCAGAGTATTAGAACAGGAAAAAATTAATAAAGATAAAACTCAAAAGGGAATTAATATGGCAGAGGTAATGGATTATGTTAAATATTTTCTGGAACACCTAGAAGAATTGTTGATAGATACGCTAAATCCATCAAAGAGAGCCGCCTTCTTTAACATCATATTTGACTCTGCTCCAACATATACGGATTTAGTTTCTGGAACACCAAGTTTAGTACGGTATTTAACGCTAAAACCTGCATTTCAAAATACCCTTTACCCAACGTGCGGGCCCGATGGGATTCGAACCCACGATCTTCCGCGTGACAGGCGGATGTGCTAGACCGCTGCACCACGAGCCCTTTGGTCTAAAGACAAGTCATACTATATCAAAAAGAGTTCTATTACTCAATATCAAATTTTTGTCTATTTCTTCATTATACTTATTTAATAAACATTAAACAATTACTTTCTTTTGTAGTAAAAACAACTTAAAATAATTTATATGACTACCACCAGACCAAACAGCACCGCTATTCAAGGCGCCCAATGGGGCGATGAAGGAAAAGCTAAATTCGCCGATAAAATTGCCGATGAATATGTTGAAAAAGGTTTAATTTGTGTTGACTACAGCGTCAGCGGCGGCGCTAATGCCGGTCACCGAATAGAAATAGATCAGGATAATGGGCAAAGAATTGCTATCAATCTTCATCAACTTCCCAGTGGTGTTTTTAATCAAAATGTTTTTGCTATTTTAGGCAACAACAAAGTTATTAACCCACAAGGATTAGTTTATGAAATCGGAAAAGTCAAAGAATTATCCGGTGGATCGATAAAATCATCTATTAAAGTTAGCACTACCGCTACTTTAGCCCTACCTACTCACCAAGCTTTCGAATTCGCTTTAAAAAGCGCCAAAGATATTGGCAAAGGAGCTACCGGCCAAGGTATTAGCCCCGCCTATGCCGACAGAACCCTCCGTCAGGAACTTTATGTTAAAGATTTAATCGATGGCAAATTTGAATCATTTGAAAAACATTATGACTATTTCAACCAAGTAATCTCTAGTTTAGGAATTAATATGTCAGAAGTATTAATACCTATATTTACCGACAATAAAGGGGAAAAACAAACAGTTGGCAACAAAGATTTTTTTATCTCTAAACTCAAAGAGTATCGAGAAAATTTACTTCCATATGTCGAAGATGTTTACGGTTTCGTTAAAAACGCTTGGCAAGATAGTAATAAATATGCCTTTCTTTTTGAAATGTCTCAAGGCGTTGGAATTCATCCCACTTACGGAGTTAAACCAGACATAACCGCCTCTGACCCTAGTTTTATCGGCATTGATTCATCAACCGAAGGAATAGTTAATCATTTAGAAATTGAACACCGTATTGGTATCAGTAAACTTTATTGTTCCAGTGTTGGATCTAGAAAATTACCTACTCAAATGCCAGAAGATTTAGCCAATTGGTATCGAGATAATTTTCATGAATTTGGCGGTACCACCGGCAGACCTCGTGACATTGCTTTCCCTGATTTAGTTGCTACTGCTTTTTATGCCAAAGTTAGTCATGCCAATGAAATTGCTATTAGCCATATGGATGCTATCAAACCTGATACTAATATTAAACTTTGTACTAAATATCTTCAAAAAAGTACCGGCCAAGAAACAGTTTATCGGCCTTATCAATGGTGGTTGGATCAAATAGAACCTCAATATCAAGAAATTCCTTCATGGAGCCCGGAAAAAATTAGTCTGGCCAAAAGTTATGACGAAATTCCTACCGAAGCTAAGGATTATTTAAAATTATTATTCAAAGAAACTCAATCTAAACCTGTTCTTTTAGGAACCGGACCGGAGAGAGATCAAATTATAAGAATTAATGAATTATAAATTACAAGTTGAATTATTATTCCTAGCCATTTAAACTCACCTTACCAGTGAATAAAAAATATAGTATCGTCACCCTAGCTAGTCATTCCGCTCTCCAAATTCTTAAGGGAGCTAAGGACGAAAAATTTTCCACTATTTTAGTTTCCACTCCTGATAGGATTTCCTTTTACCAACGTTTCCCATTTATCGATCAAATTGTTACCATCCCTCAATGGTCCGATTTTGTCACTATCCAACCTCAACTTCAAAAAGAAAACGCTGTAGTCATCCCTCATGGCAGTTTTGTGGCTCATTTAGGCATTGAGAATAACAAAAAGCTAACCCTCCCTTATTTTGGCAATAAAGCCGTTCTTGATTGGGAAGCCGACAGAGAAAAACAATTTAATTGGTTAAAACAGGCTAATATCAATACCCCCGAAGAATACAGTGATTTTTCCCAAATCAAATATCCGGTTATTGTCAAAACCCATGGTGCCGACGGTGGTAGCGGCTATTTTTTTGCTAATAACCAAAAAGATTTAGAAACCAAATTAAAAAATATTCCTAAAGATAAAAAATATACTATCCAACAATATATCATCGGTGTGAATCTTTATATCCACTATTTTTATTCTCCCTTAACCAAACAAGTTGAAATCCTTGGCATGGATCGCCGTTATGAAACTAACGTCGATTCTTTAGGTAGAATTCCAGCCCAATACCAGCAAGACATTGATATCAACCCTAGTTACACCGTAGTTGGCAACACTCCGGTTGTTTTACGTGAATCAATGATGCCCGAAGCTTATGATATGGGAGAGCGCTTAGTGGCCGCTTCTCAAAAATTAATCAGTTCAAAAGGCCTTTTTGGCCCTTTTTGTCTGGAAACTATCATTACTCCCGATTTAAAATTCCATATTATTGAAATTTCCTGCCGCATCGTTGCCGGAACTAATCTTCATATCAATGGATCCCCATACAGTGATTTAGTTTATGGCGAGCCAATGAGCACCGGCCGTCGCATCGCCCGAGAAATTAATTTAGCTTCAAAAGCAAACCAAATGGATTTAATTTTTGATTAACATATGAAAAACATCATTAGTCAATACGACTCATCAAAAATCACTATTGCTGTTTTAGGCTCCCACAGTGCTTTAGATGTTTGTAGCGGAGCTAAAAAACTTGGTTTCAAAACTCTGGTCATTGCCGAAAAAAATCGCGACTTGGTTTATTCTAAATATTACCAAACTGATGGCAAAATCGGCTGTGTCGATAATTGTCTTGTTCTAGATAAATTTTCCGACCTACTTAAACCAGAAATTCAAGCACAACTTATCCAACAAAACACTATCTTTGTGCCTCATCGTTCTTTTGAGGTTTACTTAAATTTTAATTACCCAGCCATCGAAAATGATTTTCAGGTTCCCATGTTTGGTAATAAATTCTTGCTTAAATCCGAAGAAAGGGGGATTACCCCAAATCAGTATGATATTTTAAAATCCGCCGGTATCCGTTTTCCTATTCAATTTACTAACCCTCACCACATCGATCGGCTATGTCTAGTTAAAGTTTTAGAAAAGGCCAGGGGATTTGAAAGGGCTTTTTTTATGGTCAACTCATATCAGGATTTTAAAAATCAAACTGACAAACTTCTCCAAGAAGGAGTTTTTACTGAAGAACAATTACAAAAAGCTGTTATCGAAGAATTCGTCACTGGTGTTCACACTAATTTTAATTATTTTTATTCACCGGTCTCCAAAAGGCTCGAGCTTATGGGTACCGACACCCGTCGTCAAACTAACCTTGAAGGACTTTCTCGCATTCCCGCCACTTACCAAACCGAAGTTTTAAAAAAACTTGAAGTTAAATACGAAGAAGCTGGCCATATTGCCGTTACGGTTCTCGAATCCATGTTGGAAAAAATTTTTACCCTGGGAGAAAGTTTCGTCAAAACCTGCCAAAAACTTTATCTTCCCGGAGTTATCGGTCCTTTTGCCCTTCAATCAATCATCGTTCCCGGGCCACCAAAAAAAGATATTATCGTGATTGACGTGTCACCTAGAATGCCCGGATCTCCCGGTCTTTTTGCCACTCCTTACAATTTTTATCTTTACCGCAAACATCTCAGTGTCGGCACCCGAGTTGCTATGGAGATAAAATCCGCCATTAAAAATAATTGCCTTGAAAAAATCACCACTTAAACCAACCTTACTACTTCTTGAGCCAAAATAGAAATATTTTTCCGAGCTAAAACCACACTAGAAGCATCAATATCTTCCACCCTTTTCAGATGAGGAGTACCCTCTATAGTCAAAGCACCTACAGCATTAAATGGTTGTTTATGGAATACTTCTCCTACACCCCAACCCTTACTTTCACCCACAAATATTTTAGCTCCGTATTCAACGGCCAATTGCTCCGGCACTCCTGATTTCACACTCGAAACAGAGGCTACATCAAATTCCACCCCATTTTTTTTCAATGCATCTCCAAACGTTCTCGTTCCCTTTCCATTTCTAATTAATTCGGTAACTACCAAGACTTTTCCCAATGAATTATACATTTTACCAACAAAATCATTCACTAAATCCGGTTTATGTGGAGAAATAAAATAAACCAATGGTGCTTTCCCCACCTCCCTCCTTCCAATACTAAAAAAATCTCTTAAAAAAATTGTTGCAATTCTTCCTCCGCCATCATCAGAAATAAGAGTATTATAATCAAAGGCTCTTCCTTTAAAATCTACCGCCAAATTCATAAAAGAACTAAAAATCTCCCAATTACTAACTCTACGCTCAGCCTCAGGAATTTTAATATCACGTTCAAAAAACCTCGCTGCCTCCAAGGCCCTACTTATACTCTCACTTCTCTCATTACCTATTTCTTGACAGTGGAGTATTCGCTCTTGAATCATATCCTATATAATAACATATATTTTTTATTTTCTGCCGTTTAACAAAATTATCATTACATAAATGGAGCCTTATTATATATTTCTGAATTTTATATAATTAACTAATGAATAATTCTAAAAAAGTCTATTCAAATACTGAAATCGCTCAATTGCTTCAAAATATCGCTACTGCTTACGAAATCAAAAAGAAAAACTTTTTTAGAATTAAATCTTACCAAGACGCCGCTGAAACAATTCTGACTTACCCGGAATCTGTTTATCAATTATGGCAAAAAAATCCGCAACTATTCGATAACATTCCCGGCATTGGACCAAACATTTTTACTAAAATCACTTATCTTTTTGAAACCGGCAAACTGCATCCACATATCACTCGTGCCTTCAAAAATATTTCACCATTAGTTTTTACCTTTACCAAAATTAATGGCATTGGACCAAAAACTGCTTACACTCTCACCAAAAAACTCAAGTTCTCCAAAAATACCCTCAAAGCTTTAGACCAATTAATTAAATACTGTCAGCAGGGGAAAATAAGAAATTGGCCCCATTTCGGGATAAAATCAGAAGCATCAATTTTAGAAAATACCAAAAGCTTTTTAGGGCAAAACCGGCGAATGCCTTATTCTGAGGCTAAACAAAAATCAGACAAAATCATTAAATATCTGCACCAAAAATTCCCTCAAATTGAAATATATGCCCTCGGTAGCCTCCGTCGCCAATCTCAAACAATAGGCGACATTGATCTGGCTGCCAAATCAAAAAAATTCAAAGAAATTTTAGACTTTTTCGTCCAATATCCAGAAAATATTCAAACTATCGACTGTGGGTCCAAAAAAGCTTCTATTAAAATTTATCCCAATATTAGAGTCGATATTATGATCCAACCAGCCAAAAATTTTGCCTCGCTTCTCCAACATTTCACTGGTTCCCGTCAACACAATATCTTATTACGCAAACACGCCCTAAACTTAGGTTATTCAGTTTCAGAATATGGTATTAAAGATGTAAAAACCAGTAAAATTTATAATTTTGAAACAGAAGCAAAACTTTATAATTTTCTAGATCTTTGCTACATCGAACCAAAAGACAGACTTGGTGAACACGAAATCGAAATCGCTCAAAAATGTTATAATCAATCACATTAGTTTTTAATAAAAAAAATATGTTTATTTTCATCGGAATACTTGTCGTCATTGCTTTAATTATGATGACTTTTTATAACAAACTAAGAACACTCCAAGTACATATCAAAGCTTCCATCCAGGAAATTGGTAATCAACTCAAACGCCAAGCCGATTTAATCCCTAATTTAGTCGATTCCGTTAAAGGCTACATGAAACACGAGAAAGGCATCTTTGAAGACTTAACCGCTGCCAGAAAAACCATCGAAACTGCAGCTGCAAGTAACAATCCTAAACTTCTTGATGAATCCCAAAAGAGTCTCAATAAAGTTTTAAGTTCACTTAAAGTCATCGTCGAAAGTAATCCTCAACTTCAAACATCAGGACTAGTCAACAACCTTATGGATGAACTCCGAGACACTGCCGATAAATTGATGTATTCTCGCCGAACTTTGATTGATTTAACCGCCGATTACAACTCAAATATCGTAACTATACCTGGCGCTTGGATTGCTAATCTTTTTGGATTTAAACAAGAAAAGGGGTTATCAATGCCAGAGGACACTTCTGTCACTCAAGTGGCCTCGGATGATCTAAAAAACCCCAAAATCCAACTCTAAAAAATTAACTTTCAACCTTTCTACTTTTTACTTTCTATTTAGTTATGGTCAACGTATACGAACAAATTAAAAATAATAAAATTAGATCTACTCTAATAATTTCATTATTTTCCGGCTTCATAATTCTTGTTGCTTATTTTATTACCCAAGCCTACAAACTTGACGGCACTTTCTTAATTTTTGCTTTTTTAGCTTCTATCATTTCCTCATTGGGTAGTTATTTTTATGGCGACAAGATTGTGTTGCAAATAAATCATGCTCAACCTGCCAATAAAAATAATTATCCTCTGCTTCATCAAGTTATTGAAAATTTAAGCATTGCCAATCAAACCCCAATGCCTCAGGTTTACATCATTGACACTTATGCTCCAAATGCTTTTGCTACTGGCCGCGATCCAAAACATGCCGTTGTTTGTGTTACCACTGGTCTCCTTTCTAAACTTAATCGCAGTGAGTTGGAAGCTGTTGTCGCTCACGAACTTTCTCATATCAAAAATTATGACATCCGTTTAATGACTGTCGTTAGTATCCTGATTGGATCATTATCGATACTTATCAATATGGCCTATCGTTCCTCATTTTTTCGAAAGAGCAATGATAAAGAAGATAATCAAACTAATACCATAATCACCATTATTGGATTTATTATGATAATTTTTGCCCCAATTATAGCCAAATTAATCCAACTAGCTCTTTCTCGGCATCGAGAATATTATGCTGATACCTCTGCTGTTAAACTGACCCGTCAACCACAAGCATTAATAAATGCTCTAACAAAAATTTCTCAAGACGAATCTGTTTTTGAAACCGCTTCTACCGCCACTGCCTCCCTTTATATCACTAACCCTTTCAAAGGAAATAAAATCGCCAGCCTTTTTTCTACCCATCCTCCAATAGAAGATAGAATTAAAGCCCTAAACTCCATGTTGTAATTACCGCATAATGTTAGTATTTTTAGAATTGATTCACTTTATTAGTCTTTTAACTTTTCACTTTTAACTTTAAACTATCAATATGTCTTTCGTTCATCTACACGTACATACTGAATATTCTCTCTTAGATGGATTATCAAAAATAAAAGATTTGGTTAATGCTATCAAAGAAATGGGAATGGACTCTATCGCCATTACCGACCACGGAGTTATGTACGGAGCTGTTGAATTTTATAAAACCTGCCAAAAAGCCGGGGTAAAACCAATTATTGGTGTAGAAACCTATATGGCACCAAACGGACACCTAGACAAATCCAACAATAATCGCCGTAACCAACATTTAATTCTCTTAGCCAAAAATCAGCAGGGTTATCAAAATTTAATGAAATTAGTCAGTATTGCCCACATTGAAGGCTACTACTATAAACCACGCATAGATTGGGAACTGCTCTCAAAATATCATGATGGCATTATTTGCACTAGTGCCTGTATTGAAGGCGAAATTCCTCATTTAATTTTGGATAATGCTTATGATCAAGCAAAACAACGAGCCAAGGAATTCCAAGACCTATTCGGAGATGATTATTACCTAGAAATTCAACGACATCCCGGATTAGAAGGTCAAGATACCGCCAATCAAGGTATTATAAAAATTAGCCGTGAATTAGGCATTCCTCTAATTGCCACCAATGACGCTCATTACATTAAAAAAGAAGATGCTTTTGCTCAAGATGTTTTAGTCATGGTCAATACTCAAACTACCGTCAATGACACCAAAAGAATGAGTATGCTTGATATTCCCGATTTCTACATTAAATCTCCCGAAGAAATGCAACAGCAGTTTGCTGATTATCCCGATGCTTTAGAAAATACTCAAAAAATTGCCGATAAATGTAACCTAGAAATTGATTTAGGCAAATGGTATTTTCCCAAATTCAAGCTTCCGGAAAACAAAACCGCTGAAGAGGCATTAAAAGACGCCGTTTATACCGCTGCCAAAAACCACTATGGTGAGATCTTAAGTCAAGAAATAATCGATAGACTCGAATACGAACTAGATGTCATTTGTGATAAAGGTTATGCCGCCTATTTTTTAATTGAAAAGGACTTTATCCAATGGGCTGAAGAAAATGATACCGCCACCAACACCAGAGGTTCTGCCGGAGGTTGTTTAGTTGCTTTTGTTTTAGGTATCACTGCCGTTGACCCATTAATTTATCAACTCCCATTTGAAAGATTTTTAAACAAAGACCGTCCATCTCCGCCTGATATAGATCTGGATATCGCCGATGATAAACGCCAGGGGATGCTTTATCATATTATTGATCAATACGGCAAAGATGCCGTCGCTCAGATTTGTACCTTTGGAAGAATGATGGCTAAAGGGGCTGTCCGTGACACCGCTCGTGTCTTAGGTTATGAATACTCTGTCGGCGACAAAATCAGCAAGCTTATTCCCGAAGGGTCTCAAGGGTTCCCCATGTCCATCAACAAAGCTCTCAACACTACCCCTGAACTAAAAACACTTTATGATAGTGATCCCGATGCTAAAAAAATTCTTAATACTGCCAAACAAATTGAAGGTTGTGCCCGCCACATCAGTGTTCATGCCTGCGCCATCGTTATTTCTCCCACTACTACCAATGATTTTTCTCCTACCCAACTGGAAACTGGTGGAGATAAAACTATTACTCAATACGAAATGCATGCTTGTGAAGATGTTGGATTAATTAAATTTGATATCCTTGGAATTCGAAATCTTTCTTTTTTAGGCCAATCAGTCGTTAATGTTCGCAAAACCAAAGGTATCGAAGTCAACCTGCGTAAAATTCCTCTTGACGACCAAAAAACCTTTGACATGCTCTCTCGAGGTGATACCATGGGAACTTTCCAATTATCTGGTGATGGTATGACTAAATGGCTCAAGGAACTTAAACCTAACCGGGTTGAAGATTTAATGGCCATGGTAGCTCTTTATCGACCAGGGCCAATGGCCATTATTCCTGAATATATTGCTCGTAAAAATGATCCATCAAAAGTAAACTTTTTCGATCCTAAAATGGAAAAGTTTCTAAAAAGTTCTTATGGCCTTTTAGTTTATCAAGATGATTGTTTGTACACTGCCATTGAACTGGCCGGATATACCTGGACTGAAGTTGATAAATTTCGCAAGGCTATTGGCAAAAAAATTCCCGAAGAAATGGCCGCCCAAAAAGAAAAGTTTATTAACGGTTGTATTAACAACGGTTATACCAAACAAAAAGCTGAAGAAATTTTTAAACTAATTGAACCATTTACTTCATACGGTTTCAATAAAGCTCATGCTGCCTCATATGGCATGTTAGCTTATCGCACTGCCTATATGAAAGCCAATTATCCAGTTGAATATATGTGTGCCTTACTTACTGCAGAATCTGGAGATACTGAAAAAGTCACTACAGGTATTGAAGAAAGTCGAAAGATGGGGATTATTGTTGCCCCCCCTGATATCAACAAATCAGGCAGCGGTTTCGATGTGGAAGAAAATCAAAAATCAATAGAAAGCATGGCTATTCGTTTCGGTTTAAGTGCCATAAAAAATGTCGGCGAAGCCGCTATTGAAAATATTTTAAATGAACGTAACCAAAACGGACCTTTCACTAACTTTAATGATTTTTGCATCCGGGTCGACAGCCAAAAAGTAAACAAAAGAGTCCTGGAAAGCCTAATCAAAGTTGGAGCTATGGACCAATTTGGTGAAAGAAATGCTATTTTAGCCTCACTAGATAAAATTCGTATTGATTCTGAAAAATTAAGCACTAAAAAAAATAGTGGACAATTTGGCCTATTTGATACTCCATCTGACGAATCAGGAGGAAAGATTACTGCTCCGCCAGACCAATTCGTTCAAGCAGAACCGATGTCTGAACAGGACCGTCTAATGGTGGAAAAAGAGTTAATCGGTGTTTTTGTTACCGAAAATCCGCTGATTAAGATTCTTAAACCATTTAACTCATTAGGATTACCCAAAATCAGTGAGATATTACAAAAAACCAATGACACTCCGGTCAAGATAGTTGCTTCTATCAAAAAAATCAGAAATATTTTTACCAAAAAAACTAATGCTAAAATGGCCTTTGTTAGTTTAGAAGACGAAACCGGCACTATTGAATCTGTGGTTTTCCCAAAAACTTATGAAAGAATTTCTAATTTATTAAGTGAAAACAAAGCTGTATATATTGAAGGGAAAGTCAATATTAGAGAAGGGGATTTATCAATCCTAATCGACAGTCTTACCGATAAAGTACCGGAAAATTCCAGTAAATACGACTTTGTTATTACTGTCCCTCAGAATGCTTCACAAAGTCAACTCATGAAGTTAAACTCTTTACTAAAAAGCAATCCCAACGGTCACAGAGGCTTAATTATCCTTCCTAATGGTAAAAATCTCGCCCTAAATTACGGCGTCAATTATAATCAAGAGCTTCAAAAGCAGATAGATGACATCCTCTTGTCAAAGAAGACCTAGATTGATAAACTACCAAAGTTTTATTGTGATATAATTTCAACACAATTTATCTTTAAATATGGCACTAAAAATAACTAAAAACGATCAAGAATTCTTTGTTGGCGACTCTATCAGAGTTAATTACAAGATCAAAGAAAAAGACAAGGAAAGATTACAAGCTTTCGATGGTATTATCCTAGCCATCAAAGGTCACGGCGAAAATAAAAATTTTGTCGTTCAAAAACACGCCAGTGATGCTGTTAATGTCGAAAGAATTTTCCCCCTTAATTCACCTTGGATTGATAGTATTAAAAAACTTCGTGGGCCTAAAGTTAAGATCCGCCGCTCAAAGCTTTACTATCTTCGCAATCCAAAGGCCAAAACTATTTAATTAGTTTCGACTCCTGCACCTCAAAAATCTATCAGATACGAATTTCTTTGTCTTATTTTTTAGACAGTAGACATTAGAAATTTTTATTTGGGTCTTTTTAGTTTCTTTAGGTGAAATTTTGATTCCGATATAATCGGAAGAAAAAATTTTCCTAAAGACACAATCCCGATGAAACTTTAGTTGATATCGGGAAGCTCAGTCGGTAGAGCAGTCCCGATGAGACTTTAGTCGAATCGGGATTGGTCGCATGAATCTACCGATTCATCATCAAAATTTCATGCAGTTACTTAACAATCAGGGTCTTTAGCTCAGTCGGTAGAGCAGTTGCCTTTTAAGCAATTGGTCGCGGGTT
>CAZWUG010000021.1:0-13338 GCA_964637525.1 uncultured Gammaproteobacteria bacterium | reverse complement strand
TTTTAGATAATTTTTTCTATTTTCTTTTTCAATTCCGGCATTTCATTTGTGGCTACATCCCAGACTATTCCGTAATCAACTCCAAAATAGTTATGGATTAATATATCCCTTAAACCGGCAAAAGATTTCCAGTTGATTTCTTTATTATCTTCTTTGATTTCATTTGGTAAATTTTTTATTGCCTCTCCAATTATTTCTAAACTTCGGCAAAAAGCCCTTTTTAGGGTTTCGTCTTTACTAAACTTTTCTTCACTTAATTTACTTGATTTATCTAAAATGAAATTAATTTCATCCAGAACATGTCTCAAATATTCTTTGGCAATTTTAGACATACTCAACTTCTTTTTTAATGTAAGGGCCAATATAGGGACTTAGTGATTCTTTGGTGACAATGTCTATTTTTTTATTGAAAAGCTGTTTCATTAATTGGTTAATTTCTATAAAATTCCGATAGGTTTTCTTTCCTTTATCAAATTCCACCAAAAAATCTAGATCGCTTTCTTTTTTTTGTTCGCCTCTGACATATGAACCAAATAATCCGATTCTTTTGATACCACAATTTGATATTTTATCTTTATTTTCTTTTAATATTTTAAAGACAGTATTTTTATTTATTGTGCTTGGACTCATAATTTGATTATACAGTATTATAAGTATTTAGCTTTAAAGACGCGTTTGAATTCTAAGAGTTTAATACCGCAAAGAACTAAAGCCTGAGTTATGGGTGAATATTTTTTAAACAAATTTTGCCGGTAAAAAATTTTCATGGCGTTGGTACTGGCTTTGGCAATCATAACTTTGGTTTTGCGATTGGCTTGGGTTAGTTTACCGGTAGTCTTTTTAAGACCAGAGGAAATACCCTGAAAATGGGTAATTTGGCAATTTGGGTAGAAAAATAGTTTAAAGTTGTTTTCTTTAAGTTGAAAACAGAAATCAAGATCTTCGCCGTAGAAAAAAAATTTTTCATTCCACCAACCGATTTTTTGACCAACCGATTTTTTGACCATAAGAAAAGCGCCGACACAGGCTTCGATTTGATGAGTTTTGGTGGTGTCTAGATTACCCTGAAAGTAACCATTAAAAAATCCAGACTTGGGGAATAACTTTGAAATTCCGGTGAAATAACAAAAAGATCTCCATGGGGTGGGGAACCCCCGATGGCATTCCGGCTGCATTTTGCCGGTGGCGGCTAGTTTGATATAACAGGTGGCAGCATCAACTGGTTTATTTTTTTCAAAAAAATCAATCATTTTTTGAAAAGTGTTGGATTCAACTGTGGTGTCCGGATTAAGAAATAAAACATATTTTGAGCTGGAATTTATGATTTCGACTCCCCTATTGTTGCCGGCAGCGAAGCCTTTGTTAGATGTTAGATGTAAGATATCAAATATTAGGTGTTTAGATTTTTTAAGGAATGATTCTGCCAGCTTAAGACTTTTGTCAGTAGAACAATTGTCAACAACAATAATCTCTAATAAATTAAAATCAATTTTGGATTTACTAATACTTTGGAGACATTTTTGGAGATAATCCCCTGAATTGTAGTTTAGGATTATAACTGAGAGTTTAATTTTTTGATTAGTCATTGGTGATTTTGTCATAAATTTTATTTAGACCATCAACACTATTTTGGTAAGAATATTTTTGGGCGATAAGTTGATTGGCGGCTTGGCCCATCAACTCACGTTTTTTGGTGTTTTTAAGTAAATCTATAGCGTTTTTGGGGATATCTGAATACTGGCAAACAATTGATTCTTTAAAGTTTCTTATTTTAATTCCACCCATACCTTCGGGGGTAGTGACAATAGGAAGCCGACAAGCCATGGCCTCTAAAAATTTATTCCGAGTACCGCCGCCACTACCCATTGGAGCAAGTAATATCCAAGAATATTGATAATAGTACATAGGATCGTGTGCTTGACCGTCAAAATCAGCTTCTTGGACAATGATATCTGCTGACTGATAATGTTGATAATAATCCGGGGCGTGGCGGCCGATAATATAAAGTTTAGCGTTAGGAATGGCTTTTTTAATGGTTGGCCAAGAGTCTTTAATAATCATTTCAACCGACTCTCTATTTTGCATCCATTTCATGTTGGAAACGCCAAAAAGGATTGAAGGAAATTTACTTTTGGATGTTTTTGGTTTTGATTCAAAAAATTTACTGTCAACTCCATTTTGAAAAAGTTCTATATCAGTTCTTTTGGTAATTTGAGAGATCAATTCTTGATCTTCATGAGCAAAAGCAACGACAGTATGGGTGTGTTTCCAATAATGTGTTTCCCAATATTTTAGTTTTAAAACATCAATCCAAAGAAATGGTTTAAGAAATTTTTTCCACCCAGTTACAGTTTCAACATAATGTTTGTAAACATTATATTCAACAGTTAAGTCGACTAAAACAATGGGAACTTTTGTTTTGGGGATATTGGGCATGGGATAAAAACAATCACAATGAATCAAATCAAATTTATGGTGATCAAGTTCATTTTTGATGGCTTGTTTGAAACTTTTGTTGATATGTTTCATTACCAAAAAAGGATATGGGGAAAACCCGGTAAAGAAAACTTTTTTGGGATCCCAAGTTTTGCCCCGCTTAACCACAATAACTTTTGAACAATATTGTTTAACATCATTTAAACCCTCTTCGTCGGGGCTAAGACAGATCAAAGTAATATCGTTTTTGGGAGAGAGATATTTTATAGAATAAAATGAACTGTTTTGCCCGCCGGATTGAGAAAGCCGAGGGATATAGGGAGTTATCATTAAAATTTTTCTCTTATTCTTAACCATGTTTCGGGTTTAAAAATTGATAATAAAACGCTAACATTATCCAAAAAAGATAGGCTGTTTTTGAGGCTTCAAAAACATCAATGAAAATAGCGTTAGCTAACATACACAAGAGAGCCCCGAATAAGATTGTAGATTGTAGATGGTAGATGGTAGATTTTTTTCTAAGAATTAATGGCAGTGTTTTGATGATGAAGAAAAGCGGGATGGATCCAAAAGTGATGAAGCCGAGTAAGCCGCTTTCTCCTAAACATCGGAGATAGTCATTATCTGTGGCCAAGGTGATTGACCCCAGCCCGCTGCCAATAAAAATATTTTTTCGCCAGGCATTAATAGCTCTGGGCCATTCGGCATTGAAACGAATTTCTCCGGATCTGGCAACGCCAACATCGGTGTCGGCAACAGGATATTCTTCGGCTTGATGTCGGACAATTGTGGGAGTTGGTTTGGTGACTTGCCCCGGTAAAGTTGTTGGTTTGACGGTGATAGTTGTGGGTGTGGGGGCAATTGTGGGAGTCGGTACTGTTGTATTACTATTGGTAAAAAATTGATTTTTTAGGGCAGGTAAGGTGGCCAGTAGCCGTTGGTTTAGATCTGCTGAATTAATAATACTGAAAATAACCAATCCGGTAATAGGTATTATCCAAAAATATTTTTTGATAAGAAATAAGGCGACGACAGAACCACCTAAAAAAGCAAAAGTAGACACCCGTGAAGCAGTAAGAGTGAAAATGTAATAGGACGGAATCCAAATAATAAAACCAACAATTTTTAGAATTTTATTTTTGGTAATAAGGCTAATGCCAAGAATAATAATTAGAGCCACACTCAAAAATGCAGCTAAGTCGTAGTGTCCGGCGAAAGTTGAACTAATTCTGGTCCAAATATTCATTTGAATTAACTGGCCTTTGGAAAATTCTTGGTTCATGGTTGATATTACGGGGAATTTTAGGTATTTTTGGCCAAATCCATAGAAGGTAACCAAGGCGGTAGATAAGAGAAAAAATACATAGAGGAAGGAAAAATCTGTTTCTTTTTTGAGAGCTTCTAAGGTAATAAAGAAAATTGACATATATTCAAAACGGCGAAAAACATGAAGCAATAAAATGTTAACCGGTTCTGTTTGATAAATTAACCAAGCGTTGATGAAGCTGATGATAATGGCCATAAAATAGACTAAAAAAAGAGGGGTTATTTTGGTTTTAAATACGGGAAATTTATTTTTAATCTGATAAATTAACCAAATTAAAACGGCGACGGCAATAACTATGTCATCAAGTCGAACAGCAACATAAGTACCGTTTATACTAATCAGAGGGAATTTGGGATATAGCGGGATAAAAATAAGAATTACAGCCAAAACTGATCTAAAAATGTTGATGTTTATATTTTTGAGCATATATCAAGATACATGGGTGAACGTTTAATTATAAACCTGACTAAGGCATTTATTTTTAGCAGTGATTTGATGATGGGTAATTGCCATTTTGGTCGATGTTTTTTAAAAAAAGACAAGAAGCCTTTGTATTCATTTAGAATAGGATCTATTCGGTTGGCGGCCGAAGCTCCCCCTAAATGAATTATCTGTGGGCCGATTAAATACCAAACCTGATTTTGTTTGGTGGCAAGTTTGAGGCGATAAGATAATTCTAATTCTTCCCCATACATAAAATAATTTTCGTCAAAGCCTTTTACTTTGTCGAGTAATGGTTTACGAGTGAGCATGAAAGCCCCTGTGACCCAATCCTGTTGATGGTCCTTAGTGTAAAAATTATCGTGAGTATAAAATTTGGGGGTGTGTGGGTGAATTGGTTTGATGATTTTGTTGACCAGCGGAAGATCATCTAAACTCAAGCACCAAGTAAATATATTGGCTAGATTAGGAAAAAACCCACCTGAAGCCTGAATCGTTTTGTTTTGGTTTAAAAGTTGAGCGGTGCAAGTGGAAGCTTCCGGATGTGATGATAGCCAATCGAGCGATTGACTGATAGCTGAATGGAGAATGATAGTATCTGAATTGAGCAATAAAATGTAGTTACCTTTGGCGATTTTAATTCCCTGATTGTTGCCTCCCCCGAAACCAGCATTAAAATTATTAGAAATAATTTTAAATTTTAAATTTGAAATTTTTAATGAATTTTTGAATTCTTTAATTTTTATTAAACTATTATCATGAGAGTTGTTGTCGACAATAATGATTTCATAATCCATTTGTTTAAGACCTTTATCGGAAAGAATTGATTTAAGGCACTGAATGGTAATATCGGCCGTATTGTAGGAAACAATGATAATTGAAAGAATGGGGTTCATTTTTTATTAATAGATTTTTTTTTAAAAACTGCAACGATAGTAATAAATCCTATTTCTGTAGCAAAAAAAGCGATTAATCGGTTGGGAATGGAAGTTGGAAATCGACGAATAGTGATTTTTGCCTTATATTCTTTGTTATTAAAAATGAGTTTATTTTTGCTCCGATTTTCTGATTTGGTAAAGACATCATTTTCCCATTCAAAACCATTAATATAAAGTGATTCTTTGAAAGGTAGAACAAATTCTTCAAGATAATAACTTTGCATAGTGTTTACAAAAATTTCTTTTGATCGTTCCGGCGGATGATTTAAATTTATTCTAAACAAACCACTGTAATAGGCTTGGTAAAAATTTATTACCTCGGTTCGGGTCATGTTGGTGAAGTAGGCGGAAACATTACTTATTTGGACGGTATCTCCGGGTAAATTTGATTTAACGCTGTTGGGTAAATCCGGCAGAGCTGGGGTGGGAGAGGTTAAATAAACGAGAGCAAAAAAATTAAAAATGAGCAAAATTGAAATTAAGATTTTTTTGAGCATTACTGAAAAAGCATGGGTCGGCCAAGTTTATAATTTGGTTTGTCGATTTTTCGATGGCTTATTTTTTTGGCCGGAACTCCACCCCAAATTTCGAAATCAGGGATATCTTTGGTAACTACAGCTCCGGCGGCAACGACAGCGCCTTTGCCAATTTTAGTGTTAGGTAAAATTATGGCTCGAGGACCAATAAAAACGTAATCCCCTATTTCGACTGGACCAAAAGAATTGCCGTAATCAAGAGAATTAATATCATGTTCATCGTTGTAAATTAGAACTTGGCTGGCGATGCCAACGTGATTACCAATTTTTAGCGGTGAGCGGCCATCCATAAAACAGTGATCACCAATGATAGTATCGTGGCCGATGGAAATATTTGACGGATTGAAAAAATTAGCGCCAATATGAATAGTAGAATCGAATTTTAATTTAACCCCGGAGATTAGATAAAAAAATTTTCGAACAAAATGAAGAGGGATAAAACCAACAAAACGGAGAATCATTAACCAGAATTCTAAGAGAATAGTTTTGATGCGATTAAAAACTTTTTTTGTAACTTGGTCGGAGGTTAATTGTTTGCCATTGTGGTCGTACATAGTGTTAGTTTAGCAAAATTCTAGTTTACTAGTATACTAGTTTTCTGATTGGCTGGATTCAAAAACTTGTAAAACGGATTTGGCGGTGGAATCCCAGGTAAATCTGTCGGCTCTAGTTTTACCTAATTTAGAATATTTTTCTCTGGTTTTAGGATTACTTATTTCAACCATTTTTTGGCAGAGATCATTAGTGTCAGTGGGGTCGATAAATAAGCCGGAATTTTGAACAACTTCTTTGAATGGCGGAATATTAGAAACTATGACTGGCGTGCCAAGTTTCATTGATTCAATAGCTGGAATACCAAATCCTTCATAAGTACTGGGTAAAACAGTAGCAATGGCATTTTGATATAAAGTTGTTTTTTGTGATTCATTGATAAAATCAGTAAAAATTATTTTGTTTTCAAGATTTTCGCTTTTGACTAGAGTAAAAATTTCGTTAAAGAGCCAGCCTTTTTTGCCGGCAATAACAAGTTTAGGGGTTAGACCGTAGTTTGTAGATCGTAGAAATAAAGCAAAGGATTTGATGAGAAAGGGGATGTTTTTATTGGGCTTGAGAGTACCGAGATATAGATAATAGTTTTTAGATTGTAGATCGTAGGAGGATAAAATTTGGTTTTGGATTTTTTGATCGATTTTTGGGGAAGCATCAACGCCGTTGTAAGCAATGGTAATTTTATTAGGGTCTACTTGGTAGGTTTTGATGATTTCGTCTTTGGAAAACTGTGAAACGGTAATGATGTGGGAGGATTTTTTAATTGATTCTTTGGTCCAATTGATTAATTGATATAAATCTTTTTTGGTAAATTGATTTTGGAATTGAAGATAGCCAATATCATGAATAGTAGGAATTGTAGGAAAAGGCGAAAAGACAGGTGAATAATGACTAGGTGAAAAAAATAAATTAAGCCTTTCTTTTTGAGTGAAAAGTTTGAAGGGTAAAGCGAATCTGGTCCACATTTTGTTTGGACCAAAAACACGATATTGCCAGTTTTTTGATTCCGGAGGGAGGTCTTTTGAAGGATCCTCTTTGAGGTAGATAAGGTAACTATTTTTTTGGTCTAGTTTATAAAGATACCAAAGTAGTTTAAAAGCATATTGACCAACACCAACTTTGTTGGGGATATTAGCTTCGTTACCGTCGATACCGATTAACATAAGTTAAGTATAAATTAGTAAAAAGTTATATTGAGTTGTAGACTTGTAATGTTTGTTTGGCGGTTTTTTGCCAACTAAATTGTTGAGAGACTTTTAAGCCTTTTTGAGATAATTCTGATCGAAGTTTTTGAGAATGAGCTATTTTTTCGATGGCTTTTTTAATATCATTGGTAGAGGTGGGGTCGACTAGAATGGCGGCATTTTGAGATATTTCAGACAAAGAAGAATTATTGCCGGTGATGACCGGAGTGCCAACGTTGAATGATTTGATAATGGGTAATCCAAAGCCTTCGTAGAGTGATGGATAAGCTAAGCAAAGGGCACTGGCATGAAGAGCAACGATGTTTTTTTCTGGGATAAATCCAAGTATTTTTATGCTTGGGTCATGAGTTTGAACATCTTCTCCCCAGCCGTATTTTCCGCTAATAGCTAATTCTATTTTGGTTTTAGGGTGTTTTTGTTTAAATTCAGTAAAGGCTTGGATTAGTCGGGATAAGTTTTTTCTTGGTTCTCTAGTACCTTGAGCTAAAATAAAATCATTGAGGCCGTATTGATTTTTAATTAGATTAATTTTTTTATTTTTTTCTTCTTTTGATAATTTAGCGAATAAAGCGTATTTATTTTCGGCGGCTTCATAAATAACGGTTATTTTTGATGAGTCTGTGTTGGGAAAGATTTTTGTTAAATCAACTTTAGTGTTTTGGGATACACAAATAAATCGGGAACATTTTTTGATAGCCCAAAACATTTTGTTTTTGTGGGCTTGGATAACTTTTGGATGATGCCATTCGGGGTGTAAAAATGGGGTTAAGTCGTGAATAGTGGCAATAGTTTTGGCTTTAAAAGTTGGAGGCTGAGTCCAATCTGAAGTATGAAATATGTGGCATTTTCCAATAAATAATTCTATAGGAAATAAACGAAGTTGATTCCAAAGTATTTGAAGCAGGGTTGGCGGTAAATGAAAATGATAAATAGTTACGTTTGATTTTGATTTTAATTCCTGGATTTCTTTGGGTAGCGGTAGGCGGAGAGAGGAATAAAAAAGTTTGTATTGGTTGGTTTTATCAAGATTAATTAAGTTTTTAACTAAATTAAGAGTGTAATTACTAACACCTGTTTGATAGCTGACTGAAGAAACATCAATTCCGATAATCATGATTGAGTAAATAGTAATTAGCTAGGAGTAAAAAGCAGCTAGCAACTGTTTGATTTTAACATTTTTTGGATATGACGGCGTTTTTGGACCATTTTAGGAAAATTAAACAAAACTTCGCTATAGGTCTGAAAAATATCTTTGGGTAAGTGTCTGATGGGGGTATTTTTTATTAATCCTGATAAATTACGCAGTCTTTGTTCAATAAGGCCGAAGAGGTTTTTTAAAATTTGTGTGGCGGAATAATTTTTAATAATTATATAAATCCAATTTTTTGCATCCATTCGATTTCGAAAGTTTCCCATTTTCTTGCTGGTGGCTCCGCCAAGGTGGTAACAAATAGCTGTTGGAATATATAGGGTTTGATATTTAAGTAAATGCAGACGTAGGGCTAGGTCAACGTCTTCTTCGTAAGCAAAAAAATCCGGGTCGAACATGCCTATTTTTTGGAGGACTTCTTTTTTGTAGATAATCAGGGCAGCAGGAGCACCCCAAATTAGTTTAGTAGATTGTAGTTTGGTAGACCGGAGGAAAACATTTTTGTTAAATTTTTGGCCGTTAGAGATGTTGTTGCATTTGCCGGAATAATCAAAATCCAATCCTTGGGATTCGAAGGCGGTGCCGTCGTAGTTGAGGACAGTGCCAAAAAAAGCGGCTATTTTTGGATTGTCTTGATGAGAAATTATATTTTGAGTAATAATTTTAAACCAATCCGGTTTGATCTTTAGGTCGTTGTTGCAAACACAACTATAGGGATATTTTGAATTTTTTATGCCATGATTAACGGCAAAGGCAAAACCGGTGTTAGATGTAAGATGTAAGATTTTAGATGTAAGATTCGGGATTTTATTTTTATCAAAAAAATCTTTGGCTAATTTAACACTGTCATCGTGAGAAGCGTTGTCGACGATAATAATTTCAAATTCTGATTGGGGACAGTTTTTGATGGCCTGAGTTAGAGATTTAAGGCAGTTGAGTAAAAAATTGATGCCATTAAAATTAGGGATAATTACCGAATAATCGATGGAAGTCTTACTCATTATTAAAGATGGAAATGGTGTCACCTACTTTGAGGTTTTGTTTAAATACTTCGTTGGCGGGAAGCTCGATAACGTATTTGGCAGGATCTTGATTACTATAAATAATGTCAGAATCAGTATTTAAAGCGGTGATAATTTTAACGATTTCGTATTGGCTATTAAGCCAAATGATATCGAGGGGAACATGAGTGTCTTTCATCCAAAAAGGATATCGGCCTTCCTTGTCAAAGATGAACAACATACCACAATTAGAACAGATTTCACTCCTGTTGGATAAACCGATTTTCTTTTCTTGGTCATTTTGAGCAATTTCCAGATAATAATTATTGCCATTTATTTGGATTCCGATATTTTTTGGAAAAAGGGTTTGGTTTTTTGGGATGAATAAAACCTTGGTGGCAACAAAAACAAATAGGATGATAATCAAACCAACTACAGGGAAAGTTTTTTTTGAATTTTTCTGCCAACTATGCGCCATGTATAATTATTTGTAACATAATTAAAACCGTTTTGGCTAAGTTGATTATAGAGTGTAGGGTTTTTGGTTAATTTGATAATCTTTTGCTTGAGACTAATCGGGTCATCAAGGTTAAAAATTAAGCCTCCCTTACTGCTGGTGACAATTTCGGAAAGAGAAGGGATGTGGCTAACAATAACCGGTTTTTGCCTGGCCCAGGCTTCAATTAAGACTAAACCAAAACTTTCCTGTTTTGAGGGTAAAACTAAAATATCACAATCATCAATTATTTTAGCTAATTTATTTTGAGGAAAATTAAAGATGAATCTAATTTTTGATTGAATGTTTTTAGGAAGTTTTTTAATCTGTTGTTGAATCTTGGGGTAATTTAAGGTTTTTTGACCAGCTATAACTAGTTTAGTAGATGGTAGATCGTAAATCATAGAGAAAGATTTTATGAGGGTGTTGAGGCCTTTGTGGGCGGAAAGGGAGCCGATAAATAAGATGTTAGATGTTAGATGTTGGATGTTAGTTTTGGGTTTTTTAAGTAAAAGTGACTGGTCAACTCCGTTGCCGGCGAGAATAATTTTGTCGGGATTAATTTTAAAATTTTGAATAAAATAATCGGTTTCGTATTGAGTTAAAGTCCAAAGATAATCAGCACTTTGGAGAGTTTTTATTAGAGGTAAGCGATGAAAATCAGGATCAGTGGGATGAAAGGAACTGTTAATTAAGATCTTAGGCGCTAGATGCTGGATGTTAGATATAATTTTTTGAATAAGCTTGGCATAGAGGATGATGGTGGTGGGGAGTGGGCCGGCAATAATTAAGTCCGGTTTAAATTTTAGAATTTGAATGGCGGCTTTTATAAATGGAAAAAATTTGAAAATCGGACCTTTTTGGAAAACTTGGAGTAGTTGGGACAGATAAGACTTTGATGGAAGAAACAGATTGATAAATTTTAAGGGGCGGCGAAGATGATGATAAACGGGTAAGTAGATAGTGGATGGTAGGTCATGGATGGTAGATGATTTTTTATGTTTTGGCTGGGCGAAGTCGTCGGTGCTGGAACAATTTGAGGAGAGATATAAAATCTCGTCGCCACAGGATTTAAAATATTGGCCGATTTGGTAGATAACTCGAGACCCGCCATCAACTGCCGGAGGGAAAATATGGCTAATAGATAAAATTTTGGACATATGGGTATGTATAAATTATACGTGTTATGCTAAACAATAGATGATGTTGAAGAAAATAATTGGTTCGCGGATTTTGAGATTGTTGATTTCAGTAATTTTGATTTATCTTACTTTTAAAAAGGTTGATGTGGCTAGTTTATGGCGGCAATTAATGGGGATGGATTGGTGGTTTGTGGTTTCCACTCTGTTTTTGTCTTTGTTGGGGATAGGTTTGGTTTCTTGGCGATGGTCAATATTGTTGATAAAAAAACCAAAATTCAGTGAGGTGACAGTATTTAATAAATCCAGCTTGGTCGGTTCTTTTTATAGTTTGTTTTTCCCCACATCAGTGGCGGGAGATTTACTGAAATGGATGATAGTTGATGAAAAATACCCTGAATTGTCAAAAAGCAGATTACTGGGGTCGGTGATTTTAGATAGATTTATCGGAATGTCGATGTTTGTTTTGGCTGGGTTGGTGATGCTTTTATTTGGTGAAATTGATGAAAATATAATTCCCTTTTGGGTATGGCTGGTTTTTATTGGGTTATTTTTGGGATGTTTAGTATTTTATATTTGGGTTTATTTTTTTGACTTAAGCAAAAGTAAGTTGTGGCAAATTAAATTTTTTAAAAAATTTAAAGACGTGGCCGAGTTGGTTAATAAAGATAATCGAAAGCAGATTTTTAAAGCGGTACTGATATCGTTGACAAGTGAAGTGCTATGGATATGCCAGATGTGGTTTATCAGCTGGTATTTTGGAACAGGGTTGACATTGGTATCAATTTTTGTATTTATTCCTATAATTTCGATGATTTTAAGTCTACCGATTTCTTTTGCCGGTTTTGGAGCTCGAGAACAACTTTATGTTTTGTTTTTTGGAGGATTGGCAATTTCAATGGAAAGTATTTTGTTAATGTCGGCTTATACAGGGATAGTCGGAGTGGTGGTGGCTTTAATTGGTGGATTAGTTTCTTTAAGTCCGGATTTTAAAAGAAGCAGAAATAATAGTGTAAAATAAATGAAATATGAATTATCGAATATTTACTTCCGAGTCTGTTTGTAGCGGTCATCCTGATAAAATTTGTGATCAGATTTCTGATGCGGTGTTAGATGCGGCTTTGAAAGTTGACAAAAATTCTAGAGTAGCTTTGGAAACATTAGTGACTGTTAATAAGGTGGTGATGGCAGGTGAAGTGACGTGTAACCAAAAATTAGAATATAAGGAGATGGCAAGAAAAGTGATTAGAGAAATTGGCTATACAAATCCAATACTAAATTTTGATGATAAGGCTGATATTGAGGTTTTAGTTCATGAACAGTCAAAGGATATTGCTGTTGGGGTGGATAATGACGGGGCTGGTGATCAGGGAATGATGTTTGGTTATGCTTGTAAGGAAACTCCACAACTAATGCCCCTACCGATAGTTTTGGCCAGCGAGTTATGTCGTAAGATGGATGAATTACAATTTGGGGAGTTGAGCTATTTAAGACCTGGCGGTAAAGCAGAAGTGAGTGTGGTTTATGACAATGGAAAAGTAGTAGAGGTGAATAAAATTGTTTTGGCGGTACCTTTTGGAGCTGAAAATAAAATAGAAGAGGTAAAACAAGAGTTGTATAACTTGGCGGTTTTGCCACTGTTAGAGAAATATGGGTTAAAGAGAATTTCTAAAGAAAGTTTGATTTTAAACGGAACCGGAATTTGGGAAATTGGCGGGCCGGCGACTGACACCGGGGTTACCGGTAGAAAAATAGTGGTGGATACTTATGGGGGAATGGGACGAATTGGAGGTGGGTGTTTTTCGGGAAAAGACCCAACGAAAGTTGATAGAAGCGCAGCTTATGCGGCCAGATTTTTGGCAAAAAATGTGGTGGCGGCCGGTTTAGCAGATAGGTGTGAAGTCCAATTAGCTTATGTAATTGGACAAAGAGACCCAATTACTAAATCAATTGAAACTTTTGGAACGGAACATAAGGATTTGATTTTAATAGGTGATTTTGTTTGGTCGTTAATGGATTTATCAGTTAAGGGCATTATTGAAAAATTTGATTTAAAAAGACCGATTTACCAACAGACTGCCAGATATGGACATTTTGGAAATAGTGAGTATCCTTGGGAA
>CAZWUG010000020.1:0-14242 GCA_964637525.1 uncultured Gammaproteobacteria bacterium | reverse complement strand
CTTTAAAAAACGGCAAGCCGACTTTGATCCATTGAGTCGTTAAACAGGGTTAAAAACAAAAATGCTAACGTTGAAAAACTTAGTGCTTTAGCTACTAATTTTAAAGGCTATTTGTCTGATAAATTAGCAGCCGTTTCTGCTCAGCCAGCTTTTGCTGCTTTAGCTTAAACAAGCCATTTCTTAGTTTTCTGTTCTGAGGGTAATTAAGAAGTGTAAATTAAATCAGAATGCTATTTTTAGAATCTCGATTTTTTAAAAATTAAAGAGAGGGGTAATGCTCTCAATAATCGACAAGTCAATAATGGTTTGTTAACTTCCATTTGTTGACGGACCCGCCAAAAGCTAACGCAATTAGGCGGGTAGGTAAAGTTAATCTAAGCTTGTAGATGTTTTTTACTGTCTGCTTTCGGACCCGGGTTCATTACCTGGCATCTCCGCTTTCGTCCCGCAGTAGCGGGACTCTGGCGTGACGCAGTCCGCTTTTTTTTTGATTACTACTTCTATCGAATTTTGTGTGAGAATTATTTATGTATTGGGTTTATATTTTGAGATGTAGTGATAATGGATTTTATGTTGGATGTACTGACAATCTTAAAGAAAGAATTGAAAAACATAAAAATGGTGAAGTTAAGGCAACAAAATATAGATTACCAATAATTTTAAATAGTTATTTTGGTTTTAAAGAGAAACAAATTGCTTTTAATTTTGAAAAATATTTAAAAACAGGGTCAGGCAGGGCTTTTGCTAAAAAACATTTTAGGATTGATTAATGAGTGGATTGTTTGGTTTATTGGCCTTTGATAAAAGGAAGATTTGTATTTTTAGATATATACCGATTGGAATTAAGATAAATCTCGGACAAGGTAGCATTGATTGGTAATGTCGTAGCCGTTGAAATTGAAATTGTTTTTTAATGGAACATTTTCTCGGTCTTTGACGTATTTGTTAATAACATAGTTATTGGTCGTTGGATAATTAGAGATTGTTCCTGAAGTTCCAGCTGTAATGATTTTTTTAATTCCCACTTTTTTGGCGATTGAAGAAAGATGATTGACAAATGTTTCAAAGAAATCTCCGATGTTAATTGATTGTTCTTGAGGGATATCAAAAGCTCTAATTAAGAAAACCGGCTGATTGTCGGCATCTTCAACTTGAAAAACTAAAGTAGAGCCAATGAATTCCGGATTCTCTGATTCCGGGTTAGAAACAAATTTATACGGGACAAGGCCCGGATATTGTTTAAGAAGTGGGTATACCTTGGTGTAACAAACGTCAGCCATATATCCAGACATTTCACCAACCAATCCCCTGTCAGGAATTAATTTAACTGTTTGATTAATATCTAGTTGAGTAACAACAAAATTTTCTTTTAGAGTTTGTAAATCGTTGATGAAAGTTGGTAAAGACAGATTCTTTTTGAAAACAGATGAATATTTTTTCATCGCTTCAAAAGTGGACTCACTCCAGTAACCGTCTTGATTTTTGCTTTCAAAATTTAAAGCATGATCTTTGATGGTGTTATTAAGAAGATTTAAAACATTGTTGACAGCTGAAACAGTATCATCCTTTTCAAGACTGTATTTAATGTCCTCCTGCCAATGCGGAGATTCTTGATGTTTGAGAAAGACTTTTTTGAAGACTAATCGACGAAGAATTGAATTAAATTGATCCTGAGTTTCTCCAAGGTTAATATTAAAAGCAATAAGATTGCTTAACAAAGTGTCGATAGAGCCAGAACCGGAAACCAGATCAATTTGTTGCTTATAGGCATCGATCTGTTTTTGGATAAATTGGCGTTTACTTTCAGGAATTGTTTGTATTTTTTCCGATAGGCTGGTAAGTTTTGGACTAAGTATATTTAAAAGATCAGTTTTTTCAAAACTTATATCCTCTTTTTCATCAATACTAGATAAAATTTCTTGCTTAATTAAAGCAAGGTTTTTGACTTCAGAAAATTTTTGTTCCGTTTCGACTTTGACAGAAGAAGAACTAATTGACTCAGAATGGAATTCGGGCGAAAGTGGAGCAATATAGCCATTGGCTAAATCTTGAGAAAAATCAGCAGTAATTCTTTCGATGGGGATTCTGGTCCAACGGTTGACACTATGACCAGTGGCAATTGAAAGTAAATTTAACTGAAATGGACTTAAATTATTAATGTCGGTTAAAGGTTTGGCTCCAAAACATTTTTTTTGAGTATCTCGAATTTCCCGCCTTAAATCTTCACGAGAAAAAATCCGACTTGCAGAAATCTCGGGCGGAAGACTGGTAATTAAACCCTGTTCGTAAAGAGATACTTTTTGGAAATAGTTATAAAACAAAAGGGATCGGGAAAGACCATAATTTTTTATGTAATCAGTAGCGATTTTGATATGGGTCGAGTCAAACTTAAATCCAGAGTTTTGGTCTCTAATTAAAAATTGGAAGAATTGAGTGGTTCGGTCGTATTCGTTATGGGTAAAAGCGTTGCGTTTTTCGTCAGTAGATTTTGGCAGAGCATTTAATAAATCATCGACAGTATCGTTACCAAAAGCAAACCGCCAGTCTTCTTTACTAAAGAAGTCAATAAAAGATGATGGATATTGTTGGGCAAATTCTTTATAGAAGAAAATGTTTAAGGAGTTATTGTCAATATATCTGTTTGGGTTTTCTCCTTTAGCAAAGAGAAAATTTATTATTTCTGATTTATTTTTATACTCCAGTCCAAGAATAAACCCGAATAATTTCTGGTCCTCAGGAGAAAAAGTGGAAAGGGCCTCCGGAGTAAGGTTGGATTTCAAAATATCAAAGATGGCGGAGTTTTTAGATTCACTATTTATCTGAATAAGATCTTTAAAAAAGAAAGAGGTGGGCTGGTTTTGGTTATTAAAATACTGTTTGACAACGTCTCTGTTTTTGTGGTTAATAATTAATCCGAGGCTAACCGGATCGAGGGATTTTAGGGCTAAAATACCGGACCAGAATTTTTGGTCTTCAGGAGAAAAGGTAGAAAGGGTCTCTGGAGTAAGGTTGGGTCTTAAAATATCAAAATTGGTTAAGGTCAATTGATTATTTTTGTCCTTGATTAAACTTTCAAAAAGGAGAGAAGTGGGTTGATTACTTTGATTAAAATAGAGATCGGTTTGAGAGTATTTTTCAATGATTAGCTTTAATGTAGAAGTGTCGATATTTTTCATTCCTAAAACACCATTCCATAATAATTGATCATCAGAAGAGAAGGTAGAAATAAGTTCCGGAACGAGGTTTGATCTGATAAAACTAGAATTGCTTAAATCTTGAAAATATGTTTTAGCTACAAGGGTTTTGAAAAAGAGTGATGTGGGTTTGGATTCTGAGTCGAAGAACACATCAAACTGCTGACGGTTATTAACAACAAACGCAGATAGGCGCATATCGGCGTTTTTAAAAGAGAAAATAATATTCCATAATTTCTGGTCTTCTGGTGAGAAAGTAGCCAGCAACTCTGGAGTAAGATTGGACTTCAAAACTTCAGTATCGGATAAGGGTGACTGATGTTGTTGGGCACATGTCTCAAAGAAATAAGAAGTTAATTGATTTTTTTTGTCGAAAAATAAATCAAAATTTCTATAATTTCTAAATATTAATTCCCTAGATTCGGCCGCATTGACAGGGTGCAGCGCAGTCATCCGAGAGGTTAGACTTATAAGTCTTTGTTGATCTTCTGGCAAGTGAGAAAGGTGCTCGATGGGTATTGGTTTGGCATCAATGTTTTGATCACAGAGAAGTGTTCTATAAAAAGAAAAGTCTATTTTACCGTTATAAATATAATCTGAAGGGTTATGCCCTTTATCTTTTAAATTTAAAAAATATTTTTGAAATTGCCTTTCTGGTAAGCCAGACACTACCTCAAAAAAACTTCTTGATTCCTGATCTTCGATTGATTCAAGCACCCGACTGGGGATAGCAACGGCGGTATTTGACGGTTCTGATGAAGAGATAAAATCACGGTAGAAATCAAATTTGGGTTGATGGTGGTTGTCAAAATAATGACTGATGAGGTCTTCCTCTCTGTTTGAAAACCTCATTTTACCGACTAAAAAATTCTGCTCATCCCGATCTTTGAGACCTGAAAGACAGTGAAGGAATTCAGATTCATCCTCTCTGGAAAATTTAAGTAATTCTGAAGGTATCTCAATTTTCTTATCACCGTTAACACCGGAGCTAATTAGAGTTTTTACTAACTTAGTAACGCCGTCACTATAACCTTCATGGGTAAGACCACTAAATAGATCATCTTTTGAGAGGTAGCCTTTTGATGAAAATAATTCTATTTTGGCTTCATTTTGGGGGTCAGAAAAGTATTCTTTTTTTAGATACGATAGAGCATCAAAGGTGTCTGGTGATAATTCTTTATTAAAGAAAAACCTAAGAGTATAAGAACCTGACAGAAAGGGAAAATTATTTAATTTTTCTCTGGTTTGTTGGAATTGTTCGTCGGTTTGATGGGACAAAATACTGGCAACCATTTTCGTACTGGAAAATTTTTCGTCTGAAGAAAATGAGTCCAAATCAAATTCCCCAATAGAATAGAGACGGTCGATATTCTTGGGCAAGTCGGTATAAAAATGTATTCTTTGGTATTCTTTGCTGTCGCTCCCCCAATTATCTATTAAAGTTTGACTGATACGGGGAAATTCGCCGGTGTCATTTTTCATAATCTGATCACGATTGATTCCTCGAGACCGAAGACCATCATAAGTATAGGCAGCTTTTTTGACTCCAGCCATTTTTAATTCGACAATATCTTTGAGTCGAGCGATTTCTCCTTTGACAGTCTTACGTTCCTGATCATATTCTTGGTGATGTTGAGCGTAAAGACTGGGGCGATCGGGAAAAAGTTTTTTTGAGGCTGACTCTGGGGCCGGTAAAGATTCTGTTTGAAGTTGTTGAATTTCTTGGGTTAATGCGGAAATTTCTTTTTGATCTTGTTGAACGATATCGGGAGTAACTGTTACTGTTTCTAGGTGGTGATGGGTATCTTGGTTGGCGATTTCTGATGGCTGATCTACAGACGGAGGCAACTCTGGATTTTGGTCTTGGGGAATTTCAATAGAACCGAGATCTTGGAAGATTTCTTGGGAATGATGGCCGCCTTTCCACCGGTTTAAGATACTTTTGACTTTTTGTCTGACGGTGGAAATAAATTCGGAAGCGGGTTTGGTTTCTGGCGATTTGGTTCCAGCAGTTTTGGCATTTTCTGGGGCTGGTGGTTTGAAATCTGATTGATTATCAACTCCCATAAGAATTGTTTAAAGCATTAATAGTTTTTTGGAGATTGTCTTTGAAAAGCGGATATTGATTGACAAATTGACGAAGGTGTTTGAATAAATCCTGAGTGGTTGAAGCGGTATCGAGACCAGAGAGGACAGTCCGGGCAATTTTGACAACTTCTGTTTCGGTGATCTGGCCATCAGTGAAAAGAAAATCAAGGGTATTAAGAATCTGGCGTTCGATAATATTTTTGGAGAAAAAAAATTTATCTTTTTTGAGTTTGAGAGACATTAATTTAATTATACCTTTATCTCAAGCTTTTTTGGATTTCTTCATCTTTAATTTTGGCACGTTTTTCGTATTTGCGCATTTTACGACCGACACCGATTTCAACTTTGAACCATTTGCCCCGAAGATAAATGGCAATAGGGATAATCATATATTTTTGATGACGGAAAGATTGGAGTTTGGCAATTTCTTTTTCGGATAATAAGAGATTTCTGTTGAGAGTTTTGTCGGTTTGGGCGTTTTGAGAATATTTATAAACGGGAATTTTGAGATTGAATAAAATTGGTTGACCGTTGACAACTTCAACTTTGGAACCGATGAATTGAGGAGTTTGGACACGTAAAGATTTGGCGTCAGCGCCGTTTAGGGCGATGCCGGCTTCAAATTTGTGAATAAACTGGTAATCAAGGGAATCCTTGTTGAAGTAACGCATACGCTAGTTTATCAAGTTTGTAAAGTTTATAAAGTATAAAGTTGGAATTATAGGGTGATTTTAAAAAAATCTATTAGGTTTTTATAAACTAATTTTATAAATTTTTTGGTCGGAGGCGAGGAAGTAAATGATTTTATTATCGGGGTCGAGAGTAATATCCAGAACATCGAATTTATCTAAATTGTATTTTGAAATAAATTCGCCATTTTTTCGGTAGACATAAATTAATTTTGACTTGTCGACAAAAATCAGGTAATCACTATTGGCGTCGGTAAAAAACGAAGTAACAGAAGAAATGTTGAAAGTTTGATTTTGTTTAAATTTATCTTTGAGGCCGCTGGTGTAAAGATTGATGATGCCAGAAGAAGTTAAAGTCCAAATTTGACCATCGATGGCAAAATATTTGGCACCGATTTCTAATTTTAGATTATTTCTTAGCCAATTTTGAGGTTCGGAAAAACCGGAAGAATTAGGAGTAAATTTCCAAATACTTTGGGAAGAATTGTCTAGGACATAAACAGCACCATTCCAAAATTGAATATCGGCGGGATTGACTGAAGAGAAATCGGAAAAGTTTAATTTTGAAGTAAAATCATTTTTTTCAATTAATTTAATTTGGTTTTGAGAAAAAAGATAAACTTGATTGTTGTCGACTAAAATTTTTTGGGAAGATTTAATTTGATCGGAAATGGAAATATTTTGAGTGGATTTTTCTGAAGGGTTGAGACTATCAAGGCGACCATTAGTTGAGTCTAAAAGGTAAAGACTTTTTTTGGAAAAGAGAAGGTGGGAGAATTTGGGACTACTGGTGATGAGAGAAGTGTCGTAAACAAAGTCGGGATTAAAACTGTTACTATCCCCTGTTTGGGATAAAACAGAATTAACTTGAGATTGGTATTGAGTAAGTTCGTCAGAATGGATATTTAAAGATGACATGTTTTTGATAATTCCTTCAGCTTCTTTGGCGGTTCTATAGGCACTTTCGAGATCAAGAGTTTTGAGAGCGTTGATGTTGGTTAATTTTTGTTCAAGCTCGGTTTTATATTGAGAAAATTTTGATTCAGCTTGTTGAGCCCGATTTTTTTGATGACCAAAATAAAAACTAACTAAAAGACCAACTAATAAAACTAACGCTGTGATTAAACGAATTTTCTGATGATTACCAATTTTAAAATTGAGATGTTGATGAACATAAACTTCAGGTTTTTTGGGGAGAGTGAGGAGTGGATCTGGTGGTAAAGTTTTTTGAGAGTTTTGGATTTCTTTGATTGGGGTAATTGACGGTTCTGAATTTTCCTGGTGAATTTCAATTAAAGTAGCAGCCAATAATTCCTGATCTTCAACAGAATAAATATTAGATAAAAAATTTTCTTCAATATTTTGGATTTTTGAATCAATTAAAATAGATTTTATTTTCTCCCAAGTGAGAATTTGAGTAAATTTGGCAGAAAAAATTAAAATTCGGTCGAGGTTTTTAATCTGTCCGGAAATGATTGAACAAGAATCCTCTTTGCCTTGAAGGAGACGGCTAATTTGATTTTGACGCTGAAGATAGATTTCAAAATTACCAACAGTAGCGAGGTAAGTTTGATTATTTAAAATAACGACAATAGTAAGATCAAGCTGTTCATCAGGATTAAGTTTCTGACGAATTTTTTCGATAACTTGGTTAAGGCTTACCGGAACAGAATCTGATTGATGAGAAAAATAATCCGAGTTAATTTGGCCGATTAAATCATGGCCTTGCTGGATTAGGGTAGAAGAATTGTTTGAATGCAGACTAATGACGCCAAAGAGGTGGCCTTTGGTGGTTTTGGTAAGATCATCAGGTTCATTTTCCCAATACTGTGACCACCAATTGGGAGTATTTTTGCCAATGAAAGGACGACAGGTAAAATGCATTAATTAATGATACTACAAAGCAAACATACTTAAGACTAAGATGGCAGAAAAAATGAGATGAATATAGGAAAAAACAATTAAGATTGAATTGAATTTATCGGTAATACTTTTTGACATGGAAGTAACTTGTTTGACAACAATTAAGGAAAAAACTAGATAGAGAATGGCTAAAACAACAAAGAAAATTTTGGTAATACCAAAAAAATAATTGTTAATATTTAGATTATTCAGATCAAGCATGAGATTCTCCTTCTATTTCTGGTAAATCACGTAATTCTTTAAGCAGTTTAATAATTTTTTCCGGGTTGGAAACTTTTTCAAAATTTATTTGATTTATTTCGGCGGCGGTCTGAATAAGAACATCACCATAGTTAAAAAAAGTACCTAAAATACCTTTTACAGAAGAAGAAACATCTTGAATCACATCAAGGTTAGCTTCGGCGAAATGTTTGTTAAGAAGATTGTTGAAATCGATATCAACAACTCTTTGATTGGTAACTAAAAAAAGATCAAAATACCAATCAAGAAATTTTTCAAAAGAAAAAATAAAAGTAAAGAGATACCAAAAAAGAATGGCAGAAAATTGATATTGAGTGGGGAAAAAATTTAAAAAGCTAAAATAGTGAAAAAATAAAGGAACAAAAAGCATTAGGATAGAGATTGCTATCCAACGGAGATTAGTGATCCAGTGAGACCTAAGAGCTAAATAAATTTGTTCATCTTGGTTGCGTTCAGAGAAAGAAATAACTTTTGGACGGACTAAAAATGAAGAAAAAGGGCTTTTGGTGTGACCTAAAATATTATAGACTTTTTGATTGATATCGGCAGCCGGGTTATTTTTGGAAATATTTTTGGAAGATTTTTGGCTAGAAGTACGGCTGTTGGAAGATTCATTTTTGGTGGGAGACGGAGAAGTGATTACCGGATCATCCGGGGCAATGGTATCTAAATCTTTGGAACGATTCATACTTTAGTTTATCAGATTTTCAGTTTTTCAGTTAGTCAGAAAAAATATTAGAGAAGATTATTTAATTCTAAAAGATTTTTAATTTGGGAGGCGAGAAAGGCGGCGTTGGATCTTTTGGGTAAATGAAGAAAGATTTGTTTGGTGTTGAGGTATTTTTGGTTAAGGTGAAGTTGGATGGAATAAGCAATCCAATTACAATTGTAATTACCCATACTGGAACTAATGACAAAATATTGAGAATCAAAATTGTCAAGGACAGGTAAGCTAAGATCGAGCAAAATGGGAGAGAAAGGATAAATAGGCTGATTATTGTAGGCATTTTTGGCTTGAGTTTCGATGCGAATTTTGGAGAAATCGCCGTACATATCACCAAGACCGATAATTAGGTCATATTGATCACGGGAAATGTATTTTTGAAAAAAGGATTTAGGATGGAAATAGACAAGACGGAATTTAATTTTTTGACTACTTTTTGAGTTTAAAACCCCTTTGTCGCTTTGCGACATCTCCCCTTGATGAAGGGGAGAAATTTCTTTTTTTAGAATTTTTTGAAGTTCAAGCAGGGTGCGGCGGGAAATATTGGTGCCCCACTGATTACTGAAAGCATAAATCAAAATCGATCGTTGATCGTAGATCATAGATCGTAGAAAAAATTATTTTTTAAAATTTAAAACCTTTGTTCCTTGACAAGCTTGGAACATTTCCCTTAAAAAGGGAAACTTTTATAAAAAGTTATCTTTTTTCAACATTATATAGAGGACCAACAATAGCGATATTGGCGGGAGCACGAGCATTGAAATAACTTTTGAAAGTGGAGCCGTCGAAAGAATAAGTTCCAGTATCACAATTGAGGGAAATTTGAGTAGTTTTACCGTTATTAAAATCAAATGAAAGCGAGGTGGAATTTACTGTATTACAAACAGTTCCGCCTCTGTTTTTTAATTCTTGTTTGATTTTGTCAGTGCTCCAACCGCCTTGGTCAATTGGAGATAAGTTATTGTTGATAGAGCTATCTTTTTGTGAAAGTAGAATAGCATTGATAATGTCGGCAACTTCTGATGGCTTAAGCCAAGCTGATTTATTATATTCTTTACGATATCCTTGGGCAGAATAAAAACAAGGAGAATCTTTGTCGTAGGCTCTGGATTTTAGGTCATCAAGAGAATTGACGTCGCCAGAAGTATCCCGAAGTCGTTTGGTCCAACTTTTATCATTGCTCCAAATATCTCCTGAAGAAAAAGTGTAACCACCGGCAGTGGAGGCAAACCAAGCAGTGATGGGTTGGCTGCCAACAACCATAACTTTGCCGGAAGTGTCATTTACCGCTTGTTCCCAATTACCACCTTTGGCATCGGTTTTAAAAACCTGGCAATATTGATTGGCACAAATTGATTTATTACCATTTTCGGTGACAGCTAAAACGTAAGATCGAGCGGCAACTACTTGAGCTTTGAGAGCTTCGACAGGCCAACTGGCCGGAACTTCATAAATTCGTTTGACGTAATCTTCTAGACTACCGGTCCAGATAACACTACCTTGGTTAATACCGTTACTATTGTTAACTTTAATAGTTATACCTGTTTTGTTTTGATATTCATCAAAATTATAATAGGCTTTTAAAATTTGGTCGTAATTTTGACCGGCATTGGCCCGACCATAGGCACCGTACTGATTAAGACCGACATGATGAGGGATACCAAAAGTAAAAAAGGCAAAACCAGTGCCAAACCCGGGGTCAATGGTACGGTCGTCAACACAAGAAATACCAGAACCGGTAGTGGTTGGAAGACCTAAAGAAGCAAGCCTTTGGGCTTCTAATTTTTTTAAATTTTCGGTTAATTGGGTTTTGTAAGTTTCGGCTTTAGTAATCTCTTGATTTAAAAAACTGAAACGGCTTTCTAAAGTTTTTTTGAGGGAAGCTAATTTGGTGGTTTGAGTTTCCAGCCCGGTTTTATTTTTATTTAAAGTATTAATGTCGGTGGTGTATTGAGTAATCATAAATTTGTCTTGACTGATGACTGACTGATAAAGGGTGTATTGTTGCAAAAGTGAAGTGCCTTCGTTATTGGAAAGAAAAATTAAAAAAGGACTGAATTTTTTACTGCTTTTGTAATAGCGTTTAACCCGCTCGGCCAATAATTTTTGCTGGTTATCGAGTTCGGTTTGTTTTTCGGAAAGATGGTTATTGAGATTAGTAATTTGATTACTAAGTTGATTGATTTGAGTTCTGGCGGAAGTAATTTTTTTTTGAAGATCGGTAGATTCAGTTTTAAGGGGATTAATGGCATCTTCTAAGCCTTTGATTCGGTCTTTAATTAAATTCAGACAATTGGTACCACTGTCATTGTTGTTAATACAATCATCAATAGAATCGGCGAGAACAAAAAAACCTTCTTGTTTTTGAAAAGGGAGAATTAAAAATAAGAGAAGAAACAAAAGGAATAGAATTTTTTGGAAATTAAATTGCACTGTTTAAGTGTAACATTTGATAAAATGGAATTATGTTGAAAAAGATCATGTTAATTGTGGCTTTGGTGGTGGGGATGTGGGGATTAAATAAGGATGGTGTTTTAGCTTTTGAAAGTCAAATTCCAAGTGATCCGGATAATTTCCAGTATGGGGCTTGTGCTAGTACTTTTATATGTTCTTCTGGAAGTGTTACGGATGGAGTTATTCCAAATATTACAACAGGTCTTTGTAGTGATGGTTGGACACCAGTTTGTTTTTATGATTCAGAGGGAAATTATGATGCAAACGTTGTTAATTGCTCTTGTCGTAAGTTGCAAGCTGAAGAGAGTGACCCTGTAACGCACACTAATAATGCGTGTGCTTGTGAGGGCATGCAAGTTAAAGCTAATGAATGTGATACTGGAACGACTCCACATTGTACTACTAATAGTAATATAAACAATCTTTCTAATTGTTTATGTTTGACGGATGGAGAAACTTTTCAAAGCGAAGAATCGATAACAGGACACTCGTACCAAATTGGAGAGACTATGCCTTCAACCACTCATATTTATAACCCTCTTTGTGCTGATGGAAATAGTATTAGTACGGCGTTTGGGTGTATTCCGTATGATGCGTCTGAGTTTGCAGTAAAGTTTTTACAAATACTTTTTGGAATTGCCGGAGGAATTGCATTTTTGTTGATGGTTTATGGATTTATTTTAGTGGCAACTTCAAGTGGTGATGAGAAGAAACTTCAGGCAGCAAAAGAAACTATTACTTCAGCAATAACCGGGTTATTAATTTCTATTTTTGCTTTGTTCTTATTCAGATTGATTGTAGTTAATATTTTGAAAATACCAGGGATATAAGTAACTGTTTACAACAGGAAAAATAGAATTTTTTGAAATTAAATTGGATTGTTTAAGTGTAAGATTTGATATACTAGGAATATGAGGTTTTTAAATCGATTTAGGGATTTGAGCAAAGTTTTGTTATACAGTTTTTTATTTATTGTATTTGTTTTTTATGTAGGTAAAGAAGCAAACGCAATTGGTACATGTACTTGTGCTATGAATAATCAAGGCAGAACATGGTATGTTGATAATAATAATTGTGACCCTGTGACTGAATATCCTTCAGGTTGTGAAGGAACAGCGAATACTAATCCATTCGCTGAATGTGAATGCGACAAAAAGGAAGATTCTGACTTACCACTAAATACTTGCACTTGTAATGGATCTGGAGAGATTACAAATAGTTCGTGTCAACCAGAAACGCCTAGAGAAAATTGTGTAACTAGAGCTCAGCCAACCTATTGTTACTGTTCAAAAGAAACTTCAAATGCTACAGATGCTTACATTGCTCCTAGGCCTGGAACTCCTGAAGCTACTCAAAGTACTACTCATATTTATAACCCTCTTTGTGCTGATGGAAATAGTATTAGTACGGCGTTTGGGTGTATTCCGTATGATGCGTCTGAGTTTGCAGTAAAGTTTTTACAAATACTTTTTGGAATTGCCGGAGGAATTGCATTTTTGTTGATGGTTTATGGATTTATTTTAGTGGCAACTTCAAGTGGTGATGAGAAGAAACTTCAGGCAGCAAAAGAAACTATTACTTCAGCAATAACCGGGTTATTAATTTCTATTTTTGCCTTGTTCTTATTCAGATTGATTGTAGTTAATATTTTGAAAATACCATTAGATTAAGTTTTATGAAGAAAAGTAGAATAATTGGGATGTTGTTGGGAATGGTGGTTTTGAGTGGATTTTTTCTGAAAAATATAGCCTTGGCTCGTGAGATAGATGAAGCTGGAGAGTATACAAATTATGTACCTCAACAAACGTCTAATGACATAATTCCTAATTATCCGAGTGAGGTGCTGACCGGAGAAAAAGTAATAGATTTAAGCGACCAAAGTCTAACTGTGGGAGGAATATTCAGTAAAATTTTGCCATATATTTATACGATTGCAGGATTGATTTTGTTATTTATGTTGATTGCTGGAGGATTGGGATTGATGACGGCGGCGGGAGATCCTAAAAAAATAGAAGCAAGCCAAGGAAGAATCACTATGGCACTAGTGGGGTTTTTGATAGTGTTTATTTCCTATTTTGTGGTACAACTGGTAGAAATAATGCTGAATATACAAATCTTGTAAAATTCTTTGGAATGTGACTACTTTCCCATGCGGCGGTGGCGTTGCTGATACCAAATTATGGCTTTGTCGAGCTGTTTTGGGCCAAAATCCGGCCAAAGAATGTCAGTAAAATAAAGTTCAGCATAGGAAGTTTGCCAAAGTAAAAAATTGGAAAGACGAAATTCCCCACCCGGGCGAATGACCAAATCAGGATCAGGTTGACCGGTAGTGTATAAGTATTTAGAAACCAATTCTTCGTTGACTTGGGATGGTTTAACACCGTCTTTGATAATATTTTTGATAGCAGTGACGATTTCATCACGGCCACCATAGTTGAGAGCCACGTTGAATTTAAGCCGTTCCTGGTCAAGAATCATGTCGACGATTTTTTTGATGGCTTTACGAACTTTGAGAGGGAAAGCTTGAAAATTACCTAAAACAAAAAATTTAATGCCGGATTTTTTATATTCTTGGCGTTTTTCTTTGACAATTTTAAGGAGTAAATTAAAGATTCCTTTCACTTCATTGACGGAACGTTTATGCCAATTTTCAGTTGAAAGAGCATATACAGTAAGATGGGTAATCCCAATTTCTTTACAATGTTGGACAATTTTCTCTAAATTTTGAGCACCAGCTTTGTGTCCATCATTTATGGAAAGACTACGGGCGGCAGCCCAGCGACGATTACCGTCCATAATGATGGCAATATGTTTGGGTAAATTATTCGGATTGATTTTTAAAGCCATTAATAGTGTGTCGTATGATATCAAAAAATCCTCCGATTATGGAGGATTTTAATTTGTGAATTAAAACTTCATCACATTCATTT
>CAZWUG010000019.1:8567-14242 GCA_964637525.1 uncultured Gammaproteobacteria bacterium | reverse complement strand
TTCTAATGTCTAATGAAAAACAAAGAATAAATAAATTGGATAAAATAACAAATTATTTGTATTTTTGGCCACAGTACTGGTATATGAAGAGGAAAATAAGCGGGGAAAGAGTTGGTTTAGACGAGGCTTTCTTCCATGAACTGATGGTAAAATGAAGAATGAAATGGTGGGTTAAAATAATAATGGCCTTGGTGGCATTAGCGATACTTTACACTTCTTTTGTTATGGCTAGTTTAGACAAAGTAGTTAATGATGAAATGTTTGATAGACTAAGGAAAATACAAATAAATTATATAAATTTTAAAAATGAAGAGAGGTGCTATAAATTACCGGAAAGTAATATTTTGCCTAATAGTCTTTGGTATCCTATAAAAGAGTTAAGAGATAATTTGTGGGTTTATTTTAGTAAAGACACTATTAATAAGATTAGGGTATTATTGTTGATCAGGGATAAAAGAATTGAAGAAGTTTTATTGTTGCAAGAGAGTGATACCGATGAAAAAATTATTAAAAAACAAATTAAAAAAATAGAAGAAATGTCTGACAGATTAAATAATGAATTTGGAGCCCTAGATAAAAGAAGGCCAGAGGGGGTGGAGGTTCAAAAACAAATAGAAACAGCTGGTGAATTTTATGAATTTATTTATCAAAAAATTTTAAATAAAGAAAAAACAGGAAAGTGTTATGAATAAGAACAAAAGGAAAAATAAAAAGAAATTATGGATTTTTTTGGTGATTTTAAGCGTTTTAGTAATAATATTACTAGTTTTTTTGGTAGTAACTTTATTTCAGATTCCAAATCCAAAAAAATTATCGAGTGGAGATTATGCTCAATCATCTCAGATATTCGACCGAAACGGAAAACTACTTTATGAAATTTATGCGGATAAGCGACGGGTTCCAGTTAAATTAAGTGATGTCTCGGATTCTTTAAAAAAAGCAACTTTAGCAATAGAAGATGCGAATTTTTATAAGCATGGCGGTTTTGACGTTAAGGGTTTGGTTCGAGGATTATATCGGACTGTAGTAGAAAAAAGATTGCAAGGAGGATCGACTTTAACCCAACAACTGGTAAAAAATGGATTGTTAACACCAGAAAGAACAATTTCGAGAAAAATTAAAGAGGCGGTTTTAACAATAGTAACCGAAATAATGTATTCAAAAGATGAAATTTTAGAGATGTATTTTAATCAAACACCGTATGGAGGAACTTTGTGGGGAGCTCAAGCAGCGGCAAAGGGAATTTTTAATAAAGACGTATCAAAGTTAAATTTAGCCGAATCGGCATTGATCGCGGGTTTACCGGCTTCACCGACTAAATACTCCCCTTTTTCTTACCCAGAGGTAGCTAAAAATAGACAGGTAATGGTATTGGATAGGATGTTGGAGTTAAAAATGATTTCTCAAGAAGAATACGAAAAAGCTAAAGAAGAAAAATTAAATTACTATATTAATAAAACTGGGATTGAAGCACCACATTTTGTATTTTATGTAAAAGAGTTGCTGACTGAAAAATATGGGATTCAAAAGGTGACAGAAGGCGGATTAAAAATTACTACCAGTTTGGATTTGGATGTCCAAAAAATGGCGGAAGCGACTGTTTCGGCAGAGGTAGAAAAATTAAAAAATTATAAAGTAGGTAATGGAGCGGCACTAATAACAGAACCAAAAAGCGGACAAATATTGGCTATGGTAGGATCAATTGATTATTTTTCGAATGAAATTGACGGTAAATACAACGTGACTACTGCCCCAGCCCTGCGACAACCCGGATCTTCGATAAAACCGATAAATTACGCCATTGGAATAGAACTGGGGAAAATTACGGCTGCTTCAGTGGTAGATGATAATCCGACTTGTTTCGAACAAGTTAACCAGAAAAATTATTGTCCAACAAATTATGGCGGAGCTTATCACGGAATACAAACAATCAGAAACTCTTTGGGAAATTCTTTAAATATTGCAGCGGTAAAAGTATTAAAACTTAATGGTTTGGAGACTTTTGTCGCTTCAGCATCAGCAATGGGTTTAAGTACTTTTAAAAATGCTTCTGATTATGGACTATCATTAACTTTAGGTGGAGGTGACGTAATTATGACAGATATGGCGACGGCTTACGGTGTTTTGGCCAATATGGGGATAAAACAAGATTTAAACCCAATAATCAAAGTGGAAGATAAGGATGGAAAAACTCTTGAAGAATATTCATATAACCCAGGACCAAGAGTGATGTCTCGAGAAACCGGATTTATAATTCAACAAATTTTGTCTGACGATGGGGCTAGAAGTATGGTTTTTGGTCGAGGTTCAATGCTAAATATTAAAAATCATCCAGAAGTGGCAGTAAAGACAGGAACAACTAATGAAATGCGAGATAACTGGACAATTGGATATACTCAAGATTATGTGGTGATAACTTGGGTAGGAAACAATGATAATTCAAAAATGGGAGGATTAGTTTCAGGAACGACTGGAGCAGCTCCAATATGGAATAAGATTATGACTCAGCTTTTGACAGGGAAGGAAATCAAGCAGCCAACCAGACCGGCGGGAATTGTAGGTATGTATGTATGTAATTTAACTGGCGGGGCTGTCCCCACTGAGGGGTGTGAGTCTCATTATGAATATTTTAAAAAAGAATATTTACCACAGAAACAATCATTAGTAAGGCAAAATGTATTAATTAACAAAGATACCGGGAAAATAGTAGTGGAAGGGGAAGCACTAAATGTGGAGTGGCAAGAGCATACGGTAGTGACAGATATGGTGGGGGCAAAAGTTTGCTTGGATTGTCCTCCTCCCGAACAACAAGATGAAAGTGTAAAAAACCTGCCGGTATTAATTAAATAATGCAATTATTGGAATTAATAATAAAAATTTTAAAAGGGATAGGGTCTCCGATTGTTTGGTTGGGAAAACAGTTTTTTCTTTTTTTAACTAAGAGTTTTTATTTTGTTTTAAACAAAATAAAAAAAATAAAGAAATTTAAATTAATAAAAATTAAAAGGTTTAAATTCCCAAAAAATAAATTCCCTAAAATAGGAATACCTAAAGTTAAATTACCCAATGTTAGGTTTAAATTTAAAATCAAAAAAAGAAGAATATGGCTAATTTTAGGACTAATAATTTTGATAATGGGAGGGAGTTGGTTTTATGAAAAAATAACAAAAGACTTGCCGGATATAAATTTAATTTATAATCCTCCGAAGATGTCAACCGTGATTACAGACAGAGATGGTGGGGTGTTATATAAATTTTATGAGGATGAAAATCGAACTTGGGTTTTATTAAAAGATATCCCTCAAGATTTGATTGAAGCAACTATCGCTATTGAAGATAAAAAATTTTATCGCCATCATGGAATTTCTTTTAAAGGAATTATCACTGCGATTCGTTACAATTTTGTTAAAAGTAATGATGATAAACCACGAGGTGGATCAACAATTACCCAACAATTAATTAAAAATGTATTTTTAAGTAATGAAAAAACTTTTAGTAGAAAAATTAAAGAGGCGGTTTTGACTTTATTACTTGAACAAAAATTAACTAAAGATGAGATCTTGGAAAGATATCTAAACCAAGTGTCTTATGGAGGTGAGGCTTATGGAGCTCAAGAAGCAGCCCAAAAATATTTTGGTAAAGATTTAAAAAAAATTACAACTTTGGAAGCAGCTTATTTAGCGGGGTTACCAGCAGCACCAAGCTCTTATTCGCCTTATGGCAGTAACCCAGAATTGGGGATGTTAAGAGCTAAACATGTAGTCGAGGAGATGGTATCGACGGGATATTTAAATTCGGTACAAGCGGAAAAAATTTTGAATGAAAAAATTCAAATTAAAACCCAGGTTAGAGAAATTAAAGCACCTCATTTTGTGTTCTATATCAAAAAATTATTAGAAGAAAAATATGGTTACCAAAATTTGGAAAAACAGGGATTAACCGTTAAAACCAGTCTGGATATAAAGGTTCAAAATGAAACTCAAAAAGTTGTGTCTGAAGAAATTAATAAAGTAAAAAAAATGAATATAAGTAATGGAGCATCTTTGGTAATAGATGTAAAAAATGGAGATATTTTAGCCATGGTAGGGTCAAAAGATTATTGGGCTAGGGATATTGACGGAAAATATAATATAACAACAGCTCTGCGACAACCAGGTTCATCAATTAAACCAATTAATTATCTACTAGCATTGGAAAATGGGTGGAATATGGCCTCAACTATTGATGATTCACCAATTAGTTACCAAATTAAAGGCCAAAAACCATATGCACCTCAGAATTATAATGGTAAATATATGGGGAAGGTAACCTTGAGAACGGCATTAGCCTCATCGCTTAATATTCCATCAGTAAAACTTTTAAACGAAAATGGGGTGAATAATATGATTGATTTGGGCCAAAAGTTAGGAATAACTACCTGGAATGATAGAAGTAGATTTGGTTTATCTTTAGGGTTAGGGAGTGCTGAGGTGAAAATGACAGAAATCTCTCAGGCTTATAGCACTTTAGCTAATTTGGGAGAAGAAATAAAAATTAATCCAATTTTAGAAATTGATAATTATTTAGGAGAAAAAATATATACTAAAGAAATAGAAAAGGAAGAAAAAATCAAATCGGAAGATGCTTATGTTTTAAATGATGTTTTAAGTGATAATCAAGCCAGATCCCCTATTTTTGGAACTGATTCAAAATTGGTGGTAAAAGGAAAAACAGTAGCAGTAAAAACCGGAACAACAAATAGTTTAAAAGATAATTGGTGTATCGGTTGGACGCCGACATATTTGACTGCTGTTTGGGTAGGAAATAACGATAGTCAACCGATGAGTTGGGTAGCTTCTGGAGTAACCGGAGCGACACCAATATGGAATAGAGTTATGACTGATTTACTCTCTGATAAGGAAGATGAAAAGTGGAAAATACCAAATAATCTGGTTAAAAAAAGTATTTGCGGAAAAGAAGAGTGGGTGGTGGAAGGTGGCCAAATAAAAGTGAATTGTATAACTCCAAAACCGATAGAAATGAATTAGTTTTGAGAAACGGAATACCAGTAGGCTTGGTTAATAAAAGAAGAAATATTTTGATTAAAATTTTCTGATTTATTATTGTCTTGAATGATAAAAGTTATTTGACTGTTGGGTAAATTAATATTGAGACCATAAAGACCAGAGGAAGTATCTAATTTTTCTTGGAATAAAAGACCTTCAGGAAGACCAGAAACAATGCTGCTCGTCTCAGTTGATTTGGTTTTAGATATTTCGCCAATAAAATTACTAATATTTGAATTGGAAAAATTAAATTGATAAAGAGGGTTATTTAGATTATTATTTTTAAAAATAACTACTGATAATTTTTGATCAGATAAAAATTTATCTAAATCAGAAGCTGAGATACTGGTGGAAGTTTTTGTTTCAGTATTGGTTTTAAAATTAAATTCTGGGAGTTTAAAGTGAAAATTAAAATTTAGTGGATGAGGAGAGGCAGTAAAAGACTGGATACTTTTGATACTCCAAAAAACTAAACTTAAACCGGCAGTACAAAACAGAGAAATTAAAATCATTCGGCGTTTAGACTTTACTTTTTTAGCGGCGACAACTTCGTCTGATTCTTTAGTAATTTCAGAATCGGATAAAAAGTTATTGTTTAGTTTTTTGCCTTTCTCAGGTTTCGGAAGCATA
>CAZWUG010000019.1:0-8467 GCA_964637525.1 uncultured Gammaproteobacteria bacterium | reverse complement strand
GTTAATAAACCGGATTTGGATCCGAGGAGGGAAACGACAGAGGCGGAGTTTTTGACAGCCCAAAAGAGGGCATCTTGGGGGGATTTTTGATGAATTAGAGCTGCTATAAAAGTTGAGCCGAAAGAATCTCCAGCCCCAGTTTCATCGACTGGGTGATGATTAACAGCCGGAGAATAAAATTGATGATTATCTGAAAAAACATAAGCACCATCAGCGCCAGCGGTAACAGCAACGACAGGAAGATTAAGTTGGTGAATTAAATTCCCGGAGAGAATATCATCAAAGGAAAGATTAAATAATATTTCTGATTCTTCGCGATTTAATAAAAGAAAATCAACCATTTTAACCAAACCAAGAATACGACGACGGCTTTTAAGTTCACGTTTACCTGGGTTTAGGGCAATTTTAATATTATTTTCTTTGGCAAACCCGATAAGTTGCTCAAGTAGATCTAAATTACCTTCTAAAGAAGTTATATAAAACCAACCAGTTTTTTTAATTTTATTCCAAGGAATATGTTTTGATTGGAGACTCCCAAGTCCCCTATTAGTTAGAATGGAGCGGCCACCGCCTGTGGGAACGATAATGATCGAAAAATCGGTAGTATCTTTTTTATTTGTATAAATAAATTCGTCAAATACTTTGTCTTTTTTGAGGTCGTCAAAAATGTATTGGTTAAGATAACTCCGGCCAATTAAAGAAACGGGGGCTGAATTTAAACCAAGACGGGAAAAAGCGACAGCCGAGTTGGTAGCTCCCCCGCCACTACAGATAAGACTTTGGCTAATTTCATTTTTAGATGATGGCTTGAGTCCAACAATCTCTGAGGTAATAATTAAATCTTTTGATTCAATAAAAATATCAATAGTAGCAGAACCAACAGAGATGACATCAAATTGTTTATTTACAGATTTTTTGGGCAGCATTGATTAAATTTTTGGTACCTATGCCATAAAAATCATATAGTTGGTTGTAATCCCTGGCAGATTGACCAAATTGGTTATTAACGGACAGATTAATAAATTTGGGCGATAAGGAAGAAGATAAAATTAAATCAGCCACTACTTGGCCTAGACCACCGTTTCTTTGATGATCTTCAAGACAAATAAGACGACCAGTTTTCTTGGCACTTTTTAAAATTGTTTGAGAATCGAGTGGTTTAAGTGAGGAACAATTAATAATTTCTAAAGAAATATTTGGCAACTTTTCTTGGGCAGTAAAGGCTTGGGTTAAGATAGGACCATAGCCGACAATAGTAACATCTTTGCCAGGTTTAAGAATTTCTGATTTGCCAATTTTAAAATCTGTTTTAGGCTCAGAAATTATAGGAGTATCGGGACGGAATAAACGAAGATAGGCTGGATGATGGCTATTACTAATAGCAGTAGTGATTTTTTGAGTTTCAATAGCATCTATGGGGACAAAAACTTCCATATTGGGTAAAGTGTACATGAGGGCAATATCTTCAAGTATTTGATGAGTTGCTCCTAAGTCAGCAGTACCCAGGCCAGCATGAGAACCAACAATTTTGACATCTAAATTGTTGTAGCAAATTGATTGGCGGATAACAGCCCAATTGAGGGCGGGAGAAAAACAAGCAAAAGAGCACAAAAAAACAGTCTTACCCGCTTTAGCTAAACCAGCAGCAACGGCGGCGGCATTAGATTCAGCAATACCACATTCGACAAAGCGGTCAGGGTAAGTATTAACAAAATCCTGAAGGCTTAGAGAGGACATTAAATCTACGCTAACTACATATAAATTGGGGTTAGTTTGGGCTAATTCAAAAATAGTTTTTCCAAAAACTTTTCGGACTGATTGATTAGGGGTGATAGTTTTCGAGTTCATTTTTGGCTAACAAATAATCTTGTTGATTTAAACCTTTAATGTCATGGTATTTAAAATTATTTTCCATAAAACTAATCCCTTTACCTAAGGTAGTTTTAGCCATAACACAAACCGGTTTAGAAGATTGTTTGGCTTGCTTTAATATTTTGATTAATTGAGGTAAATTATGGCCATCAACCGATTTGACTAACCAACCAGATTGAGTGTATTTACCGGCTAAATTAGTAAGTGGCATAATTTGGTCAATAGTACCATCGATTTGTAAACCGTTACAATCAATAATATTGATTAAATTATTTAATTTATATTTATTGGCAAACATGACGGCTTCCCAAATTTGACCTTCCTGCTGTTCTCCATCACTAGTTAAACAAATAACGCTGTTTTTTGGTTGAGCAAGGGCTAATCCGGCAGCAAATGATAATCCTTGACCCAAGGAACCGGAGGAGTATTCGACCCCGGGGACATCAGCAGAAACGTGACCCTGAAGAATAGAACCAAAATTGCCGTAAGTAATTAATTTATCTTTGGAAAAATATTTTTTAGAAGCAAGGACAGTGTAAAGAGCACAGGCTAGATGGCCGGCAGATAGAATAAAATGGTCATTTTTTAAATTAAAAACATCGGAATGATAAAGCGAGGTTAAAATGTCGATAGACGATAACGATCCCCCGATATGACCACTACCGGATTGATAAACCATTTCTAATAAATCAAGCCTTAAATCACGGGTTAATTTGTTAAAATCAATTTGACTTGGCATCACCTTAGTATAATCCAAAGCCAGCTTTCTGACTACTTACCAAGTTGAGATATAATTAGAGGAAATGAAAAATTGTTACCAGCAGTACGAATTAGGGCTAAAAAAATATATTAGCCAAAAAATTGATGATGAGGGTGTAGTAGAAGAAATAGCCAATGATGTAATGTTGGCGGCGATTAATTCCGAAAAAAAATTTGAAGGCAGGTGTAGCGATTTTAGTTGGCTTTGTAGTATTGCTAACCATAAGATTATTGATTTTTACCGAAAGAAAAAGATTAAAACTGTTTTATTTTCCGTTAGTCCAATGTTTGAAGAAATTGCCGATAAGGCGTTAACTCCAGAAAGAGATGTGTTAAAAAATGAATTAAAAGAAGAAATAAAACAAACTTTTAGAGAGATGAAACAAGGTTATCAAAAAATTTTACGACTAAAGTATATAGAGGGGTGGAAAGTAAAGGAAATTGCCAGGATGATGAATGTAAGTATAAAGGCAGTGGAGTCAAAATTAATACGGGCGAAAAAAGAATTTAGGGAAAATTGGGCTTATGATAAAAAAAAGGGTTAAAAAAATATTTAAATTGACAATTTTAATTGCCGCCAGACAGATATGGAAATTGTTGGGTAATTTGTATCATTTAATTACTGAGCCAATTTCAACCATAAAGACATTGATTAAAGAAAAAGATAAATCGCAATTTTTTTTACTTTTTTGGGTTTTTTTAATTCCATTAATTTCCTATTTTTTGGCTAGAATTGTTTGGGACTATTATTTTTACGGGACCATAATAAAAGGTGTGGGGATAGTTTTTGTGGCAGCAATAACTATTCAAATTTTATTATTATGGTACTTAGGGTATTGGGTTTTGAAGGTGATAAGAAAAAGTTACGACTAAATTTTTATGAAGAAAAAAAAGATTTTAGTACTAGGTTCGACTGGTTCAATAGGAACTCAAACATTAGACATAGTTAAAAGAAACCCTGATCTGTTTGAGATAGAAGGAATTGCCTGTAATGATGATTTAGAGTTGGCTGAAAAACAAAGAAAAGATTTTGGAATAAAAATGGTGGCGGTAGCCAATAAAGAAAAATATAATGGAGAAAAAGGTTGGTTTTGGGGGGATGAAGGAATTTTGGAAATGATAGAAAAATCAGAGGCTGAATTAGTAGTAATGGCAATAAGCGGGGCAAAAAGTTTATTACCAACATTAAAATCGATTGAAAAAGGAAAAGATATTGCTTTGGCCAGTAAAGAAGTAATGGTATTGGCAGGAGAAATGGTAAATAAAAAAGTGCAAGAAAAGGGGGTTAAATTAATGCCAGTGGACAGTGAACATAGCGCTATTTGGCAATCGTTAAGATCAGGCAAACCAGAAGAGGTGGAAAAAATAATTTTAACTTGCAGCGGTGGACCATTTAGAAATTTTGATAAAAAGGATTTTGAAAAAATAACCGTTGAACAGGCATTAAATCATCCTAATTGGAACATGGGAAAACGGATAACCACCGATTGCGCTACTTTGATGAATAAAGGATTGGAATTTATTGAGGCTAAATGGCTATTTGGATTAAGAGATGATCAAATTCAAGTAGTAATACACCCACAAAGTTTGATTCATTCGGGAATACAATTTTGTGATGGTTCAATGATTGCCCAAATTGGGGATAAAGATATGAGAGTGGCGATACAATATGCTCTCACCTATCCTGAAAGAATTAAAAATGATTTGAAAAGAATTGATTGGTGGAGTGGATTAAAAATGGAATTTGATAAACCAGATTTAGAAAAATTTCCTTGTTTAGGGTACGCCATGGAAGCATCAAAAATTGGCGGAACTTTGCCGGTAGTTTTGAATGCGGCTGATGAAGTGGCAGTGAGTTTGTTTTTGGAGAAAAAAATAAAATTTAGTGATATTCCAAAAATTGTAGAAAAAGCAATGTCAAAGCATAAAGCCATAAGGAATCCTAACTTAAATCAAATTTTAGAAGTCGATACTTGGGCGAGAGAGGAAGCAAAAATTAGATAGTGTGGGTAAAAAATATTTTAGAATATTGGTTCTTAAGGATTTTATAAGCTGTTTGAGCAGTGGTTTTGTGGTTGAAAAAACCAATAATCCCTAATCCTGAACCGGAAAGAAGAGTGGCGGCGGCTTGTTGAGAAAGTAAATCATTAACAATTTTTTGGGTTTCGGGAAAACAATTAAAGATTATGGTTTCAAAATCATTGTGAAGATTGGCTAAAATTTGATTTTTATTTTTTGACTTTATGGCTGAGAGTAAGAGGTTTGATTTGTTAAGATTTTTACCAGTAAGGGAAAAATCGAGATGTTGGAACATCCATCCAGTTGACGGTTTTTGAGAGTGGTTGGGGTAAATAACAACTAAATAAAATTTAGGGAGCTTAAATTTAAGAGGATGAGGGATATGGCCATATCCAGTTAAACGACAAAGTTTGGTGGAAAGAAAATAAGGAACATCTTTACCTAAACTTGAGGCAATTTCTAATAATTTTTGATGGTTAATTTTGAGATGCCAAAGTTTTATTAAAGTTTTTAGAGTAACAGCGGCATTACTGCTGCCACCGGCCATGCCGGCAGTGACAGGAATATTTTTACGGAGAATAATCTTGACGCCAAGATGAGGGTTGTTGGCAAACTCTTTTAATTTTAAGGCTGCCCGGAAAACAAGATTGGTTTTGTCTTCAGGGATAAGATTTTTTGGAAAACATATGAATTCAATTTTCTTAGGTTGATCGGAAAATTCTAATTTATCAAAAATATTAATTTGGTGATTGATAAGGGTTAGAGGAGTAAATTGATCCCCTGCTTTTTTGGGATGAATGTGAAGATTGAGATTAATTTTGGCAAAAGATTTGACTTTCATTTTTCTTCCAATAAAACAGTGGAAAATACTTGGACACCTTCTTTTTTGCCAAATGGAGTTAAGTCTTCACCAGAAGTGTAGGTAATACCAATTTGATTAAGACTAATTTTTAAAATATCGGCCAAACTTTTTTTGACTAGTTGTTTTTCATTCGGTGTAAGACGAGGAATTTGAGCCTCAACAGAAATAGAAATATTGCTGATAGTAAATCCGGAGGAGACAAGATTAAAAATATGTTTTAAGTATTGACGACTGTCAGTAATCCCCTGTTTGTGGCACATGTCATCTGACCAGGTAGATAATGATTCACCGCCAATAGCAGAACTAAGTGCGTTGCAAAGAGAATGAATTAAAACATCGCCATCGGAATTACCCATAAAGCCAAAATGATTTTTAAACCTAACTCCTCCAAAAACAAGATTTTTATTTTTATCAAAACGATGGCTGTCTTGGCCGATACCAATTCTCATGTTTTTTTGATCTTAACAAATATTTGGCAAAAATAAGATCCTTGGGGTAAGTAATTTTAAAATTATCAGGAGAACAAGGAATAATTTTTGGTTTATAACCATTAATTTCCAAAACTTGAGCATCGTCGGTGGTAACTAAATTTTGTGGGGAAATTTTTTGATAAGAAGAATAAAGAAGATCAAATTTTGCCACTTGAGGAGTTTGGGCAGAAAAACATAATTCCCTTTTTGGGGATTGGAAAACAAAATTATCAGAATCACTAATTTTAATAGTATCCGATGACGGGCAAGCCAGAAGAGCGGAACCAAATTTTTGGGCAGCAGAATAGACAGATTTAATTTCATCTAAAGAAACAAAAGGGTTAGCGGCGTTATGGATACCGACAATATCATTGGGAAGACTTTTATCTTTAATAAAATTCAGGGCATTAAAAACCGTATCTTGGCGCAATTTACCGCCTGAACTCAAACCAGCAAATTTATTAAAATAATATTTTGTAATAATTTTTTGAATTAAAGAGAATTCCTCCGGTCTGGCAGAGATGACAATTTTGTCGATAGTCGGACTATTTTGAAAAGCGGAAAGAGTCCAATAAAGAATTGGTTTGCCTTGGATTTTTAAAAAAATTTTATTAAGATTAGAACCCATCCGGCTGCCTGATCCACCAGCAACAATTATAAGCCAATTCATGAAGATTAAGTCGCAAAAACAATAAAAGTCATTCAAAACGAAGGGTTTAAGAAAAAGTAACGACGAATTTATTACTATGGTAAAACAAAAAATTTTTGAATATAAAAGTAGACAAGATTTAGAATTTAAAGATTTAACTAATGAGGTGACTGATTTTGTAAAGGAAAGTGGGGTAAGAGATGGAATGGTGTTGGTTTATTCAACACACACGACAGTGGCAATATGTGTAAATGAAAAAGAAAAAGGAATTACGGCTGATTTTAGAGATGTATTAAAAAAAATTGTACCAAAGGAAAATTATTACAGACATAATGATCTAACACTAAGAACTGAGAATTTAGTTTGTCAATCAGGAGCCTCTGATTGCTTAAATGGGCATTCGCATTGCACTCAATTATTAATGAGGAATTCAGAAATGGTACCAATTATGAATGGAAAGATGGAATTAGGGACCTGGCAAAGAATTTTTGCAATTGAATTGGATTGTTGTAGGCCCAGAAAACTAATCTTTCAAGTTATTGGCGAGTAAATTTCTCTATTTTAGAAATTACTTGATTAAGAATTTCTTCCGGGGTACTGGCTCCGGAGCTAACGACAATATTTTTTTGGCCGATGAACCATTTTGGATTAATTTGGGAAGCGCTATCGACAATGTAACTGGTGGCACCAACACTTTCGGCTACAGACTTAAGGCTATTGGAATTAGCACTAGTGGGAGAACCAACAATAATGACGAATTTGTATTCTTTGGCTAATTTAATAATGGCTGATTGACGTTCAGTGGTAGCCTGACAAATATGAGGGAAAATGGTGATTTGGGGATATTTGTTTTTTAAAAAATCTAAAGCTTTTTGAGTTTCTAAAGTAGATAAGGTGGTTTGAGTTAAAACAACAGTATCTTGAGGGTTATTAATTTGATAACTAAAAATTTGAGTCAAAGTTACCGGAATGACAAAATTTGGTGATTCACCAACAATTCCAATTGTTTCATCGTGATCAATTTTATTGCATAAAAAAACAATCTGTTTTTTTTGTTCTACTAAAGTTCTAACGGTTTGATGAGATTTTAAAACTAAAGGACAAGTGGCATCAATGATTGTTACCTGCCTATCTTTAGCTTGCTGATAAATTTGAGGACTGACGCCATGAGCTCGAAGAATAATAATGGAATATTTGGGAATTCCATTGATAGAATCGATAGTTTTTATTTTTAACTCTTTTCCTAACCAATCGACAACATGCTGGTTGTGGACTAATTCACCGAAAAAATAAATCCTTTTATCGGGATATTTTTTGAAAGTATCTTGGGCTATTTTTATGGCTCGATTGATACCAAAACAAAATCCATGTGGTTGAGCCAAAATAATATTAGCCATGACGTCTTTTAAATCTTCTTTTATACTTAGTATCGGGAACTCCAGGACAAAACCAGTGGTCGGCACAACGAGCTTCGTAAGTAATTTTGGAATTATTAAAATCCTGGATTACCACAGTAGGACTATCATAAGGAGCTGGTTTTCCATCAATTAAACGCTGAGTCATGGTGGCTGGAGCGCCACAAGTTTTTTTGTGACCGTCTTTGTAGGTGCAACGGGCAGTTAAAGTTTCAACAGTGGTAGCTAGCCCAAGCAATGATTCAATAGAAGCGAATGGTTCGCCCCGGAAACTGCGATTTAATCCAGCAACCACAACTTCAATATTGTCGTAAAGTAAGGTTTTTATAACTTCTTTAATATTTGTGTCAAAAAACTGAATTTCATCGATGGCAATTAAATTAGGCCGTTTATTTTTAGGAAGTTTATAAATATCTTTTAA
>CAZWUG010000018.1:0-15701 GCA_964637525.1 uncultured Gammaproteobacteria bacterium | reverse complement strand
ACCCATCTTTTTTAGGAGTAGAAATTAATGATCAATCAGCCGATGAATCCTTCACCGTCTACGATCATCCCAAAATTATAATTTTAAAAAATGATAATTTAAAATAAATTATGACTCTCAACACACCTAAAACAATTTTTATCACTGGAGGCTCAGGATTTCTTGGCATTAACATGATTCGTTTTTTATTGGCAAAAACCCAAAAAATTATTAGCTACGACATTGCTGATTTTGATTATCCGGAAAAAAATAAAATAACCAATTACGTTGCCGATATTCGGGATAAAAAAACTTTAACTAAGGCTATGAGTGGTGCCGATATCGTTCTTCATTTTGCTGCTGCTTTGCCTTTATATTCAAAAGAAGATATTATCTCGACCGAGGTTGATGGCACCAAAAATGTTTTGGAGGCTGCTCTAAAAAACAAAATCAAGCGGGTTGTTTATATCTCTTCAACCGCTGTCTATGGCGTTCCCAAACATCACCCTATTTTTGAGACAGACAAGCTTATTGGAGTTGGGCCTTACGGAGAATGCAAAATTAAAGCCGAAAAATTTTGTCGTGATTTTAGAAAAAAAGGCTTATGTGTTTCTATTCTTCGTCCAAAATCATTTGTTGGTCCAGAACGATTAGGTGTTTTTGCTTTATTTTATGATTGGGCCAAAGACGGTCATAATTTTCCGCTTTTAGGAAATGGAAAAAATCTTTACCAACTTTTATCAGTGACTGATCTTTGCCAGGCTATTTGGTCAGCTATGACTCTAAGCAGTCAAAAGGTTAATGATGTTTTTAATATCGGTGCTAAAGAATTTAAAACCATGAAAGAAGATTATCAATCGGTTTTAAACTATGCCGGATTTGGTAAAAAGATCATTCCTATTCCCGCTGCTCCCGCCATTTTTTTATTAAAAATATTAGAATTTTTCCATTTATCTCCTCTGTATGCTTGGGTCTATGAAACTGCGGCTAAAGACTCTTTTGTTTCTATTCAAAAAGCTCAAAAAATATTAAAATTTAATCCAAAATATTCCAATCAGCAAGCCTTAATTGAAAATTATCAATGGTATTTAAATCATTTATCAGAATTCCAAGGCAAGAAAGGGGTTTCTCACCGAGTCCCTTGGAGCCAGGGAATTCTTAAAATAGCTAAACAAATATTTTAATTTATGAAACCAAATTCCATTGTTAATAAATATCATCGACACTTACTTATCCTAATTATGATTTTGGGTTTCATCTTAAGAATTTATAAACTTGGCGAAATTCCTTTTGGTTTTTTCTGCGACGAAGCCTCTATTGGGTATAACGCCTATTCTTTAATCCATTATGGTGTAGATGAATGGAACACTTCTTGGCCGCTTTTTTTTAAAGCCTTTGGAGAATTTAAAGGTCCCGTAATGATCTATTCGTCTCTCCCTTTCATTTATTTTTTGGGTCTTAGCGAGTTTTCCGTTAGATTAGTTTCTGTTATTTACGGAACTATAACCATCATCGCTATATATTTTTTGACTAAACAATTTTTTAATCGACAAATCGGGGTTATCACCGCTCTTTTTTTGGCTATTTCTCCTTGGCATATTCATTTCAGCCGTGTTAGTTTAGAAGGATTAACTCCTTTTGTTTTTTTTACCATTTCAGCTGCTTATTTTTGGTTAAAATTTTTAAAAAACCGAAAATTTGGATATTTATCTATCTTTCTTTTTTCATTAGCCTTTTACTCGTACTTTCCTGCCAGAATTTTTATTCCCTTATTTTTTATTTCTTTAGTTTTAATTAATTGGAAATATATAATTAAAAATTATTCCCAAACTATCAAGCTTTTTATTTTTGGATTAATTTTAATCAGTCCGATGATTTTTCACCTGATTAATGGTGATGGTCTATCCCGTTGGCAGCAAGTACAAGGTGAGTTTGATCTTTTTAATTTAACCCAAAAATATTTCAAATATTTTTCTACTGATTTCCTTTTTTTTCAGGGAGATATCGATTTTAACGGTCAATTTATTACTCGCCACTCCATTCGGAATATGGGAGAATTTTATTTATTACAATTACCATTAATAATTATTGGCAGTTTTTATTTTCTAAAAAATAAATCTAAAAAAGAATCTTTAGTTTTATTTTTTTGGTTATTATTCTACCCTCTTTGTGATTTATTTACTTCATCAACATCTCCTCAAGCCACCAGATCTATTATTGGAGTCATTCCTTTTCAAATCTTAACTGCAGTTGGTTTGTATCAATTAGTTCAATATAAACCAAATAGAACCTACAAAATTTCAATTTTATTAATTTTGTTCATTTCTATTTTTATTTCTGTGAACAATTATAAAAAACTTTATTTCCAGAGTTACCCTATGTATTCATCCGATTATTGGGGATGGCAATCTGGTCCTAAAAAAATCATGACATATTTTAAATCCCATCAACAGGACTATGACCAATTATGTCTTGAGGGTAAATTTAACTCGCCAGAGATTTTTATTAAATTTTACGATCCTAAAGATTTATGTCATGGGAAATGTCAAGTTTGTGGATTAGATAATTTAAACTCTTCAAAAAGACAACTATTTGCTATTTCTCAGGAAACTTATAGTCAGCTTGATAATAAAGACTTAATTAGAAAACAGGTTATTTATTATCCTAATTATCAACCTGCCTTTTATTTGGTTAGTTTTATACAATAAACTATTCTATGACTTCAATAAATATCTTCAATAAATATTCTTTCCTTTTTTGGCAGCCAAAGACGGATTTTTATAAAAAAGTTGCTCAAACCAAATATGGCAACCAATTTTTAATTATTCTCAATTACATTATTTGGTTATTTTTGTTTTATGTTTCTTACCTCTTAATTAAACAAGATAAAAATATTTTTTGGCAATTACTTTTAGCTACTATCATTAGTGAATTAATTGAGAAATTTTTAAAAACCAAATCATTTTGGCAGCGACCATTACATACAAATCATAATATTTTGCCCAACGGACTTTTGAAATCTTGGTATAAAAAAGGTAGTTTCCCTTCTGGGCATGCCATCAAAGCTGTCTTCTTTTTTATTTTTATTCTTCACACTAGCATCTTAATTAATCCGATCTTGTTTTTAATAATTATTACCCCACTAATTTTAGCTAGAATTTTATTGGGTCTTCACTATCCGATTGACGTCTTAGGCGGTATTGTTATTGGGATTATTATCGGTTATTTAGTTAAGCAAATACAATTTCCTGTTTTTATGGTAAATTTCATTACTCCAATTTTTAACTTTATATTTTTAATTAAAAATTAATTTAGAAATTAGAAATTGGTCATTAGACATTAAATACTTATGCTTTCTGATTTCCACTACATTTTTAATTGGTGGCTGACTATCTTTTTACTAGGAACTTTATCTCTCCCTGTAGTCTTTTTTTTATTTAATAAATTTTGGGATAAAGGTTATATTTTTTCCAAAACTATATCCTTAATTCTTCTAACTTATTTTTCTTTAATTTTTGGAGTTTTTAAAATACTTCCTTTCACTTCATCCGGAGTGTTTCTTTTAATTTCATTTTTAATTTTATTTGATGTTTGGTTTTTGTTAAGACAAAACAGATATAAACAATTTTTTTTGGATTTTAAAAAACATTATCGTATTTTTATTTTTGAAGAAATCGTTTTCCTTTTAATTTTAACTTTATGGAGTTATGTTCGTGGTTTTGCCCCGGATATTCAAGATTTAGAAAAATATATGGACTGGGGGTTTGTTAATTCTGCCCTTAGATCTAAATTTTTACCCCCAGCCGATATGTGGTTCGCCGGTGAAACTATAAATTATTATTATTTCGGCCATCTAATTTTTGCTCTGATTACCAAACTTTCATCTGTCATTTCTTCAGTCGGCTACAACCTTTCAATCGCCACTGTTTGTTCTCTCACTTTTGTCAGTGCTTTCTCTTTAGTTTCCAATATAACCTTTTTAAGTTTGAATAAAAAAACGTTTAAAAAAGCTCTTCTCGCCGGCCTTATTTCTGCGCTACTTTTGACTTTTGGTGGGAACTTACATTCAGTTTACAAAATCATTAAATTAAATTACCAGCAAAACAACAATCATTTTATTTTTAGTCAAGAAGCCATTTCAAAAGCGACATCTTCTTATTGGTACCCCGACGCTACCCGTTTTATTGGTCATGACCCTGACATTAATGATAAAACCATCCATGAATTTCCCATCTATAGTTTTATTGTCGCCGATCTTCATGGACACATGAATGATATTTTCATTATTCTTTTCTTTTTAGCTTTTTTATTTGTTTCTCTGGAAAAAACCAAAAACTTTTTTAATTGGAAATTTATAGTCGGTTCTGGATTTATCTTGTCAATTTGTTACATGACCAACGCTTGGGATTTTGCTGTTTATGGTTTAGTTTTAGCTATTTTTTCTTTATTAATTAACACCAACAAATTTAAAATAAAAGATTTGTCCAAAACTTTTATTAGCGGTCTTTTGGTTATTGTCTTTTGGTATATCTTTTCTTACCCATTTTCTTTTAATTTTGTTCCCATGATGGAAGGGATAAAAATCTCTGATGGCCATAGCCCTTTTTACCAACTTTTTATTTTATATGGCGGTTTTTGGTTAATTTGTTCGCCATTCTTCTTTTTCCTGCCTTTTCGAAAAAAAATCACTAAATCTGACTTTTTTATTTTTTCTTTAATATTAGCCGCTTCAATTTTAATTCTTATTCCGGAACTAATTTACATTAAAGATATTTATATTTATGAGTATCGTCGGGCCAATACTATGTTTAAATTGGTCTATCAGGCATTTATTCTTTATTCCCTTGCTTCTGGCTATATTTTAATCAGATTTTCTTCAATTTTTAAATCAAAAATTTTTAAGTATTTTTATTATTTTTGTTTTTTGAATATCTTTTGTATTCACATGTTTTATCCTTATTTTGCCATTAAATCATATTATGGTAATTTAAAAGAATATAAGGGACTAGATGGACTAAAATATTTAGAACAACTTCACCCCGATAACTATCAAGCAGTTCTTTGGCTTAATAAAAATATTTCCGGTCAGCCGGTTATCTTAGAAGCGGTTGGGGATAGCTACACTACATTTAACCATGTTTCGTCTGCCACTGGGTTGCCTACAGTCCAAGGCTGGATTGTTCATGAATGGCTTTGGCGTGGTGGCTACGATGCTCCCGCCGCTCGTCAAAAAGATGTTGAAACCATTTATACTTCAACAAATTTAGACGAAGTTAAAGATCTTATCTCTAAATATAATATTCAATATATTTTCGTTGGGGCCAAAGAATACGAAAAATATGAAAATTTAGACCTCAAAAGATTTGAAAAACTTGGTGGTAAAATTGTTTTTCAGTCTGGTCAAACCACGATTTACCAACTATAGTAAATCTACATGTCTGATATTTTAGATGATCTTAATCCTCAACAACAAGCGGCTGTTACTTATACTGGCTCCCCTCTTTTATTACTTGCTGGAGCCGGTTCAGGTAAAACCCGGGTATTAACTCATCGGGCGGCCTATTTTATTGAACAAAAAATAGCCACTCCTAACCAAATTTTGCTTCTAACTTTTACTAATAAAGCCGCCGAAGAGATGAAAAACCGTCTTCAAAAACTTATTCCTACGATCTACAATCTACCATCTAAAAACTTCTTTGCTGGAACATTTCATGCATTTTGCTGTAAGGTTTTACGTATCGATGGTCAGCACTTAGGTATTGATCCAAATTTTGTCATTTATGATTCCAACGATCAAGAAGACTTAATCAAAATATCCTTAGTTGATCTTAATTTAAACCCTAAAGAATTTAAACCCGCTAGTATTATGTATTTTATTGAAGCCGCCAAAAATTCTTTTCAAACTCCTCAAGATATGATTGATCAATCCCATGGGTTTTGGCAGGAATATGCTGCCAAGGTTTATCAGGTTTATCAAAAAAAATTAACCGAATATCAAGCTTTAGACTTTAATGATTTGCTTTTTAAAACTGTTCAACTGTTTATTGATCACCCGCAAGTTCTCGAAAAATATCAGGATATTTACCGTTTCATTTTAGTTGACGAGTATCAGGATACTAATCAAATTCAATATCTTTTAACCAAACTTTTAGCTCAAAAATATCATCAAATTACTGCCGTTGGTGATGCTTCTCAGGCTATTTACGGCTGGCGTGGAGCTGATTTTAAAAATTTAATGAATTTAGTCTCTGATTTTAAAGATACCAAAATAATTAATTTGGAACAAAATTATCGCTCGACTCAAGTTATTCTTGATGCTGCTAATTCTGTTATCTGTAAAAATACCTCTCACCCGGTTTTGAAATTATTTACCAACAAAAAATCAGAAGATAAAATTAAATTGTTCGAAGCCGATTCCGAAATCTCTGAAGCCGAATTTATTGCCCAAAAAATTAAATTCATTCAGGATAATCAAAAAATTCCTCTTCGTAATATTGCTGTTCTTTATCGCATGAATGCTCAATCGCGGGTTTTAGAGGAGGCTTTTTTGAAATACAGTATCCCGTATGTTCTTATTGGCGGGACTCGATTTTATGAACGAGCTGAGGTCAAAGATATTTTATCCATGATTCGTTTTGCCGATAATCCCAAGGATAAAGTTTCCTCAGATAGATTAGGTAAAGTTTTTGGTAAACGCCGCTTATCTGTTTTTATGGAACATCTGAACAATCTCAATATTAATGATATGTCCTCCCTTCAGATAATGGAATCGTTGATTGTTAATTCCGGTTATCTTGATCGCTATGACCCCAAAGATGAAGATGATCAAAAGAAAATCGAAAATATCAAAGAGTTAAAATCAGTCGCCTCTACTTTTCCTAAATTAGCTGATTTTTTAGAAAATATTAGTTTGGTCCAACAAGAATATTCCCTCCAGGAAAAGAATAAGAAAAAAGAAAATCGTGATGGGGTTAGACTTATGACTCTTCATGGTGCCAAGGGTTTGGAATTTGAAGTTGTCTTTTTAGTTGGCTTTGAAGAGGGGATTTTACCTCATTCTCGTTGCTTGGTTGATGAAACCGAAGTTGAAGAAGAACGCCGTCTTTGTTATGTCGGTATCACCAGGGCCAAAGATTATTTGTATATTACTTACGCCAGCCAACGTCTTTATTTTGGTAAAAGTTCTCTCAATGAGCCCAGTCGATTTTTAGCCGATATCCCTACCGATCTAATAGAACTAGAGGAGTCAACAGAAATTATTAAAGATTATCGTCATCGCCAACCGGAATCTGACGATGAACTTTACTATGATCCTGATATATACTAAATCTCTTCTTTATTAATTCTTTTCATGTTATAAATTAAAAATAAGTTATGGAAGAAGAAAAAGTTGCTATTCTTGATGCCGGAGCCCAATATGGTAAAGTAATTGATCGTCGTTGCCACGAACTTGGAGTTAAGTCGGAACTTTTACCCTTAGATATTTCTGCCGCAGAACTCTCATCCCAAAAATATAAAGCCATTATTATTTCTGGCAGTTCTAATAGTGTTTATCAAAAAGATTCTTTAAAATGTGACCCGCAAATTTTTTCCTTAGGAATTCCTGTATTAGGTATTTGTTATGGCATGCATCTAATTAATTTTTTTCATGGTGGCAAAGTTGCCCCCGCCTCTCTTCGTGAAGATGGTCCTTGTATTATAAATCTTAATACTAAATATCCTATTTTTTCTGGACTTAACCAAAAAGAGCAAGTTCTTATGAGTCACGGTGATAGCGTTATCGCCCAAAATTTAGCTCCTGGTTTTGAAATCACCGCCACTTCTGGCGATTTAGTTGCCGGTATGGCTAATCCGTCAAAAAAAATATACGCTCTTCAATTTCATCCGGAAGTTGATTTAACTCTCAATGGTAAAAAAATATTTAAGAATTTTCTTTATTCCATTGTTGGCCTAAAAGGCAACTATACGGTTGATAACCGCCAACAGCAAGCCATTGAATACATTAAAAAAACAGTTGGCGACAAAAAGGTAATTGTTTTAGTTAGTGGTGGAGTTGATTCTACTGTTTGTGCCGTTTTACTAACCCAAGCCATCAATCCCAAAGATATTTATGCTATTCATGTTGATAGCGGTTTTATGAGACTAAATGAAAGTAAACAAGTTGAAAGAACTCTTAAACAAGCCGGTATCAACGTTAAAGTTGTCAATGCTAGAAGTAATTTTTATAATGCTACCTATAAAAAAGACAACCAATTAATTGGCCCTCTAAAAGAGATTGTCAATCCGGAAGATAAAAGATTAATAATCGGCAATACTTTTATGCAGATTGCCGATCAAGCAGTTAAAGATTTAAATCTAGATTTTAACGACATTGTTTTAGCTCAGGGGACACTCCGCCCTGATTTAATTGAAAGTGCTTCTCAAATGGTCAGCCAAAATGCTGCCGTTATTAAAACTCACCATAACGATACTTCTGAAGTCAGGAAATTACGTCAGCTTGGTAAAGTGGTTGAACCTCTGCGTGATTATCACAAAGATGAAGTTCGGGCTTTAGGAACTAAACTAGGTATTTCCGATTCATTGGTTTGGCGTCAACCATTTCCTGGTCCAGGGCTAGCTATTAGAATAATTTGTGCTGATAAACCCTATATTACCGATGATTTTGACCAAATCAACCAAGCTTTACAAAAATTTTCTTCAAAAAATTTATCCGTCACCTTACTTCCCGTCAGAACAGTTGGAGTTCAAGGTGATGGCCGAAGTTACAGTTATCTTGCTGGTATTAGTGGCCAAGCTGATTGGCATAAACTCTTCTCTCTGGCCAAAGAGGTTCCCAAAAAGATTCGTCAAATTAACCGGGTAGTCTATGTTTTCGGTCCTAAAATTACTCAACCAATAACTCAAATTACGCCAACATATTTACAACCAGACGTTATCACCCAACTCCAATCAGCTGATGATTTAGTTACCCAATTCCTGATTAAAAATAAATTAATAAAAAAACTTTCTCAAGTCCCAGTGATTTCTTTGCCTGTTAATTTTGGAGTCGAAGGTAATAGATCAATCGCTATTCGTCCTTTTATTACCAACGATTTTATGACCGGTCAACCAGCCGTCCCGGGCATTGATATTTCCATAGACCTTTTAAATAAATTAGTCGAAGATATTATAAATCAAGTTCCCGGAATTTCTCGTGTAGTTTACGATCTTACATCCAAACCTCCCGCCACCACTGAATGGGAATAGTTTCTTTGTTAAACTATAACCATGTCTATTAAGCTTCTTACCGATAAAGATCAAAAAAATTATGACTCAGTGATTATCCATCCGGTCCAAACTTGGGCCTGGGGCGAATTTCAAAAATCCCAGGGCCATTCCATCTTTCGTTATGGAGTTTACGGTGGCAAAGGTAACGTCAAAACAGCTTTTACTATCAGTTTTCATACTATCCCCAAAACCAGATACTCCATTGGTACTATTCTTCGTGGACCAAAAATTACCGAAGAAATTTTAAAGGTTGTCAAAAAAGTTTCTCAAGAACAAAATGCTATTTTTGTAAAATTCGAGCCGGATATTTCTAAAACCGAAGCTTCAATGAATTTTCCTGAGTTAATGGTTTCTCCAAAAGTTGCTTTTTATCCTCACACTTTCAAAGTTGATTTGACCAAACCTGAAGAAAAACTTCTGTCCGACATGCATTCTAAAACTCGTTACAATATTAAAATTGCTAATCGCTATGGAGTTGAAGTTAAGGAAATGACCAATGCCTTAGGTTTTGAAATTTATTTAAAACTTCTTTTTGATACTACCAAACGCCAAGGATTTTACTTGCACACTCTAAAATATCACCGAGATTTATGGAAAATTCTTAAAAATACCGATATCCCTCATATAATGTTGGCCTCATATCAGGGAAAAGTTTTATCTGCTTTTATGTTGTTTAAATTAAAAGATCAATTATTTTATCCTTATGGTGCTTCGCTTGATACCAACCGTGAAGTCATGGCTCCAACATTATTAATGTGGGAATCAATCAAATTAGGCCAAAAATTAAAATGCCGTACTTTTGATATGTGGGGTTGTCTTGGTCCTGATGCCAAAGAAGGAGATAATGGTTTTGGCTTCCATCGATTTAAACAAGGTTTTAATGGCCAAACTTATGAATATGTCGGTACTTATGATTACGTAATTAACCCCACTCTTTATAAACTTTATAATCTGGTTGATAAATTGCGTTGGAAATTACTTCACCTCAAAGCCAAAATACTAAAAAAATAGTGTAAAATACTCTATGTCTTCAAGTAAAATTTCTCTTGACCAACTCCGACATATTGCCAAACTTGCCCGTCTTGAAATTAAACCGGAAAAAGAAAATTATTTAGCCGAACAACTTTCCGAAACCGCCTCCTATATTGATATTCTAGGGGAACTTGACACTAAAAATGTTGAGCCTACCTATCAAACCAATCATTTAAAAAATATTACTCGACCAGATATTGTGGGTAAATCTTTTACTCAAAAAGAAGCCCTTTCTCAGGCTCCTGATACCTGCAACGGTTACTTTAAAACTCTCGCCACTATCAAAAAATAACTATGGAATTAAATAAATTGACTTTAATTAATGCCATTAAGGGTATCAAAGAAAAAAAATTTTCTTCAACTGAATTAGTCCAAGATTGTTTAAATAAAATTGAACAACTCGAACCAACTCTTAACGCTTTTGTCACTATTACCAAAGATACTGCTTTAGCTCAATCAAAAAATATTGATTTTGACAAACCCTTAGCCGGTATTCCCATTGCTGTCAAAGATAATTTTTGTATCAAAGATATCAAAACTACGGCTTCATCCAAACTATTAAGTAATTATATTGCTCAATATACTTCCACTGTCGTCCAAAAATTAACCGATGCTGGGGCTATCGTCATTGGCAAGACCAATATGGATGCTTGGGCCCATGGTTCTTCCACTGAAACTTCCGATTTTGGTCCCACCAAAAATCCCTGGAACCCCAAGCACCTTCCCGGTGGTTCATCGGGTGGTTCCGCCGCCGCTGTTGCTAGTGATGAGGTCATCACTTCCATTGGTTCCGAAACCGCCGGATCTATTCGTCAACCTTCAGCCTGGTGCGGCACTGTCGGTCTTAAACCTACTTACGGTCGGGTCAGCCGTTATGGGGTTATTGCCATGGGATCATCTATGGATTGTCCCGGCCCGATCACTAAAACTGTTGATGATGCCGCCTTACTTCTTTCCATAATTTCCGGTCACGACCTCAAAGATGCTACCAGTATTCCTCAAAAACCTTGGCAAATTCCTACACCGTTAAAAGATTTGAAGGGTCTAAAAATCGGTTTACCCAAGGCTTATTTTCCCGACCAAATGAAACCAACAGTCAAAACTGCGGTTCTCAACGCTGTTGAAACTCTCAAAAAATTAGGGGCTCAAGTTTTAGAACTTGATGTCATGGACCCAAAATATGCCATTGCCGTTTACACTGTTTTGCAGCGTTCCGAAGTTTCTTCCAACTTAGCTCGATATACCGGCATTCGTTATGGTCAGCCTCGATCCGCTTTTGGCGATGAAGCCATTCGCAGAATTATGTTGGGCACTTATACTTTATCCAGCGGCTATTACGATGCCTATTATCTTCAGGCCCAAAAGGTCCGGACTTTAATAATAGAGGATTTTGACAAACAATTCCAAAAAGTTGACTCCATCATTGGTCCGACTTCTCCCACCACCGCCTTACCATTGGGGGCAACCGAAGGTCAATCCATGTTTGGTGAACTCGAAGATATGCTGGTTGAACCATCAACTTTAGCCGGACTTCCGGGTATATCTATTCCTTGTGGTTTTAGCGACGGTTTACCTATTGGTCTGCAAATTATTACTCCTCAACTTCGTGAAGACTTAGCCGTCAACATCGCCCGACTTTTTGAATCCAATACCGATTATCACTTGCAAAAGCCAAAATTATGAAAATTACCCCTATTATCGGTCTCGAAGTCCATGTCGAACTTCAAACTAAATCCAAAATGTTTTGCAGTTGCAACGCCAGTCATTTTCATAGCACACCCAACACTCACACTTGCCCTGTTTGTTTGGGTCTCCCCGGCGCTTTGCCGGTGCCCAATCGCACTGCTTGTGAATACTGTATTAAATTAGGTCTGGCTCTTGGCTGTTCCATTAATAACGAAACTTTTTTTGAACGCAAAAATTATTTTTACCCGGATTTAGCCAAAAGTTACCAAATCACCCAACTCCAAAAACCTTTTGCTGTCAACGGCAAAATCACGTTTGACAGTCACGAAATTAGAATTAATCGGGCTCACATGGAAGAGGATACCGGTAAATCGGTTCACCAAACTATCGATTGTCAGGATTCAACTTTAATCGACTACAACCGTTCTGGCGTTCCTTTGGTTGAAATTGTTTCCGAACCGGATATTACGTCTCCGGAGATGGCCAAAAATTATCTTCTCAAAATTCAGCAAATTGTCCGATATACCGGCATTTCCGATGCTGACATCGAAAAGGGAAGTATGCGCTGTGAACCAACCGTCAATTTAAAAATTGAAGATAACGGGGACATCTTTTACACCCCCATGGCCGAAATCAAAAACGTTGCTTCTCTTACCGGTGTTCAGGCTGCTATTCAATTCGAAATTGACCGCCAAACCCAAAGTTTTACCGAGACTCATGAAGTAAAATCAGCGCAAAATAAGACTACCCGTGGTTGGGATGCGGTCAAAAATCAGACTTTTTTACAGCGTGAAAAAGAAGGTTCGGCTGATTATCGTTATTTCCCCGAACCCGATATCCCTCCGATTATTTTTACCGACCAAGAAATTAGTAAAATCAGAGAATCTCTTCCCGAACTTCCGGATCAAAAATTTGTCCGTTATCAAAAAGACTTTGGTCTAAATGATTACGACACCAATCTTTTGTCTCAGGATTTAAATTTTTCTATTTGTTTTGAAAAAGCTATTTCTCTAAATCCCACTAAAGACATGTCCAAATTTATTGCCAATCTTTTCCTTGGTGCTCTCAAAACCCATCTCAATGAAACTCAACAGGATATTGATTTTACCAAAATTAATCCTCAATTTTTCCAAAATCTTTTTAATTCAGTTTCTCAATCCGAAATTTCCGCCACTGTTGCTAAGCAAGTTATAGTAGAAAGTTACCAAACCGGCACTGACCCGGTCGAAATTGCCAAATCTAAGGGTTTAATTCAGGTGTCCAACACCGACGAAATTACTAAAATTGCCCAAGAGGTAATTACTCAAAACACCAAAGCAGTCGAAGATTACCAAAAAAATCCCGCCTCTATCGGTTTTCTCATCGGTCAGCTCATGAAAGCCTCTCATGGCTCAGCTAACCCTCAGCTTGCTAAACAAATTCTCGAAAAAATCCTAAAATAATTTTTCAAAAATCTGTTAGTATTAATTAATATGGCTAACAAAAAAACTGCTCCAAAAAAAACTGCCGCCAAAAAAGTGGCTAAAGAAGTAACCAACAAAAATGCTTTCCTTTTACTTGTTCTAGCTGCCTTTATTATTATCGCTGTTACCTTAATCGGGCTTTAATAAATAGTCAACAAATCACTTAAATTTTCAATCGTCATAATTTGAGATATATCTAACTCTTCTTGATCTTGCCGGTTAACCCACACCAATTTCAAATCAGGTCTTAAGTGTCTTAATGTTTCCATTACTTCTTTTTTATCATCAACTACTGTTGATCCCTTAGGTATTTCATCTATTGACTCTGGGCTTAATTTTCTTCGTTTAATCAATATCAAAGACGGGTTAAAATAATCTATCGCTCCAGTCAAAGTTAACTTTTTCATTTGCCATTCTCGTACCCCTTCAGAAAATGTCCCCAGAGAATAACCTTCACTTGATAACCTTTCCAATGTTTCCAATGTTTCTGGGTATAAAACAAAATTATTTTGATCAAATAACCCTCCGGTTAATTCTTCTAATTTACTCCCTGTCTGGGTTGAAACTTCTCTCAAAAAATCACTCGAATCAAAATCAGTTGTTGAATTTAATTGACTTTTATACTCTCCATTAATCCTTTCTATTTCATCTGGACTTATTCTAGCGACTGACCCGATACTTACTGTTGCCCTTTCTCCAGATACTCTTGTATCAAAAATTGTTTTATCAATATCAAAAAGAATTATTCGTTCCATAAGCGATTGTACTATAAAAACTGTTTTTAAGTTAAAATAACTTAAATGACCGATTTTTCACAAAAGTTTCTAACCGAATACCAAAAGCTTAACCCGGAACAGCGTCAGGCTGTCGATAATATTGAAGGTCCGGTCATGGTCATTGCCGGAGCCGGCACCGGCAAAACTCAAACTATTACCCTGCGTATTGGCAAAATTCTTTCTTCCACTCAAGTCAACCCTAACAATATTTTATGTCTTACCTTCACTGAAAACGCTGCTCTCAACATGCGTTCTCGTCTGCTTTCCATCATCGGCCCTTCGGCTTATGGTGTCCGTATTTCCACTTTCCATGGTTTTTGCAATTCCGTCATTCGCGACAATCCCGAGAAGTTTTTATTTTCCCCAAAAGAATCCGCCGCCATTGATGACATCAAACAAATTCAAATCATCCGTCAACTCATTGATAATTTACCCAACAATAGCACTTTCAAAAATATTAACTCTGCTTATTTTTTTCAAAAAGATATTATCCGCTCTATTCAAAATTTAAAACGGGAAAATATTACTCCGGATAAATTTCAACAGCTGATTGATTACGCCCAGGACTTTGTCAAAGTTGCTGCCCCTACTGTTGACACTCTTTCGGCTGTTCGCGCCTCCAAAAATGCTGCTCCTCAAATTACCGGCATTATTGAATTACTTTTATCACAGAATCTCAATGTTCTTTATCAAACCAGAATTCAGTATTATCTAAATCTTTTTAACCAAAACCAAATTAGTCTTTCAGCCCTCAAACAGGAAATTAAAGACTTTATTGTCAAAACTCAAAACTCTCTGGAAAAACAAAAAGATTTACTGGTGGTTTATCGGGGTTATCAACAGGAATTAATTAATCAAAATCTTTTTGACTTTGACGACATGATTCTTTGGGTGGTCAATGGTTTTAAATCCGACCCAAATCTTTTGGCTGATTACCAGGAAAAATTCCAATATCTTTTGGTCGATGAATTTCAGGATACCAATTCATCCCAAATGGAAATTATTAATTTATTAACCCAATCTCAGGAAAACCCCAACATTTTTGTTGTTGGCGACGACGACCAATCAATTTTCCGATTTCAGGGTGCTGCTATTGAAAATATTTATACTTTTTACCAAAAATATCAGGATCAGATTAAAGTTATTGCTCTCAAAAATAATTACCGTTCTCATCGCCTGATTCTTCAGTCTTCCGACAATGTTATCAAAAACAACCAAACCCGTATTACTAATTTTATTGCCAATCTTGATAAAACGTTAGTCGCCACCCAAGATTTTGATCCCGATCCGATTAACCTTTTTGTGGCCAACAGTGACACCGAAGAAAGTTTTTATGTCGCCCAAAAAATTAAAGAAATTATCGACACTAACACCTCTGATCCCGATTTTAAACCTTCAGAAATTGCCGTCCTTTTCCGCAATAACAAAGACACTCAGGATTTAATTCCTTTTTTAAATCAACTTCAAATTCGTTTTCTTCGCACCGACTCCATCAATA
>CAZWUG010000017.1:0-17401 GCA_964637525.1 uncultured Gammaproteobacteria bacterium | reverse complement strand
AACGATTAGTTTAGATCATTGATGGTATTTAATTCATAAAATAGGTTCTAACTGCATCAATAGTTTGCCGCCAAGTGTCGTGGCAATCAATATCGACTGTATAATATGACTATGTCACCAATATTTTTTGCTTGGGTTGCTTCAATTACTTATGGTTTGTATTCTGTCGTTGCTAAATTAATTGGTAAATATAAACTCAAAAATACTTATCAATTTTCGTTTTTTGCCACTCTTTTTAGTGGTATTGTTATGGCGATTGTGTCTTACATTAACGGCGGAAGAATAGCCTTTAACTGGACTTATATTTTACTTGCCGCCGTATTCCTTGCTTTTGGAAATATTCTTTATGTAACTGCACTTAAAATATTAGATGTTTCTGTAATGTCCCCTCTTTTTAATATACGTGTTGCTATTACAGTGATAATTGGGTTTCTAATTCTTGGTGAAACTTTTTCTGTTAAATCAATCATTTTAATTGCAATAATTTTTATTGCAGGATTTTTTACTTCAATGGATGAAGAATTTTCAATCAAATCATTTTTTACAAAAAAAATTGGGATTGGTTTATTTTTTATGTTAGTTCTTTCTATTCAATCAATATTTATTAACCGGGCTATTGATCAAACTAATTATTGGACAGCAACACTTTGGATAAGTCTTTTGGCGATTATTTTTTCTTTTGTATTTCTTTATCCTAAATTCAAAAATGATTTGCGACATACTAAACCTAAAGATTATTTGGGAGTAGGACTATTAGCTATTATTGGATGTATTGGTGATCTCAGTGCTTTTAAGGCATTTGAAAGCAGTGTCGGTTTATCATCAGTCATTATTTCTTTACCTCTTTCTATGATTATTGTGTTTATTCTTTCGATTTGGAAACCAACACTTCTAGAAAAACATTCCTTAAAAGTTTATTTAGTTAGATTTGTTGCTGCTGGAATTATGATTTGGGGAGCATTACAACTTAGGTAAAGCTCATTAAGGTAGGTTCTAACCGTGTCAATGGTTGGCCGTATTTTGTGTATCGTTCGAATAATTTGATAGAATATTTTAATGAAGGGAAGCAATAAACAACTTTTAAAAGACTCTTTGGTTTGGGGATCGGTTTTATGGTTGATCGGTTATGTATTAAGTTTTATTTTATTTTTTATAGTTCCGCCACTAATGATTGGTTGGATTATTGCACCGATTGGAACGATAACTACATTACTAGTTTTGTGTAAAAAAATTAGAAGTAATGATTTTAAATATTATTTAGTATTAGGAATTGTTTGGGTAGTGATGGCAATGATTTTGGATTATCTTTTTATTGTTAAATTACTTAACCCAGTTGGTTATTACAAACCAGCGGTTTATTTGTATTATGGATTAACTCTTGGTTTGCCTATTTTAGTTTATAAAATAAAGAAAAGAGTAAAATAGATGATAGATCAAAAAGTTTCGGAATATATAGCAAAACAAAAATCCCCACAAAGAGAAATATTAACTAAAATTCGAGAGTTAATTAGAAAATTAATTCCAACTGCTGAAGAAAAAATGAGTTATGGAGCGCCGACTTTTAGGTTAGACGGCAAACAAGTTTTGTATGCAGCATTTAAAGAACATGTTGGAATTTATCCAGAGCCGGAAATAATTGAAAAATTCAAAAAAGATTTGGAGAATTACCAAACAGCAAAAGGGACTATAAAATTTGATTTAGACAAACCAATTCCTTATGATTTGATTGAAAAAATTATTAGTTATAAATATCAATAAATTTTGTGAGAAATAGATTTGAACAACACCGATATTTATTTCTTTTTTAGAACACCCGTTTTCAGGGTTTTGAGCATTCCCCGGGCAGCCATAATACCGGTGGCACCAGCCCCAGTGATTGAACCAGCCATACCAGAAGCATCGCCGGCGACAAAAAGATTTTTGACATTAGTTTCCATATTGGAGTTAGTTTTGACTTTGGTAGACCTAAATTTAACTTCTGGGGCATAGAGTAAAGTAGATCCAGAATTAATCCCAGGCATAACACTGTCTAGTTGGGATAAACCTTCTAAAATATCAGTAACAATCCGATGAGGCAAAGCCATAGAGATATCACCTGGAGTAACGTCTTTTAAAGATGGAGTGACCATAGATTTTCGGAGACGTGAAAGAGTACTGCGACGACCCGCTTTGAGATCAGCTAAACGTTGGAGAATGGGTTTTCCTCCACCGATAGTGGTGGCAAGTTCAGCAATAGACCTGGCGTAAAGGAGAGAATTTTCAACAGGTTCGGTTAAATGTACTTCACAAACGAAGGCAAAGTTTGAATTGGGGGAAGAATGATTGGAAAAAGAGTGACCGTTGACACAAACATACCCCGCATAATCTTCTCTAGCGACTTCGCCATTAGGACAACTACAAAAAGTTCTGATAATGTCATCATAGGTTTTAGTTCTTACTTTAAAAACAACTTCATATAAGGCTTCAGCATGGCGACGCATGATATAAGACGGGAATTCAACACGAACACCAACTTCGACCATATCATAAGTAAATTTAATCTTATATTTATCAGACATTAGTTGAAACCATCTAGCCATACCTCTGCCTGGAGCCAAAATAACTTTTTTAGCAAATAAATCAGCCTCACTAGTTTTAACTCCTTGGAGTTGATTATCTTGAACAATCAGATCAGTAACTTCGGTTTGATCAAAAAAAGTGACGCCATTTTTTTCCAAATAATTTTGGAATTTTTGCATGACTTTTTTGAGTTTATCAGTACCGACATGTTTAGCTCGTCTGACTACTAATTCAATATCGTGAATTTGGGCTTCTTCGACTAACTTACTTACTTCTTCCTTATTTTTAGGAAATTCCGGAGTATCGACTCCAAAATCCATAAAAATTTTGTTGATTTCTTCCAAAATTTTAGCGTAGTCCTGGGGGTCGATAATGTCAAAAGTTCTTTCATGGGAGAGCTTGGGAGTGAAATGTAATTTACCGTCTGAATAAGCACCAGCTCCGCCAAAACCAAACATTATTTCATTACTTTTACGTTTTTCAATCCGATTACCTTTGTCGATTAAAGCAATTTTGAGATGGGGTTTCTTTTTGATAATTTCATAACAGGCAAAAATCCCGGCAGGACCTGCGCCAACGATGATAACGTCAAATTCTTTTTTATTAATCACAGGGAATTATAATATATATCCAACAATTATGCTAACTTAAAGGTGTTTTAATATAAATTCAACTCTTCGTTGAACAGACATTTTTGGAACTCTAATGACTTCCATCCCGAGACTTTTATAACTTTCTTCTAATAAATCTTCAAGTATTTTGGCTTCTTTTTCATTCTCGAGTCTGGCGTAATCCTGTTGATAATCTAATAATTCAAACAAAAATATTTTTTTATAACTGCATTTTTTTAATGATTCTTTTAAGAGTTCGTCTTCTTTAATTCCGCACGACTGTTGGTAATAAGCGGTGGTGTCAGGTATACCTCTTTCAATGAAAATGAGTTTGTCTTTAGAAAAATTTTTTTCATTTTCAATTTTAAGCTCCAGTATTTTTTTCTGGAATAGATACTCATCTTTTCTCATTTCTTCCAGGGTTTTGCCTTGCTTTAATTCTTGCTCAATCCAAAATCTGGCCGTTTCATATTCAACCCGATAGCCCATCTTTTCTATCACCCCTAAAGTAGTGGTTTTCCCCGAACAAGGGCCACCAGTAATGACATACCAATTTTTGTCCATGAATATTATTTAAAATAATTAACGGCGTTTTTGAAGACTTGCAGGGCTAAATTATATTGAGGCAGTTTTTTATTTTCTCGTAAAGACTTTTCTTTTAGCCAAGGCCATATAGGTGATTGGTTTAATAAAATGGCCCGTTCCGGATGAGGCATTAGACCTAAAATTCTGCCTGTTTCATCGATAATTCCAGCAATATCATCAATGGCTCCATTAGGGTTGGCGGCTAAATTTTGATAGTTACAAATTTCACCTTTAACATATCTTAAAGCGATTAATTTTCTTTTTTTAATTTCGGTTAAAGTTTTTTTATCGGCATAGAATCTACCTTCGCCATGAGCAATGGCGGCTGAAAAATTAGTCAAACCTTTTAGCCAAGGAGAATTATTTTCGACTTTTAAATCGACCCACCTGGTTAAGTATCGAGGAGATTTGTTGTGTAACAATTCTACTTGAGGAATACCATATTGCCTATTTAAAGCGGGTAATAAACCTACTCGAGTTAATATTTGAAAACCGTTACAGATACCAATTATCAAACCACCATTATCAATAAATTTTAATATATCAGTCCATAAATGGTTTTTGAGTTTACTGGCAAAAGCATTTCCAGAACCGGTATCGTCGCCATAAGAAAATCCCCCGGGAACAGCTAATATTTGATAGTCGCTAATTTTTTTGATGCCTTCGATCAGGTCGTTGATGTGAACAATTTCTGATTCGGCTCCAGCTAAATCAAAAGCAAATTTTGTCTCCTCTTCACAATTTAGACCATATCCGGAAAAAACTAGAACTTTAACTTTTTTCATTATTTTAAAAATTTTTAAATACTGATTTGTAAGCTTTCAGAAGTTTATTAACTTCAATTTCGACAAGTTTGGTTTTATTTTTTCTAATTACCAAATGGCTGCTGTCTGTAACTTTACCTAAAAGGGTAAACTGGTTATTTTTTATAATTGATTCAAATTGGTTTTTATTTTTTGGATTAACAGAAACCAGTAAGCAACCCTGATTATCAGCCAGTAATAAATCTTGGGTGGATAATTTTTGGTAATTAAGTTTGTCAATATCAATGTCCAGCCCTAATAAGCCAGCAATTGAGGCTTTGATAAGAGAGATTAATAAACCACCTCGACTTAAACTAACGGCAGAGGCAATTAAGTTTTTATTTATTAGTTTAAAAACATGGCGATATAGCTTGAGATTTTTTTGGGCATCAAATTTTGGGACAGCACCATACTTATTATTTAAATCCCCTAAGAGATAAATTAAATCACCGGCAAATTTTAGATCAAGAGAAACACTTTGATTAACATCATCAATGACTGACATGGATGAGATTAATAAAGTGGGCGGAATAGAAATTTTAAGACTTTTACCTTGGGCATCAAAACCAGAAAAATCATTGAACATACTATCTTTACCTGAGATAAAGGGAGTACCAAAAGCAACGGCAAAATCGTAGGCGGCTTGAGTAGCTTGTTTTAATTGTCCTAATCTCTTGGGATTTTTGGAATCACACCAACAAAAATTATCTAAAATAGCAATTTTGTCGGGGTTGGCTCCAACAGCGACCAAATTTCTAACAGCAGTATCAATAGTATTGGCGGTCATCCAATAGGCATCTTGATTGCTATATTCTGGATACAAACTGGAAGATAAGGCAACACCTTTGGGTGAATTTAAAACTGGTTTAAAAATTGAAGCTTCGGCATTAACTCGACCTTTTCCTTGGATTGGCTTGAGAACACTGCCACCTTGGACTTCGTGATCGTATTGCAAAGGCAGAAATTCAAAGCCGGTGGAATTGATATTTTTGATTCGTTTGAGTAATTCTTTATTCCAATTGGTAATTTTAATTTTTTTAGTTTTTTGATGATTAAAATTAGGTTTTTCGGAAATCATTGGTCGAGGCGGAAGACCATTGTGCAAAAACTCCATGTCTAAATCCATAACAATTTTGTTGTTAAATTTGCAAACACAACGACCAGTGTCAGTAAACTCACCAATAATAGTAGCTTCAACTCCCCTTCTATCCATTAATTTTTTGAGTTCTAGCCATTTAGCTGGAGGAACAGCTAAAGTCATTCTTTCTTGAGATTCAGAAATCCAAATTTGCCAAGGTTCCAGACCAGGATATTTTAAAGGAACTTTGTCTAATTCAACCAAACAACCACCGGCTTCTTGAGCCATTTCGGCAACAGATGAAGATAAACCACCGGCACCATCGTCAGTAATACTGGTATATAAATTTAAATCTCGAGCTTCTTTGATGAGAGCGTCACTCATTTTCTTTTGAGTAATTGGGTCACCAATTTGAACCGCCGTAGCCGGACTACCAGAGTTTAAAGATTCGGAAGAAAAAGTAGCCCCATGAATGCCATCTTGACCAACTCGACCACCAACCATAACGATAAAATCACCGGGGGTGGCTTGTTTTTCGAATAATTTTTTGTTACCTAATTTTTTGGGGATTAAACCTAAAGTACCGCAAAATACTAATGGTTTGCCGCGATAATTTTTGTCAAAATACAAAAAGCCGTGAACAGTAGGAATGCCTGATTGATTGCCACCACTGTTAACTCCGGCAATGACGCCGTCCATAATTCTTCTGGCTGACAACATTTTTTGGGTTAATTTAGAATCTCGGTAAAGATCGGTAGTATTTTTTGGGTCGGCCAAACAAAAACCATAAACGTTGGCAACTGGTTTGGCACCTAAACCAAAACCCATAGCATCACGATTAACTCCAACGATGCCAGTAATAGAGCCGCCGAATGGATCGAGAGCTGAAGGACTATTGTGAGTTTCGGCTTTGTGAGTGATTAAATATTTATCATCAAATTCGATAGCACCAGAATTATCTTTAAAAACGGAAACACAAAAATCTTGGTCGCCTTTATTTTGTCTGACTTTTTCGGTGGCGGCTCTTATATGTTGTTTAAAAATGCCTTTATCTAAATTGTCTAATTTATTGGCAAAAATTGTATGTTTGCAATGTTCTGACCAGGTTTGGGCGATAGTTTCGAGTTCGATATCAGTTGGGTTTCGTTTTTCTTGATTAAAATAATCTCGAATGGCTTGGAGATAAGTTAAATCGAGGGCCAATGGACCTCGGCTGATGCCATAGTCATCAATAATTCCATTTTTTCCCAAGTTAATTAGTTCGTCGTCGGATTTATTTAAATTGATTTCTAAAACTTTAAATTTATCATTTAAAACTACTTTGGGAACAACAATATCCATACCCCCATCTTTTTGATATTGAGAGAAACTTTTTATTGTTGCTCTTTGAATTAATGGATTATATAGTTTTAAAGCAATTTTATTAATTTCTTTTTCGGAAATTTTATCGTCGAAAAAAGTTATTTGTGAAGTGTACCAACCATCATCACCAGAAAATTTTATTTTTAACAAGTCCTCAATTATTTCTTTGGCAGTATTAGCAACATTATCAGTAACTCCGGGTAGAAAACCGATTTCAACTGCCCACGAAAATTTTGGTGGGTGAATATTTTGACCTACAGTTTGGCTAATTTGACTAGCTAGAGCAGAATAAATTAAAGGTAAATCTTTGAAGTCAATTTTTTTATCAATTGTATGAACGTCGACAACGGCGAGCTTAGCTAAATTTCCTTTTTTTGCGGCAACTCGGGTGTGGTTGATTTTTGATCCAATCTCCACCCGAAATGCCATTTGAGGTAAGTATATAGTAGGAGTAAAAAAAATGAAACTAGAAATATAAAGTTGTTATAATAGGCTTATGAATTACAAAGACACGGCTTTGGGAAAGGATTATTTAACGTTATTAGAAGTTCCTGAATTATCAGCAGAACAAATGAACTTGTTTACTGGTGAGAATGTGACTCAACAAGAAATGGAGGAATTTAATTCTGATAGGGCTTTGGATTTATTAAAACAAAATGAAGGAGCTGAAGTGTTGACGGTTGATTTAGGGGGAGACAAAGTAACAAGAATTTTTTGGAAAATAACAAATGGCTGTTTGGTGCCTGATGTGGATTCAATTAAAAAAATAAAAAAAATAGATAAAGGGGCAAATTACACTGCTTTTTTTGAAGAGGCAGCTGATGAAGCTAAAGAAAGGAATATAAATGTAGCAATTTCGTTTGCTGGACCATTAAACGGAACTTGTCCTCAAGGGATTCCTAATGCCACTGATTTTAAAGCAGATTTGGACAGAAAATATAATGGAGATTTTGCCAATCTTTTCCCGACTTTAAAAGCAGTCAATAATGATGCTCAAGCAGGAATTAAAACAGCGGCAATTGCGGCAAGGCGAAGTGGTAAATTGAAAGAGAATGGAGTGTTGGAATTTGTGATTGATGGCGGCGGTTTTGGTTTAGCTTATATAAAAAATAATAAGATTATCGCCACTGAAGTGGGTCATACAAAACTAGTTGATGAGCTTAATTGGAATAAACAAACAAATCCATGTGGATTGTTTGGTCGAGATTATGTTTGTATTGAAAGAGTGGCAGCAAGTGGTGCCGGGGTGGAAAATATTTACAAACAATTGACCGGAGAAACTTTAAGTGGAATAGAAATAAGTAATAAATATCAAAATGGAGATGAATTAGCTAGAAAACTTTATGAAAATTCAGCTTTACTTTTGGCTCATGGAATAATTGGAGTGGCTAATATAAATAATTTAATGCAATCTCCAGGAGATACAGTGGTGGCTTATCATGGTGGTGGTTTTAGAGTGGCGGGAGTAATGGATAGAGTAACTCAAATAATAAAAACCCAACGAGGAGAACAACCAACATTATTTACTGACGATATTAGTATTAATGCTTGTGCTGAAGGAGTAGCGATCGCGGCTTTTTATAAAAATGACTAAAAATGTTTGGGGTTTAACTGGAGGTGTTGGAAGTGGGAAAACTACTTTGGCAAATTTTTTAAAAAAAATAGACAAAAATATTGTAGTGTTTGATTGTGATGAAGTGGCCAAAAATATAATGACTGATATGGCCCAAAAAACAGGGATGGTTTTTGATAAAAAAAAGATGGCCAAAATTATTTTTAGCGATCCAAAAGAAAAAGAAAAAATAGAAAAATTAATTCACCCTAAGGTTTGGCAAAAACTTGATGAATTAATTAATAGGGAAAAAGAAGAAATTATAATTTTAGTGGAATCGGCAATTTTGTTTAATATAGAAAAAGAAAAAAATTTTTCTAAAATAATTGCTACAATTTGCAATTTAGAGGAAAGAAAAAAAAGAATTAAATTAAGAAATAATTGGAGTGAGACAGAAATTAATGAAAGAATAAAAAACCAAGTGAAAGAAGATGTTTTAATTAAAAAAGCGTTAGTAATAGTAAATACTGAAGGTAAGTTGGAAGAATTAAAAACAAAGGCGGAAAAACTTTATCAATACTTAAAAGAAAATAAAAAAGAAAAACTTATTTTGTAAATTTGGTGACAATTTGATTTAGAACGGCGCTAGGAACATATTTGGCAACAGTTTGTTCCCAACCAGTTGGACCAATAAGACCTTTAACCATACTAGAACTAATTTCACATAATTCTCGAGGAGGCATAAGAAAAACAGTAGTAATGTTTTGATTAATATCTTGATTAATATTGCACATCCCCTGCTCGTAAACAAAATCAGTCTGACTGCGAGTGCCACGAAGAATAAAATTGGCGCCAACTTCTTTGGCGTAATCAACTAAATATTTGTTGTCATAATGAGTAAAACTAACATTATCTAAGCCAGTAACAGATTGTTGCAACATAGATAGCCGTTCTTCAACAGAAAAAGTAGATTTTTTGTCAGGATTTGTACCAATAGCAATAATAAGTTGACCAAAAATTGAAGCCCCTTTTTGGATCATCCAGAGATGACCATTGGTAGGAGGATCAAAGCTACCAGCATAAACAGCAATACGTTTCATGGTTAATTTTAACATTAGATCTTTAAAATCAGACCAACAGCTAAACCGATAAGAGTTGCCAAGCCACCAATAGTGAGCATTTCAAAGGCACTGCGCCAGATATGGTTGGCAAATAATTTAGCTTTAATAAAACCAAGTAAAAATAAACCAAAAAAAGCGAAGAATACCGATAAAAGAGAAGTCAGTGGTGGAGTAGTAAAAAATATGGGAGCGATGGGAACTAAACCACCAAAAAGATAAGAGAAAAACATCAATAATGTCCCAACTACAAGGCTATCGTGATGATGACTGGTCGGTAATTCATGAACTGATTTTTCACTAAGATATTGACCAGCAGCCATCGACAAAGCTTCAACTGAAATAGCAACTAAAGCGGACAAAATAATAAATCTTTTATCACTAACTCCCGCGCTAATACCAACAACAATTCCCGTGGTAGAAACTAAAGCATCTTGAAAACCAAAAACCAAACTTCGAAAATAATCAGGGTTAATTTTGAAAGACATAATTAATAGTAACTCTTTTTGGGAAACCAAGGAATAAAAACAGAAACACGGCTTTGATATTTTTTAAATTCGGGATTTGAAGCCATTTTATTTTCCAAAAGAGGAATACCAGAAACTTGGGTAATTAGATAAGTGATAGTGATGGGACCAATAATTGACCACCAATTTTGAGCAAAATTTAAATTGAGTAACCAAATTCCCCACCAAAGCAAACTTTCACCAAAATAGTTGGGATGGCGGCTGTAAGCCCACAAACCAGATTGCATAATTTTGCCTTTATTATTGATATTTGAAATAAATTTTTTGAGTTGAGCGTCGGCAATTGATTCAAAAGTAAAACCAAAAATCCAGATTAAAATTCCCAAATAATTAAACCAGTAAAAATTGTTTTGAGAAAAAATATAAGAAAAAGAAATTAGCCAAAGTAAAAATCCTTGAGTCATAAATACCTTAATATAGGTATTTTTTTTGAATTGCTGGTAGCGATAATCTTCGGGTTTGTTTTTATTCCTTTTATAAATATGGCTGGATAATCTAAACCCCCAAATAAAAATTAAAACAAAAGTAATTAATTGTTTTAAGGTTGGATTTAAAATTAAACAAAAAAGGGAAAGGACAATAAAACCAATCCCCCAAGCAGTATCAGCAATATCGTTTCGTTTTTTGACCAAAGAAAAAAGATACCAACCGGTCATATAAACCCAAACCAAAATTAGACTTAACCAAGAAATCATTTATGAAAAACCAAAAAACTAATGGCGGCAATAGTGGCCGACAAAAAAGTTCCCCAAATTAAATCAACAATAGTAACTACTAACGGCCAATCTTGAACAGTGGCAAGGTTAGTCAAATCATAAGTGGCATAGCAACAAAGACCAAACAAAGCACCACTTAAGACGGTGGACCAAAAAGAACCTTTTTCCAAACCTGGCGAAACCACCAAAACGACCATGGCAAAAATATAAATTAAATAAAATAAACCAGCGGCCAAAAGATTGGGGTTTTTGGCCATGAGATACCCCAAGTGTTTGGCATAAAAATTCTTGGCGATAAGCGTCAGCCATAAACCATCGACGACTAAAAAACTCCCCAACGCAACAAAAAATTGTTTAAGCATTTGATTAATTATAGTAATAAATTTTACTGTTTAGCAAGTTTGCCTCTAATTTCTTCTACAGAATAACTACCGTTATTAAAACGAATTAAAGGAATGTTAAATTTGCTAAAAATGGCATTGACGAATTCATCTCGGTCAAAACTTCGTGGTTTTGAATGAGAGTATCCGTCAAGTTCAATGGCAATCTTTGGAGTTTGGGCATTTTTATCGAACAAAACAAAATCGATTGTTTTGTGTAACTTACTAATTTCCGCTCGGTTATGCCACTTTTTGGTTGGTTGAAAAATTGATATTAAAGAAACTTGAGGGTATATATCATATTGATTCCCTACTGCCAGTTTGAGTTGTTCAAAAAAAGATTTTTCGTTTGGAAAAAGAAGTGAAGGGCGAAGATAAAAATTATCTGGAGTGATTTTTTTTGAATAAAAAAGATTTTTATTTGAAATTTCTGGATTATCTTTTTGATTATCGAATAAATTAGTAAATTTTTTTAGAAAAAAGAGTAAAAATAAACCGATAATGATGATTGTGTAAAATTCTGTCATAAATAAAGTATAGAATAAAAATATTTTTTCGGGTTTTCCGCCAGTGGCGGACAAGTGTTTAGGTTTATAAGTCGTGAAAAAAGTGAGATTTGGGATAAAATAGGGATATGAATAAGAATAATGATATTGTTTCAAAACTAACAAAGAGGATTGTTAATTTTAGAGATGCACGTAACTGGAAACAATTTAATAATGCAAAAGACTTATCTTTATCCTTATGTTTAGAAGCAGCAGAAGTTTTGGAACATTTCCAATGGAAAAATGGTGAAGAATTGGAAAGATATTGTAAAACACATAAAGAAGAAATTGGTGACGAATTGGCTGATGTTTTTTATTGGATTTTATTAATGAGCAACGATTTAGGAATAGATATTACTAAAGCACTTGAGGAAAAAATGAAGAAAAATGAAGAAAAATATGCCGTTGAAAAAGCTAAAGATAACCATAAAAAATATACTGAATTATAAATATGATTGTTTATTCATCAACTAAAAAAGGATTTTTAAATGATGTTCTTGATGGTTATGTAGAAAAGCAAATTCTTACGTCGTTTGTAAGAGAATTAGGCCATTCGACTGGTAAAAATGAAGTAAGATCGTGGAAAGAATCAATGCAGTATATGAGTAATGTTATGTACGATCCAGAAATTCCTGATGATGTAGGAGTGGCGATTGAATACAAAATTCCGAGAACCTCAAAAAGAATAGATTTTATTATTACAGGAAAAGATGATAACCAAAAATATTCTGCTGTAGTAATTGAATTAAAACAGTGGAGTGAAGGAGTTGAAATGTCTGATAAAGATGGAATTCTAAACACAAAATTTTTCGGTGAAGTTCCCCATCCATCATATCAAGCCTGGTCATATACTACACTCCTTGAGGATTACAATGAAAATGTTCAAAAGGAAAAAATACAATTAAATCCTTGTGCTTATCTACACAACTATGAACCAGATAATGTTGTTTTGAATAATTTTTATAAAGAATATATTGACAAAGCTCCTCTTTTTTTGAAACCTGATGCAAAAAAACTTCAAAGTTTTATTAAAAAATTTGTTAAATATGGCGATGGAAAAGATACTTTGTTTTTAATAGAGAACGGAAAAATCAGACCTTCAAAAAATTTGGCTGATAGTTTGGCAGCGATGTTGGAAGATAAAAAAGAATTTACGTTAATCGATGATCAAAAAGTTGTTTACGAAACGGCAATAAAATTGGCTAAAGAATCAGACGCTTCTAATAAAAATGTATTAATTGTTGAAGGTGGACCCGGAACTGGTAAATCAGTTTTGGCGATTAATTTATTAACCACTTATATAAAAAATGGGTTAGTTTCTCAATATGTAACAAGAAACTCCGCTCCCAGGGCTGTTTATGAAGCAAAGTTAACTGGTAAATTTACTAAAACTAGGATTTCTAATTTGTTCAGTTCTTCGGGTTCTTTTTATGATGTAGATAAAAATATTTTTGATACTTTAGTAATTGATGAGGCTCATAGATTAACCGAAAAATCGGGATTATTTAGTAACTTAGGTGAGAATCAAGTTAAAGAGTTAATTAATGCAACCAAATTTTCAATATTCTTTATTGACGAAGAACAACAAGTTACTATTAAGGATATTGGAACTAAAGAAACAATAAAACACTGGGCTAAAAAATTAGGAGTAAAAATTCATGAATTAAAATTAGAGTCGCAATTTAGATGTAACGGCTCGGATGGTTATTTGGCATGGCTTGATGATATGTTACAAATCAGAGATACAGCCAATGATACTTTAGAAGGGATAAATTACGATTTTAGAGTTTTTGATAATATTGGTGATTTATATAAAACGATTTTTGAACAAAATAAGGTAAATAATAAATCAAGGTTAGTAGCGGGGTATTGTTGGAATTGGATAAGTAAAAAAAATCTAAAATTAGACGATTTTGTAATTGGTGATTTTAGAGCTAAGTGGAATTTAAATGAAGATGGACAAAGTTGGATTATAAGGGAAAATTCAGTAGAACAGATAGGCTGTATCCATACTTGCCAAGGATTAGAACTTGATTACGTTGGAGTGATTATTGGACCTGATTTGATAGTTAGAAATAATAGAGTGATAACAGACTTTCATGAAAGGGCATCGACAGATCAATCATTGAAAGGATTAAAATCAATTGAAAAAAATAATCCGAATAAAGCTAAAGAAATTGCCGATAGAATAATTAAAAATACATACCGAACTTTAATGACCCGGGGAATGAAAGGCTGTTACATTTATTGTACCGACGAAGAAACTAAAAATTATTTTATAAAAAATCTTGAAACTTATTTAGAAAAACAGGCTCCATACTGTAATGTTGATAATGGTGCATCTTTAAATATTGATGAATAAAAGTGAAAAATAATAAGGGAAGTGGACACAGACAAAGATTAAGAGAAAAATTTTTAAAATCAGGGCTCGATGGGTTTTTGGATTATGAAGTAGTGGAATTACTTTTGACTTTGGGAACTCCAAGGCGAGATTGTAAACAACAAGCAAAAGATTTAATTAAAAAATTTAAAAATTTAGTTTCAGTGTTGGACGCAAAAAGTGAAAATTTACAACAGATAAAAGGTGTTGGCCCTGCAAATATTTTGGGGATTAAATTGTTTCAGTCACTTTCAGAAAGATATTCAAAAGAAAAATTAGAGACAAAAACTTTATTGAATTCACCAAAAGAAATTTTTGAATTTTTAAAAGAGAAAATTGGTAAAGAAAAAAAGGAGTGTTTTGTGTCTTTGTATTTTAATACTAAAAATAACCTAATAATCGATGAAATTTCTGTGGGGATTTTAAATGCCAGTTTGATTCATCCAAGGGAAGTATTTAATAAAGCGATTCTTAATAATGCATCACATATAGTGATAGCTCACAATCACCCATCAGGTGATTCGACTCCGTCTCAGGATGATATAACTACAACTCAAAGGTTAACAGAGGCCGGGAAAATTATTGGAATTTCTATTGTTGATCATATAATTGTTAGTAGGGATAATTATTATAGTTTTAGAGAAAAAGGATTAGTGAGTGGTTTATAAAATTCGTGGATTGAGATGAAAAAGGGATTAGGATTATTAATAATTATTAATTAAATTAAATATGGAAAATGAAAATTTAGCACAAAGCTCAACTTTAAATATTCCAAATCTTTTATCCGACAATGTTGCTTTGGTAGCAACATTTAAGCCAAAGTTTAGCCCGCAATCAGGAAAAATGTTTTCTGATGAATTAAATATCCTTGGAACTGCTTTTTGGGCAACAGAAAATAAAGTTTTAGTGACTTGTGCTCATGTAGTTGAAGGCCTTATAAAGTCCCCAATTGAATTAGTTGGTTTATTAGCAATTGGTTATAAAGGAAAATTCTATAGTGCAACTGTAGGGATAATTGACAACCAACATGACATTGCAACCTTGGATATTAGAGATGAATTCGATACTCAAACCGTATCCGGCATTCCTGTCGCAGACACTTATCCTACCGTGTCAGCTAGTGTTGCTTGGTCTGGTTATCCGTTAGGAAATTTTTCATTAAATCAAATTCATCAACCTGCTTATAATGAAGGCTTAGTTGGAATTGAAAAACGTGTTGAAAAATTTCGGAAATATATACAGATTTCTGGGACTGTAGTTGGTGGTTACAGCGGTTCACCTGTGGTTGAAAAAAATACGGGAAAAGTTATCGGTATTGTTTGTAATGGCCCGGAAAATTCTGGTATATTTATGGCGGTATCTTTTGAACATATTAAGGTGTTAATAAATTTAAAAATATCTTAATTATTTTTCCTTCCTTACCCCTTTAAAAGGGCCACCAGAAGTTTTAGCATCTATAAATTTTCCAGTACCAGTATCTCGTTTTACCCAGAGATTATTATTTGGATTGTAGGTTTGAGAACGATTATCGACTGCTCCTTCTCTTCCTTTTCCAATAGGACCATTTTTTGCCATAATTTATTCACCTGCCTTAAATAAATTTTTAACTGTTTTATTATAACATTTTTTGACATTGGTTTGTAAAATAATTTGACAATGCTAAGCGGTTAGCATATACTGAATTATGATTAATTCAAAATATATAGCTAAGATACGAAAAAATAATGGTTGGAGTCAGGAAGAAATGGCGGGGGTGTTGGGGGTTTCGCGACCGACTTATATGGCTTTGGAAAAAGGTACGGGAGATATAACAGTGGAGCAATTAAGTAAATTGGCAAATAAATTAGGTTGTGAGCCAGGAGATATTTTGTCGGAAAATATAACTGACGAAGAAAAGTATAAAGAGGTTTTGATGGGGATGATAAAAAATGGAGCCGATAGTGATGGGAGAATAACTAAAACTAAACTAGCAAAGTTAATTTATTTGGCAGATTTTGCCTGGTATTACCAAAATTTGAATTCAATGACCGGAGCCAGATATCGAAGATTAGACCAAGGACCCGTGCCAAATTATTATTTTGCCGCCATTGATGAATTGGTTGAATTGGGATATTTGAACTTAGAAATGAAAAGAGATTGCCAGTTGTTGAGTTTGACAGAAGCCGGGGAAATGAGAAAAGCTGAAAAAATAAATAATGAGGAAGAAAATTTAATTAAAAAAATTGCCCAAAAATGGCAAGGAAAACGCAGTCAAGAAATTGTTAAATTTACTCACGAACAACTCCCTTACAAAATTTGTAATCCGGGTGAAGTTATCCCTTATGAATTAATTACCCAACAGGACCCGGAAGATGTTTACTAATGAATATACGGTTTTTATAGAGAAATTTGCGGAGAGTCATTTTTGCCGTGGCTTTGAAAAAAAATGTAGAGGAAAACAATGGGAAATTACTATAAAAGCAATTAAAGAAATGTTGGCTCGTTATGATAATTTGGCTCCAAATCACAAAAGTACTACTTCAAAATTAGATGTGATTTGTCCGTGTGGTGATTATATGGTGGTAAAATTAGATTTTACAATTGCCGGATCAAATGTGTCAGCAAAATCTTCGGGAAATCGAGTAGTAGCGGCAGTTGATTCAAAACAAAAAGTAATAAAAATTTTGTTGGTTTATTCAAAAAATGATATTTGTCAGCCAAATGAAACGGCAAGGTGGAAAAATATGGTAGCTGAAAATTATGATGAATTTAGTGGGTTAAAATAGATTATGTCGCAATACTATAAAGCCAACAGGCAACTGGGATTGTACGAAGGAAAAAACTCGGCCACAGGCCGACAAGCGTTTAAAATTTCGAGGTCGAAGATTGATTTGTTTATAAAATGTCCAAAGTGTTTTTATTTGGATCGAGTGCTTGGAATTGCCCAACCACCAGGATTCCCCTTTTCGCTAAATTCAGCGGTCGATAAATTACTTAAAAAAGAATTTGATATTCATAGATATAAACATACGACTCACCCATTAATGAAAGCTTATGGATTGGATGCAGTACCGTTTGAACATCCAAAAATGGATGAATGGCGGGAAAATTTTAAAGGAATTACCTATTTGGATCCGGAAACTAATTTGTTGATTACTGGAGCGGTGGATGATGTTTGGATTAATTCAAAAAATGAATTGATAATT
>CAZWUG010000016.1:0-17462 GCA_964637525.1 uncultured Gammaproteobacteria bacterium | reverse complement strand
TATCAAGGGGAGCTGTCCGTAGGACTGAGGGGTTTGATTAGAAATTAGACATTAGATATTAGAAATTTTATTATTAATTATGTCCCTCATTCTCGACCTTCTTTTTCCCAAAACCTGTTTCGGTTGTGGCCAAGTTGGTCAATATTTTTGTCCTAAATGTCAACAAAAAATAAAATATCATTCCCCCAAATATTCTTCTCATCCACCCAAAGAGGGGAGACTCAGCCTTTTTTATTACCATGGGTATATTCGTCGTGCCATTCAATCTTTAAAATATGAATTTACCACCGATATCGTTGATGAAATTAGTGCTATTTTTGCCAAAAAGCTTAAGATATCTTATCCTCACCTCATTAAATATTGGCAAGAAAATAATTTTATCTTAACTCCCATTCCGCTTCACCATTATCGTCACAATTGGCGTGGTTTTAATCAATCAATTCTATTAGGTCAATCTATTTCACAGAAATTAAATTTAAAATTTTCAGATCAGATTATCTTTCGTTCTAAACCAACCCATTCACAGGCAAAAATAAAAAGTTATCAAAAACGCTTAGAAAATATTCACCAAGTTTTTACTCCCATCCTCCCTATACCTCAAAATCTCATTCTTTTTGACGATGTTGCCACTAGTTTTTCTACTCTCAATTCAGCTTTCAACTCAATCAAATCCTTTGACCTAAATCGTTGTTGGTATCTGACCCTAGCTGGCTAGAAAATAATCTTTCGCTCTTTATTTGTTCCGCTGTTTTCATTTGAGTCACCGGTTCAATTCTTGGCAATTCATTGTCCACAATTTGCCACCCTTCAATTGGTGTTAGCGAACTTAAATAAAAATTTTCTACATCCAATCCATGGCCCGACAAAGATTCTCTTAATTCTGCTGTAATTTCCTCTTCAATTAAGCTTCTATCAGTTGATAAAGCATTGGCTAAAGTATGATTCGTCAATACTTTTCTAATTCGGCTTCTGGTTACTGGTCTCACCACTTTCGACACAAAATTTTCCCCAATATTTTGCCAAATTTCCGGCAATCTTTCCGTATCAAGTTTTATCAAAGCCGTTGCTTCCACCGCCACAAATTTATTATCCGAAGTTACCGCATTAATTATTTCATCTCCCATAATTTCCTTATTTTCTTTAAGCACAATATCTTTAGCAATCGTATATTCAATTAACTGAGCATTAAACAATTTAACCCGATGAATAATTGGCACTTTAAAATGCATCCCCGGATACCACACATTTTTTAAAACTCCTCTAAAAACACTGTAAATACAACCCACATGTCCTGGCGGAATAGTTACTATAAAACCACCAACAACCTCATCAACAAGTAGGGAAACCAACAAATTATCAATAGATGCCATAAATTAAATTATACCCTAATTTTAAATTAAAATCATTTTATCTCTTAAAACATTCAGCCAATTCCATTAATTTTTCTTCTGGATTGGTATTTTTAACAATATAAGAAGAAATTAAAATTCCTTTTGCTCCAAGTTTCAAAGAAACAGTCACATCTTCAGGAGAGTGAATTCCTGCCCCCGCTAAAACCGGAGTTTTGCCAAAAATATCAACTATTTTCTTAATTACATCCGGTTTTTCCGATGCTACCGATTTATCTTTACTTCCAATCAAACTTTTTGGTTCATAAGCCATATAATCCACTTTCAATCCCTTACCCCATTTTTCCGCTTGTCCCAAACTACTCAAACACAAAGTTACTTTAAAATTATTTGGCCAACTTGCTAACATTTTTTTTATTGTCCCCGGATTCTTTCGGCATTCAGAATGATTTAACAATGTTCCGTCAATTCCGGCCATTTTTGCTTGGATTGGAGAAATAGATCCAGATACTGCCCCCTCAAACAATTCATCACTATTTTGAATCCACACTTCACCCCCCACCTTATCTTTAATCATCCTGGCATCCAAAGCCGACACTACCGGAATAATTTTTACTTTTGTTTTTTCCTCAACTTTTCGACAAATTTTTGCCAATTCCAAAGACCCGTTATTAAACGTATTTTCATAGACTTTAAAATTTACTGCAATCATATTTTTTTTTTAACCTTTATAACAAGACTCCCTCTTTTTTAAATGGAGACGTCCCGCCTTTTCGGGACAGAGAGATTTTATTTTTTTAATAAATATTTCTGTTGCAACTGACTAATTCCACTTTTCAAAGTGGTCATAGTTTCAGTGTTATTAGAATAAGCATCTAAATTATTAATCGCATCAGTAAAATATTTTTGCATCTCTGTATTCACTCCACCGTCACTTGTTGCCGAAGCTAAATACCAGCTTTCGGCGTTATCTGCCACCGATACAAAAGGCCAAACTTTTGCATTGTCTTTTAATTTACCCATCATACTTTTTCTTGGATAAATTTCACCAAAAGATCTAATTTGAGATTCTGCCGCATAAAGTTTTTCCAACACTTCATTCGAACTCAAATATTCCAAAAATTTCCATGCCGCTTCTTTATGTTTACTTTTATTATTAACTCCCTCAGTCCAATAACTCGCCCAATGAATATTAGTCAATTCTGCATCTCTATCAGTTATATCTCCATCAATCGGAAGCTGTGGCATAGTGGTGATTCCATAATTTAAATCTTTATTCAATACTGCCAAATCAAACACTCTCCACGAATTTCCAAAATAAAAAGCCAATTTATCGTTAGCAAACAATTCAGTTGAATTTGGCAAAGTATCATCCCAAACTTTTTGGTCAGACTTAGCAAAAGAAGCGTAATACATCAATGCGTCCTCCAAATTCTCATCTATATTTAAATTTTTAGCAAAATTGATCCCATTTTGTTTAGTCATTAACCCCAAAATATCACTCCAATGTTCCACATTACTATTAACAGTTCCGATCCCGGCTCCTGCCATTTGAATATTCTCTTGTTTATCCTTAGTTGTTAATTTGGCTGCTGCCTCTCCCAACCCCCACCAGCTTTTTGGAATTTCTATCCCGGCCTGATTCAACAAATCCTTATTATAAAATAAAGCCAACCCATCATACATTAATGGTACCGACAACCATTTGCCGTTTTCTTTTAAATCTTTTGCATAAACATCAAAAAAATCAGTATCTAAACCAATATTACTAACTGTTTCACTTGACGCTGCCTCCAAATAACTTCTAAACATCGGAATCCAGGTGTTGTGAATTCTAAAAATATCTACGTCATCTGTTCCCTCTACTCCACTTTTTGCCAATCTTGCCGCTAATCTAGTTCTATAATCTCCTAATTGATTCCTTTTATAATTTATTTTAACTCCCGGATTTTTTGCCTCATAATCACTTATAACTCCGGCCATTACATCTTCACTCTCCCATAATCCCCAATAATTCAACACCACATCTTCCTGTTTTTTAGGTTTATTTAAAACCAACACCAAAACCACCACCAAAGCCAACACAATCACTCCCCCCAAAATGGCCAGCAATTTACCGCTTTTTACCCAAAAACCGGTTTTTGTTTTTTCACTTGGCAAATTATTTATTTCACCCAAATCTCCACTACTTTTTACTTCCACACTCTCCTTTTTTTCTGGTTCATGTGTCTCTTCTGGTTTTATTTCCGGAATTTTTCTTGGCGGTAATGGTGAGTTAATATCATCTAAGTTCACAAATATATCATACCAAAATAACTTAAAGTCTTACTACCCCCAGTTTTTATTGATAAAATACACCAATGCATCCGTTTTATTCATCACTTCTTGCCAGTCTTATTGTTAGTTCAATTTCTTTTATCGGGCTAGTCCTTCTTTTTATTCGCATTAAATTTATTCAAAAAATTACTCTTTTTTTGGTTAGTTTTGCTGTAGGAGGTTTACTCGGCGATGCTTTTATCCATCTTATTCCCGAATCTTTTAAATCAATTCCTAACCACTCAACTGCTTCGCTTTTAATTCTTTTTGGATTATTACTCTTTTTTATTCTCGAAAAAATTCTTCTTTGGCATCATTGTCACGAAGTCGATTGTCATCAAGATTCAAAACACATTGTCACTTTAAATATTATTGGCGATAGCGTTCACAATCTAATTGACGGCGCCTTAATTGCTGCCAGTTTCAATATTAGTTATCTGGTCGGATTTACTACTACAATTGCCGTAATTCTACACGAAATCCCCCAAGAAATAGGTGATTTTGGTATTATGCTTCATCATGGGTTTTCAGTCAGTAAAGCTGTTTTTTACAACTTTCTTTCTGCCTTAGCCAGTGTCTTAGGTGTCTCTTTAATTTTTTTATTAAATCTTGATTTTTCTTCTTACCTCATTCCAATTACCGCTGGTGGGTTTATTTATTTGGCTGCTACCGATTTAATTCCCGAACTTCACCGTCACGATCCTAAAATATCCAACTCTATCGCTCAATTAGTTTGTATCGTTCTTGGCATTAGTCTCATGTTCTGCCTCCTATTTTTAGAGTAAACTTATTTTTTCTACCATCTAATATCCACGATCTAAGATCTAATTTGTTATCATCTTTTATGCTTCTAAACATTTATACTGATGGTGGTTCACGGGGAAATCCAGGAATCTCCGGTTACGGTGTGGTAATTTATGGTGACAAAGATGGGATTCTTTATCAAGAAGGTAAGTTTTTAGGCATCAAAACCAATAATGAAGCCGAATATTCCGGTATTATTGCCGCCCTTGAATGGGTCAAAAAAAATAAAACCAACTACAATATTACTCAACTTAATTTCTTTGCCGATTCTCAACTTATGATCCGTCAACTCCAGGGTTTATACAAAGTTAAAGCTCCAACTCTTTTACCTCTTTTCGCCCAAGTCCAACAGTTATTAACTCAAATAAATTTACCCACCAAATACACTGATGTCCGCCGGGAATTTAATAAATTAGCCGACCAGTTAGCCAATCAGGCTATGGATAATCGATTTTAATATGAAATCTATTGCCAAGAATTTATCAATCGCTCTTCTCATTACCATTTTCCCTCTACTTTTTTTATTCGCTCCTATTATCATCAATTACAACAAAAGTGCCAGTAACACCAAAATTTTAACTAAAGATTATTCTCATCTTTCCCGCCAAGAAATTATTAATAAGCTTAATCAAGATTTCATTTTACCTGAAAATGTCCAACTCGAATATCAAAATAAAAATTTTAAAATTTCTACCGCTTCTATTTCTGCCAGTCTAAATACTGACAAAATTGCCTCTACTATCCTTTACCGTCGTCTCGATGAAGGTATTATTAATTATGTTAAATATTTTTTTAACCCCAAAGAATTTTTTCTAAATTTTACTTACGACTCTGACAAATTATCTCAATTAGTCGACAATATTTCTACTCAAATCGACCAACCTTTTGTCCCCACTGAACTTATTATTAAAGATAAAAAAATCTCTGTTTCTAACGGCTCCATTGGCCTAAAATTAAATCAAACCAAAACCCGGGAACAAATTATTAATAATCTAAATTTTGCTAATTTTAATGAAACTATTCAACTTCCGGTTGAATCCATTGGTTCAACCCCTAATCAAGATAAAATTAATCAAACTATCTCTCGTGCTCAAAAACTAATTGGCAAATCAGTTGTTTTAATTACTCCGTCAGATCGGGTTACTCTCAACGATCAAACACTTATTTCTTGGATCGATTTTGATAATGGTTTTCAGAAAGATAAGATCAATTTATATTCCCAAAACACATCCCAAAGTTTTAAACACGATCCTGTTGATGCTGTTTTTAAATTCGAAAATGGCAAAGTTTTAGATTTCCAGACAGCTAAAAATGGTGTCTCTGTTAACGCTGATCAGCTTTCTCAAGATATTATTTCTGCGTTTACCAGTCTCGAAAATTCCGATAAAACTTCATATGAATTTAATCTTTCGTACCAAACGACTGAACCAAAAATTACCAATTCCGATGTTAATAATTTAGGCATCAAAGAACTCATTGGTAGCGGTACTTCTACTTTTAAACATTCCAGTGCTACCCGTAATGTCAATATTGCCAAAGGATCGTCTATTGTTAATCGAATTTTAGTCGCTCCTGAAGAAACTTTTTCCTTTGTTAAATCTCTTGGTGAAGTCACTCTTGAGGCCGGCTATGCCAAAGCTTATATCATTCGCCAAGGCAAAACCGAACTTGATGTCGGTGGGGGAATCTGCCAAGTTTCTACCACTCTTTTTCGCGCCATGCTCAATTCTGGCCTCGATATTACCGAACGCAAAGCCCATGCTTATCGGGTCAGTTACTACGAAGAAGATTCTAAACCAGGCTTCGATGCTACAGTTTTCATTCCCAGCCCTGATCTAAAATTTACCAATGATACCGGTCATTATGTCCTTATCCAAAGTGTTCTCGATATGGATAACCGCCGTTTAACTTATGAAATTTACGGCACTTCTGATGGTCGTAAAACTGAAATTACTAACTATCGCCAATGGGATGCTACCCCCGCCCCGCCTGATGTCTGGATTGATGATCCCACTCTTCCTGCTGGCAAAACTATTCAAGACGAACATTCCGTTCCTGGTCTAAAAACTGCTTTTGATTGGACCGTTAAAGACAAAAACGGCAATGTTATTCACCAAAAAACTTTTCAATCAAATTTTGTTCCTTGGGCTGCCGTCTACCGTCGCGGTCCTCAAAACTAATCCAATTGCAATCTAGGGTTTCGATCTAATTCGTCCACATTTTCTACAAATTCTTTTCTCAAAGCTTTTTGGTAAGTTACCATTCCAATCATCGCCGCATTATCGGTATTTAAATTTTTATGTACTGGCATATAAATTGGTAAATTCACTTCTTTAGCCAACTTTCTCAGTCTTTTTCGTAATTCCAAATTAGCCAACACCCCACCGCTTGCCAATAATAATTTTGGTTGACATTTAATTATCGCCAATTTATATTTTCTCAATAATGTTTCAAACACTGCATTTTGAAAAGTTGCCGCCAAATTATTTAAATTTTGATAAATTTTTTCTTTTGGCCAGTCTTTTACTTGGTAATAAAAACTGGTTTTAAGTCCGGAAAAACTATAGTCCAATATTTTTTTATCTGCCAATGGGTGGGGAAGATCCAAGAAATTTATATTACCGTCTTTTGCCAATCTTTCCATAATTGGTCCCCCTGGATATCCCAACCCCAACATTTTTGCCGCTTTATCCAATGCTTCCCCGGCCGCATCATCCAACGTCTCCCCAACAATTGTATAACTTAATTTCTGTTCTAAGCCCTGCCCTGTCAAGGGAAGGGTTTGGGAAGGGTTTGTCATCAAAATGATCTTTGTATGCCCTCCCGACACCGTCAAAGCCAAAGCTGGTACTTCTAATTTTCTTTCTGGTTTTCCGTATTTATTTTTCAAAAAATTTGCCCATACATGTCCTTCAATATGATTTACTGCCACTAATTTTTTATTATATTTAATCGCCAATTCTTTAGCTTTATTTACTCCTACCCCCAAAGCAATTGCCAACCCTGGTCCTAACGTCACCCCAATCACCTCAATATTTTTAACTTCTCTCTCAATTATTTCTTCAGGGGATAATTTATGCCCCACCCTGTCAAGGGAGGGGGAAGGGGAGGGTTTTGCTCTTTTTAATGCTTCCGCAATTACTGCCTCAATCCTCTCCATATGTGCTCGTTTAGCTATATCCGGTACTACACCACCCCATTTGGCATGTAAATCCGTTTGTGAAGATATTACGTTAGATAAGATTCTGCCGTTTTCCAAAACAGCGGCACAAGTATCGTCACAACTGGTTTCTATTGCCAATATTTTCATTAAACTGTATTATTAAAATATAAAATTATGGAAACAAAAAATAATACTTATTTAGTTCTAAGTATAGTACTGCTGATTTTATCAGTCTTTGGCGGATTTTTCCTCTTTCAGAATTTTAAAACCACCAATCAAACTTCCTATAATTCTAATACTATTCCCAAAATTGAATTAATTCCCACAGATACTCCCGGAACAGAAGAGATAACCGCTATCCCTACTCTCGAATCATCCTCATCAGCCACAATTACTCCACCTACCGCGACTTCTTCAACCGCCAAAATTACTCCCACCAAATTACCAACCAAAATCCTTACCCCAACTCCTACAAAAATCATCACTCCGACAAAATCAATAACTTCATCTCCGGTAAGCTTAAAAGAATATTCCAATTCTACTGATGGCTTTTCTATTTCTTACTCGTCTTCGCGAGTCTTTACTCAAGACACCGAAGCTAGTGGGAATCGTTATACTTTTTCCTCATCTGTGGGTAATTTTGCTGTTCATGTCAGCTCATCTGGTTTATGGGCCTGGACTCATCCGGATCGGCAGTTTAGCACTAATTTTACTATTTCTGGTCAGCCAACATTCAGATATGATATTACTGCTCAAACTATAATTGATCTTCAATCATCCGACAAAAATTACACCATCCAATGTGTTCACAATAGTAAGGACTCTGTCAAAGCCGAATGCGAAGCCTTCATCGCTTCGTTCAAGCTTTTATAAAAATACTTCAATAATTTTTATCTTATTTCTAGTATCTAAAATCTAGTATCTAATATCTTATTTCTCTCGTTTTCTCATCCACGTATTCAAAATTTACTGACACCACATTAGTTTTTTCTTTTAACTTTTTCAAAATTTTTTCTCCCATATTCTCCGGCCATTCAATACAACTAACGGTATTTTCTTCAAACAAATCCAAAAATTTTATTTCCTCCAAATCCTTTTCCGACGTAATTTTATACAAATCCATATGTAAAAACTTTTCTACTGTTTTACTACGATCTACGATCAACGATCTACGATCTATTTTGTACTCATTATATATCACATAAGTTGGACTGGTAATCTTCTCTTTTACCCCCAATAAATGTCCTATTCTTCGGCTAAAAACTGTCTTTCCACATCCCAAATCACCACTCAACAAAAACACTAATGGTTTATTTTGTTTTAAGGGCTCCCCTTCATCAAGGGGAGCTGCCGAACGAAGAGAGGCTGAGGGGTTTTGTCCTAATTTTTGTCTCCCTTTTGTCAAAGGGAGAAGCGTCCCGCAACTGCGGGACGAGAGGGATTTAGAGAGTAAGAACTCCGCAATCTTCTCTGTCTCTTTTTCCGATTTACTAATCAAATTGGTAGTTTTCCCGGTAATCAAATCTCCCCGTCTTAAAATTTTAATTTCCGATTCAGTCGCATCAATCACTGTCGATGGTTTGTTTCTTGGTAATTTACCTCCATCTACAATCAAATCAATCATGGCTTTTTTCCTTTTTGACAACGGTCTCAAAAAACTTTGAATTGAATAATTTGGAGTTCTTCCCGACAAATTTGCCGAAGTTGCTGTTACTGGTTTACCTACTAAATTTACCAAATCATAAATATATTTATTATCCGGAATTCTTATCCCCAAAGTTCCGTTTTCCGCTTCAATCCCTTTAACTACTCGGTGCTTTCCATTACTTACAATTGTAAATGGTCCCGGTAATAAAGATGAATAAATCTTTTGTCCATTTTCATTTAAATTAACGTATTCCAATGCCATTTCTTTATTCAAAACTGCTACCGAAATTGCCTTTCCTGTCCACCTGTTTTTAAACTCCAAAAGTTTTTTCACTCCTTTTTCACTGGTCGGATCTACTGCTAAAATATAAACCGTATCACTCGGAAACACCACCAGCCCACCATCCAAAATCACTTTGGCAGTTCTTTTTAAAACCTCATTATAATTAGTCTTAATTTCCACTATTTCCACCGCCGTAATTATATCATTTCCGTTGTTTTCCTACGATCTAATATCTACCATCTATATATCTAGTTTTTGGTTCCCCAAATTTTTTTCTAAATCGGTCAAAAATTATTACTGATTCTGGCCATAAACCAGCCAATTTTTTTCTGGACTTTTCAAAGCTATCAAATTTTGGTCCACTTTTAGAATGAAAATTATCGGCATAAGCCACCAATTCTTCCTCCAAAGTTATTGGAATATAATCTTTATGTTCCAATGGTAAACTACTGGCTATCACATTTTCTTCCACCAAACCCACTCCCAGATGAATCATTGCCATTCTGGCAATTTCCTCACTCAAACCTTCTTTTTTCAAAATTTCATAACCTTTAATTCCGTGTTGAATGTATGGTCCCAAATTTCGTCCGTAAAATTCATAACATTGATAACAACCAATATCATGTACCAACGCTCCAATTTCCACCAATTCTTTATTTATTTTTATCCCGTTTTTAATTAAATTATCTGCTAATTGTAGGGCAATATCTCTCACTATCAAACTATGTGTCCACACCACTTTTAATATTATCTCTTGTTTCTCTCCTTGAGAATATTTTTGATGAAGTTCATATATTTCTTCTTGGGTCATATCCCTAATTTTATCACTCAAACATCTCTCCCTCTTTATAAGGTTGCCCTTTTTAAGGGAAATAAATTCCGATAAAATCAAAAAACGGTGGGTTTTGTTTTAAGATTTCTCCCTTTTTTAAGGGGAGATGTCCGAAGGACAGAGAGGTTTTTAAGTGTTAAAATACTTCCATGGATAAAGCTTACAATCCCGCATCTGAAGCCCAAATTTATGAACAGTGGCAAAATTCTGGTGCCTTTACTCCAAAAGTTCCCCAAAACCCCAAAGAATCCCGACTAAAAAAAGAGCCATTCACTATCATTCTCCCACCCCCCAACGCCAATAATCCCCTTCATGCTGGCCACGCTCTCTATACTGTCGAAGATATTATGGTTCGTTATCACCGTATGTTGGGTGACCCTACTCTTTGGCTTCCTGGCACCGATCATGCTGGCATCGAAACCCAATTCGTTTTTGAAAAATATCTCCAAAAACAGGGTAAATCCCGCTTCGATTACGACCGTGAAACTTTATTTAAGATGATTTTTGATTACGTCAACCAAAATCGTGATGTCGCCAAAAACCAACTTAAACGTCTCGGTTTTTCTCTCGATTGGACTCGGGAAAAATTTGCCATGGATGAAGATCATAATCAGCGAGTCTATGCCGTTTTTAGACACATGGTCAGCCAAGGTTTAGTTTATCGAGGTGAAAAAATAGTCAACTATTGTACTCACTGTGGCACTTCTTTTTCCCATCTTGAAGTAAATTATGTCGATGAAATAGGCAAATTGTATTACATGAATTATGGTCCGTTTGTTTTAGCTACCACCCGTCCTGAAACCAAATTTGGTGACACCGCTGTGGCTGTCAATCCCAAAGATGAGCGTTATCAAAAATATATTGGCCAAGAAATTACTGTTGATGGTTTAAACGGCCCATTCAAAGTTATTGTTGTTGCCGATGACATGGTCGATATGGAATTTGGCACCGGTGTGGTCAAAATCACCCCCGCTCATGATCCAAACGATTTTGAAGCTGGTATTCGTCATCATTTACCAGTCAAACGTATTTTTGATTTTAACGGTCGCCTTAATGAATTAACCGGAAAATACGCCGGTTTAACTATTAATCAAGCCAGAGAAAAAGTTGTCGCTGACATGCAAGCCAGAGGCATGATTGTCAAAATTGACGACAATTATCAACACCGGGTTGGTCGATGTTATCGTTGTAATCACGTTATTGAGCCCATGGTTTCACCCCAATGGTTTGTCAAAATTAAACCCCTTGCCGACAAAGCCAAAGAAGTTGTTAAAAAAGATGAAATTTTAATTTTCCCCAAACGTTTCAAAAAATCATTCTTAACCTGGATGAAAGATATTCGTGATTGGAATATTAGTCGTCAAATTGTTTGGGGTCAACGAATCCCTGTCTGGTATGTTCTCGACGGCAACTCTCAATTTATGGTTAATTTTATCGATAAAGACGGTAAAATAGTTTCCAATTACTGGCATGAATTAGAAAATAAATATCAATTTGATCAGATAAAATCAGGACTTCAAACTTTAACCGCCCCGGCTGATGTTGAATTTTATTTATCCGAAGACGAAGCCCAAAAACACGGTAAATTTGTTCTCCAGGAAACTAATACTTTTGATACTTGGTTTTCTTCAGGCCAATGGCCTTATTCTGCTTTAGGTTGGAGTCCCGATAGTCACCATTCTCCCGATTTTGAATATTTTTACCCCACCACCGTTTTGGATACTATGTGGGATATTTTATTTTTCTGGGTAGCTCGGATGATTATGATGGGTATTTATACCACGGGTCAAATTCCTTTCAAAGTTGCCCATATGCATTCCCGGGTTACCGATAGTAAAGGTCAAAAAATGTCCAAAAGTAAGGGTAATGTTATCGATCCTCTGATAATGTCGGACAAATACGGTGCTGATGCTCTCAGAATGGCTCTGGTTATCGGAGTCGCTCCCGGGTCAGATATTTCTCTTTCCGAAGATAAAATTCGCGCCCAACGTAATTTCGTTAACAAAATTTGGAATGCCTCTCGCTTTGTTGAAATGCTTATCGACCGCCTAAAAGAAAAAAATCCTGACCTAAAAATAAATTTCTCCCCGGAATTTATCCCGAAAAAATCGGGATCAAGAGAAGATGCCTCGACTTTAGTCAAGACAGAGGGGTTTTATTCTGCCGATCAAGATATTCTCAATAAATTAAATAAAATAATTATCTCTACCACCAAAAACCTGGAAAATTACCGTTTTGGCCAAGCCAGTGAAGACTTGTATCAATTCTTTTGGCATGAATTTTGTGATGTCTATATCGAGTCCGCCAAAGATAGAAATGAAGACACCATTCCTGTTTTATTAACTGTTCTAATCACTTCTTTAAAACTTCTTCATCCATTTATCCCATTTATCACCGAAACTATTTATCAGGATCTAATTTCCAAGTATAATTTACCCAAAGAACTTTTAATTTCTTCCTCCTGGCCCACCGCCAATAATTAATTATAAAAGATTTCTTCTTTTTTAAGGGGAGATTGAAGTTAAAGTCTTCCTTGTTATATGAAATCTAAAATATTCGTTCTCCTAATTTTAATCTCAATTATTGCCCTTAATGTTTATCTTTCCCTAACTTCCCCCGATAAATACACCCAGGCCAAAATTAATTTTTCTAGTTTAACTGGCAGTACTAGCTATTTAGGTCGTCTCGATTTTTGGCATCTTTTAGTCCAAAATGGAGATTGGGCCAATGCTCTTACCATTGAAAATAAATTAAATCCGGATCAGGTAACCACCTATAAACTTAATCATCAACCCCAAGAACTTCAAAAAAAAATTAACCGACTGATTGTCAATAATCAAAAAACTGCCGACGATTATATCGAATTAGCCAAATCCCAATCACTTTTAGGTGAAAATAATCAAGCCATTGAATCCATTAAAAAAGCCCATCAACTTGATCCTATTCGGCCGGATGTTGACAGGCTTTTCTATTCTTTATCTAAATAAATTATTTTTCGCCTTTTTCTTCCTTATCTGCCGAAGATTCATCGGAGGCGGATTCAGTCTCCTTCTTTTCAGTAATGACTTCTACATCAGCTGGAGTTGTTTCAGTCGCCACTGGCTCTTCTTCAGCTCGTGGTTCTTCAACTTTAGCGATTAATTGTTCAGCGTCGGTCAGCATTGTCAAAATTGAAGTATCAATTTTCAAATCTGCCACAGTAATAGTTGTTTCTAGATTGTCCAAAACTGACAGATCAACTTCAATTTTTTCGGGTAAATCAGCTGGTAAAGCTTCAACTTCCACCTCATCAGTAACGGTCACTAAAGTATTTCCATCTTTCACCGCTTGAGATTCACCAATAAATTCAATTGGTACCATCGCCGAAATCTTCTCTTTCAAATTCACTTTATAACAATCAATATGGATCAAATCTCCAATAATTGGATGATATTGTGGGTTTCTAAAAAGCACTGGTAATTTTTCTTTTTCGTCTAAAATTACTTCAACTAAAGTTGATTCTCCGATCTCGCTAAATAATTTTTCAATTTCAGTTGCATTAAACTGAACCGATAAAGATTCAAAAGCTTTTCCGTAAACAGTTGCTGGTAACAACCCCTCTTTCCTTAAATGTCTAACTTTTCTCCCGGCAACAGTTCTGGTGGTTGCCTTCACTTGGTGTTTTTCTTTGGTCATTTTTTTCTTTTGCCTAGTGTCCCTTCAGTTTTCACTTACCTGACTTCGGCTTTAATAAACTAGGGCTATTATAACATTCTATTTGGACTTTTCCATCATCTTTAAATATTCACTTTTACTCATAATTTTTTTGACATCACATATCTTTTCTACAAATCCAATTCCCAAAAGATGATCATACTCATGTTGAATCACTCTGGCCAACAATCCGTCTGCTTTTAATTTTATTTTCTTTCCCAAAATATCACTTGCTATTATTTTAACTTTTTCCGGTCGTTTCACCGGTCCAAACAAATTTCCATTAGCCACACTACCACAACCTTCATAAATAATTACCTCTTTTTTCGACCGCCAAACAATTTTTGGATTAATAAAAACTCTCAAATCATCCAAGCTCTCCGGATTTCTTGATGGTATTGATCTAATTTCAGTTACAAAAATTTTAAAATTTTTTCCAATTTGTGGCGCTGCCATCCCCACTAATCCAAAATACCTCATCGAATCAATCAAATCATCAATTGTTTTCAACACAACTTTATCATTAATCCTTTTTACAGTTTCATTTTTCTGTCTCAAAATCGGATTCCCAATCTGTATTACACTTTCTGCCACCATGGCCAATTCTATCATTTTACCGCCATCCCTTCTTCGAGAAAGCTTGTCCCGATTTCAGTCGGAGCGGGGTGGTTTCATGCTAAAATCACTTATGTCTAACAAACCCCGTATTCTTACCGGTGACCGGCCTACCGGTCCGCTTCATTTAGGCCACTACGTCGGCAGTCTCAAAAACCGGGTTAAACTTCAGGAAGAATATGATTGCTTCTTTATTATTGCCGATCTTCACACCCTCACCACCAATTTTTCCCAAGAGCGCACCGCCACTATTCGTGACCGGGTTAGGGGATTAGTCCTTGATTATCTTTCTGTTGGTATTAATCCTGCTAAATGCGTCATTTACCAACAAAGCCGTGTCCCTCAAGTTACTTATCTTTCCACTATTTTTACTAATCTGGTCACCGTTCCCCGGGCTCAGCGGGTCCCGACTCTCAAAGATGTTATGCACGATCTGCATATCGAACAGCCGTCTTTAGGGCTATTAAATTACCCGGTCCTTCAGGCTGCTGATATTCTTATGGTCAAAGCCAATTTAGTCCCGGTCGGCAAAGACCAGGAAAGCCATGTCGAAGTTACCCGCGAAATCGCCCGTGATTTCAACAAAATTTATGGTGATGTTTTCCCTGTACCCAAAGCCTTGATTGGTGATGGTGGTACTTTAATCGGTACTGATGGTCAAGCCAAAATGAGTAAATCTATTGGTAATTGTATCTATCTTTCTGATGATGAAGTAACCGTCAATAAAAAAGTTAAAGGTATGTATACCGATCCCACCCGCCTTAAACCCACCGACCCGGGCCACCTCGAAGGTAATCCGGTTTTTATTTATCACGATGCTTTCAATGATAATTTAGCCGAAGTTGCCGATCTTAAAAAAAGATATTTAGCCGGTCTTGTCGGTGATGTTGAAGTCAAAACTAAATTAGCGTTAGCTATCAATAAATTTTTAACTCCCATTCGTGAGCGACGGGCTCAATTTGAGGGTAAATTTGACCTAATTGACGGTATTATCGAAGATGGTAGTCGTAAAGCTGCCGCCGAGGCACAGCTTACCCTCGACAATGTCCTCTCAGCTATGGGAATTAAATAATAATTAATTAAATAAAAATGTTTGGGTTAATTCTAATAGTTCTTGCACAAATAGCCTATGCTTTTGGTGGTGTTTTAATCAGAAAATATCTAAGTAATTACAATCCGGTTTTAGTTAGTAGTCTAATGGCTGTTATTAGTGGTTTAATTTTCCTGCCGATTTTATTTATTGGTTTCAAAAATACTATTGGTCAATTCACCTTCAAAAATATCTGGCCTTTTATTTTATGTGCTTTTGTCTGGTTAGTTGTTGCTGAGTTTTTATATATTTATGGCTTTCAAAAGGCTCCGTCACTAACATTAGCTTCACTTATGACATTATTTTACCCCTTATTTTCGGCAATACTAGGCATAATCTTCTTTCACGAAGCCTTTACTTGGAAAACAATTATTGCTGGAATTTTAATGACAGGGGGATTTATTCTCTTAGCCGTCTAGAAATCAATTAAAGTATCAGTAATATTGTCAACAATAATATCAAAATAGCCCAGCCCCAAGCTGTACCAAAGGCTCTTTTAACAAACTTATTGGCCTGTAACCAAAACTGCCCTTTTGTTTCCTTCAGTGCTGCTTTTACGTTTTCCATATTTTTATTTTTAACTAAAAAAGTTTCAAAACTACACTAATTATTTCGAATTAGTATAACAATTTATTACACAAACAAGCAGTGATATTTTGTGATTTAAACTATTTTTATTATTATCCTGGGTGGGTATGCATGGATTCGAACCATGGACCCCCGACTTATAAGATCGGTGCTCTAACCAACTGAGCTACATACCCTTTTTTTTACGATCTACGATTTATAATCGACGATCTTTTTTGTAGCAGGAGCGGGATTTGAACCCACAACCTATCGCTTATGAAACGATTGCTCTACCGTTGAGCTATCCTGCCAGAATTTCTATATTTTATCACGTTTAGCTGCTCTAACTAATCCTTCAATATAACCCAGTATTTCATAATTTATATTTGTGCCTTTTTTAACTGTTATTTGAAGAGATCCATAATAATTTGAATCATTTTCATACAATTTATTAGTTTTTACGTGTTTTATACTAGCCTTTCTAAATTGTTCTTTTGGTACACCGATTATTTTTGACCAATAATTTTCAATTTTATTTAGTTTTACAATATATTTTTCATTTATTTCTACTCGACATATTAGTCTGTCTTTTATAATTCCTAAACAATTTTCAACCCACTTTATCCACAATAAAATCATATTCACATCAGAATTTATAAAAACGACCTTTCTTTGATTTTTTCCCCCTTCAGCCCAATAGAGAGCTGCCCCAACTAAAAATAATTCTCTTTTCGATAATTTATTTATTTTATTAGTTCCTACTAATTTATAGTAATTTAACCTTGCTAACCTTTCCCTTTTTTTATTCTCATTTGCAATTAAACTACCTTTTTTCACAGCGTTGATAGATATTGTATTTAATTTATCTCTCTGTAATTCAGAAAGATAAATATCATTACACCACAAACTTACACTACTTTTAGAAACACCAATTATCTTTGCGATTTGTTTAATACTATTACCTTTATTTCTTAATTTTCTTGCTAATATTTTTTCCTTAAATTTAGCCATATACTATTTACCCAAATAAAACCCGAAAAGTCAACCAACAAAAAAGCCGTCAAATTAATGACGACCTCTTTGTTTGTTGCGGGGCCTAGAGT
>CAZWUG010000015.1:0-19225 GCA_964637525.1 uncultured Gammaproteobacteria bacterium | reverse complement strand
ACTGTTGAAATTTTAGAAGGACTTTCAGAAAATGATCAAGTCGTCATCTCCAAATAACTCTAAAGTAATTTTAGAGTTAAAAAATATCACCAAGGCCTACACTACGGGAACCAATCAATTCACCGCTCTAGACCACATCAACCTAAAAATATATGAAGGCGAATTCGTTTCTATTACCGGACCCTCAGGATCGGGTAAATCCACTCTCATGCACATTATCGGCTTACTTGATAATCCCACCTCCGGAGAAGTTTTATTAAACGGTAAAGATGTTTCCAAACTCAAGGAACATCAATTAGCTCAAATAAGAAACGTCACCTTGGGATTTGTCTTTCAACAATTTAATTTACTCGCCAAAACTTCTTCTCTGGAAAATGTTTTATTGCCCCTTCTTTATTCTGATGTTCCCAAAAAAGATCGTCAAAAAATGGGCCTGGATTTACTTATTAAAGTTAATCTTCAGGATAAATCCAACAATACTCCGGCCCAACTTTCCGGCGGCCAACAGCAAAGAGTCGCCATTGCCCGAGCCTTAGTCAACAATCCCAAAATTATCCTGGCTGACGAACCCACCGGCAATTTAGACAGCAAATCAGGTGAAGAAGTTATGAAATTTTTTCATCAACTCAACCAAAAAGAAGGCAGAACTATTGTTTTTGTGACTCACGATATGGATTTAGCCAAACAAGCCGACCGAACTATCATTATCAAAGACGGCCAAATTTCGGAGGCAAAACATGCTTAAACCCAGTTTCAACGATTTACTGAAATCCAGCTTTCGGTCTATTCTAAAAAATAAAAGCCGAACCATTTTAACTTCTTTAGGAATTATTATCGGTGTCACCTCCGTAATTTTGCTAACCTCTATTGGCAACGGTCTCAAAAAATACGTCACTGATCAATTCGATTCCCTCGGCGCTAATTCTATTTATATTTCCCCGGGTAAAATTTTTAACGATAATGGCGGCTTTTCTCAAAGTGGCGCCGTCATGACTACCAGCTTTACTCAAAAAGACGTTTCCAATTTAAAAAGAAAACTTAAAGATGTCGACATCACTCCTGCCAGTGCTGTTTTTGCTGACATTTCTTCCTCCTTTAATACCCAAAAAACCATCGAGATTGATGGATCAACTGAAAAGTTTGGTATTAATAACAACTTAACCCCATCAGCCGGTAATGGCCGTTGGTTTACCGAAGAAGAAAATAGCAAGAAAACCCCGGTAATTATTTTAGGCTATCAGCTAGCCCAGGACCTATTTCCCAAATCCGGTGCGGTTGGTAAAAAAGTCATTGTCAAAGGAAAAAGTCTTAAAGTTATTGGCGTTAGCGACAAAAAAGGTGCCTCTTTTGGTGGTCCTAGCTTTGATAAACAAGCTTACGTTCCGATTAATGTCGTTTTCGATCTATCGGGGAATAATGACATTAATAGTATTATTATCAAAGCCAAAAGCAAAGATTTAATTGAGTCTACCAAAAAAGAAATTACTAATATCATGCTTGAAAAGTACGATAAAGACGCCTTTTCGGTTTTCGATAGCTCTCAGCTTCTTAATTCTATTAACTCTATAATTAGTGTCCTTACTATCGGCCTTACCGGAATTGCCGCTATTTCCTTAGTTGTTGGCGGCATTGGGATTATGAATATTATGCTGGTCTCTGTTACTGAGCGTACTCGGGAAATCGGTCTTCGTAAAGCTATCGGAGCCTATCCCCGGGCCATTTTAATCCAATTTTTAATTGAAGCCGTAATTTTATCTTGTATCGGTGGAGCCACCGGAGTAATTTTGGGATATTTAGGCACCTTAGCCATCAAACCATTTTTTCCGGCTCAAGTCACCATATCTTCTGTTATTCTAGCTTTTGGAGTCTCCTCATTAGTTGGAATAGTTTTTGGTGTCGCCCCTGCCCGCAAAGCTTCTAAACTTTCACCTATCGAAGCCCTTCGTTACGAATAATCTGCTATTATTTTATAGTGAAACATCAATTTCATTACCATTTACTGGCATCTATTATCGTTTTTACCCTAACTGCTGCTATTTTAATTATATTTAATACAGAAAACATAAAATTGCTTTGGCTATTTTTAAGTATTTTCTTAGGAGCCATAATCCTCGACACTGATCACTTGCTTTATTGGTTTTTACTTAAACCCAACTCAGAAGAAAGTCGCCTGGTTAAAACTGCCATAAAAAATAAAGATTTTATCCCGATTTTTAGGCTCATTAATATTGGCCGACAAAAACATCACAACCTGATCTTTCATCATTATTTTTTCCAAATCATATTAATTTTATTTTCCTTGTTTATTTTTACTTCAACAGATAATATTTTTGCCTCTGGTCTCGTTTTATCTCTGAATCTTCATTTAATTATTGATGAGTTAATCGACTATTTTAAAGATCCAAAACTACTTCAAAAATGGTTGTTTGCCAGAGAGCCCAACCAACTCCCGGTTAAATTTCTTAGCCGATATATTACTGTCTTTATTCTTATCTTTTTACTCTTTCTTTTCCTATTTATTAAAACCAATATATGATGGTTTCTCATCCTGAATTATTTATTGAAGCAAAAAAATATCTCACCGGACACCAGTCGGAATTAATCAACGATGTTGAAATTATTTTAAAAAGGCTGCAAATACAAGATACTATTAGTGATTTTTCTTTTTTAGTTGCCCCCATTGCCAAAGCCTACGAAGGTTTTTTAAAAGACTTTTTTCTAAAAATCAGCATTATATCTATCGACGAATATGAAAGCGACCGTTTCCGCGTCGGTAAAACCTTAAACCCGTCACTCCGCTACAAACGTTTTTCTGTCTATCAAAAATTATCTGAATATCATGAAAAAGGAGAAGAATTAGCCGAAAGTTTGTGGGATGCCTGGAAATTTGGCCGCAATGAAATTTTCCACTATTTCCCGGGTAGCTACAAAAACCTCTCCAGAAATGAAGCAGAGGATAGAATTGGATTACTCCTTAGAGCTATTATTAAAGCCGGAACTTTCCTGAATTTCTAATCTGAATTAAAACTGAACGTAGAAATTCTTATTTAATATGTAATATAATGATTAACATATGACCAAAGTAATCTTAGATCAAAACAAATGTATTGGATGCAATACTTGTCCGTTAATTGACCCCGACACTTTTGAGATGGACACTACCATATACAAAGCCAAAATCAAAAAACAACCAGAAGAAATAACCGAATCAATTCAAAATGCCATTAGTTCCTGTCCTGTTGGAGCCATCTCCACCCAAGAAGAATAAAAAATTATTAATAATTAACCTTATGAAAAAAATAAAAAAAGAATCTATAAAAAAAACCATCGAGGCAACCACCAGCAAATCAGTCCAAATTCCATTGGTCGGAGTTATGGTGTTTTGTTTTTTACTTGCTGCCTCATCATTTTTTGCCGGTGCTGCTTGGCTAAAAATAAAAGGATCTGGAGGATCTGCATCAAAAACAGCCTCTGCTACTTTTGAACCAAAAAAATCAGATAAACCTGATTTCCAATTCTATGTCATGAGTTTTTGTCCATACGGCAATCAGATGGAAGACTTAGTTAAGCCGGTTGTTGATTTGCTCAAGAATTCCGCCAATATCAGGCCTCAATATATTTTTGAAAAAATTACTGACCTCAAAACTCAATGTCAGCAATACGATTCCGGTAATTGTGCCAATTATATTAAAGCTGGCTATTTTACTAGTGAATCAGACTGTAAAGCCGAACTAGACGCCTACAGTAAAAAATGTCTTGATGAAAAACAATATCTTAAGATCGGGAATACTTTATATGGTTCTCTCCATGGTCGACAAGAAGCCACTCAAAATGTCCGTGAAATTTGCGCTTATAACATGAATGAAGACAAAACTAATTGGTGGAACTTCATCGACAATACCAACAAAAACTGTACCAGTGAAAATGCTGACACTTGTTGGGAAGAACAAGCCAAGAAAGCTGGTTTTGACACCAACAAAATTACTGAGTGTTTTAACACTCAAGCAGCTGAGTTAATTGAAAAAGAAATCGCTTTAACTACTGAGAATAAAGTTCAGGGATCTCCTACCTTAATGATTAACGGAGTAACCTTCCCTCCGGAAGCTGCTTATACTGCCGATAACACAGGGGGCTTAAAAATTGGTAAAAAAGTTTACACTCAAGACCAATTACGAACCTCAGAGGTTATCAAAGAAGCTATCTGTGCTTCATTCAAAAAAGCCCCAAAAGAATGTAAAACTACTTTAGAAGCGGCCGCAGCTACTGCCACCAACACAGCTGCTTCAGCTGATGCTAGTTGCAACTAAATAAAAGCTTTAATTTTAACCCTCTCTGTACTTCAGAGAGGGTTTTTGTTTGTTAAAATACAGTTATTAATTTATGAAATTAAACTCACACCAGATTAGAAAATCTAAAATAGGGGAGTCTCAAAAGCTTCAAAAGGAAATCAACCGTAATCCTATTGTTTTAGTTTTAGATAATGTTCTAGACACTTACAATATCGGTTCTTTCTTCCGCCTCGCCGACGCCATCGGAGCTAAAAAAATTTATCTTTGCGGACCGGTTGTCACTCCGCCAAACATCAAAATACATCGAGCCTCTATCGGCACCTGGAAATGGGTCCCTTGGGAACAATTTGATTCCACTGTTGAATGCATTCAAAAGTTAAAAGCTGAAGGTTTTGAAATAGCTGCTTGTGAACAAGATAAGACTAGCGTCAATTACCTCCAAGCTAAATATCAAAAACCAGTGGCTTTAATTGCCGGCAGCGAAATGTACGGCATTTCAAAAAATGTCCTAAAACTAGTCGACAAAGTTGTCGAAATCCCGATGTATGGCATAAACATATCCCTCAACGTTTTAGTTGCCACTTCAATTATTTCCTTCGACATTCTCTCAAAAATATTACCCAAAGATAGGTAATATTTTAAGCCATTTTTGACTAATTTTAAGATTATTTTACATAAAATTATTACGTATCTTTCCATATAATTTGCTTATTGTAAAGCTATTTATCCTCTGTTAGAATGAATCTGTTCCTAAAACAAACATAAAAATTTATTTTTAGTAAAATTTTAGACATTAGAAATTTTTATCCGCCTCTGGTGGAATGATTTAGAAATTTAATTTATATGCCAGCTTCACAAGATTACACCGGTCAACAAATAGTCGTTCTCGAGGGTCTTGAGCCAGTTCGTAAACGCCCCGCCATGTACATCGGATCTACTGATGTCCACGGGCTACACCACTGTCTTACCGAAATTATCGACAATTCTATCGATGAAGCCTTAGCCGGTTTTGCTAAAAACGTTTGGGTGATTATCCATCCTGACAACTCTGCTACTGTTGCCGATGATGGCCGAGGCATTCCTACCGACATCATGCCAAAATATAAAAAACCGGCAATTGAAGTCATTATGACCACTCTCCATTCCGGAGGTAAATTTGAGGGAGCTGCTTATAAAGTCTCCGGCGGTCTTCACGGGGTTGGCGCCGCCTGTGTCAACGCTCTTTCCAGTAATTATCAAGTTGAAGTCCGGCGTGATAATAAAATTAATTTTATTGAATTCTCACGCGGTGCAGTTAAAACCAAACTTACTGAAATTGCTGAAAGTAAAATTGATCTAATTCAAAAACTTATTTCTAAAACTACCAGTGGAACCACCGTCACGTTTTCTCCTGATACCCAAATATTCAAAGAAACTATTGAACTTGACGATAAAACCATTATTAAGTCATTAAAAGATAGAGCCTATCTTACCAGTAAAATATATTTTCATTTCTACGACGAAAGAAAAAACACCCAACACCACTATTATTTTGAGGGTGGTATCTTGTCACTTCTTCGAGAGTTGAACAAAAACAAAGTTGTTATTCATGAGCCAATTCTTCTCAAAGGGGAAGACAACGGTATTAATGTCGAAGTTGCTATTCAATATAACGACACTTTCCAGGAAAATACTCCGTCTTTCGTCAACATTATCAATACCCACGAAGGGGGAACTCATCTTACCGGTTTTAAAACGGGTTTAACTAAAGTCATCAAAGACTACGCTACCAAAAAAGAATTAATGAAAGCCAAAGACGATGTTATTACCGGTGACGATGTTCGTGAAGGTCTGACTGCCGTAATTTCCATAAAAATGGGTTCCAAAGATCTCCAGTTTGAAGGCCAAACAAAAGGAAAATTAGGTAATAGTGAAGTCCAACCCATCGTCAATAAAATAGTTAAGGAAGAACTCGAGATTTATTTTGAAGAACATCCCGATGTTGCCAAAGCCATTGTTGGAAAATCTATTTTAGCTATCCAAATTCGTAAAGCCGCCCGAGCTGCCAAAGATGCCATTATGCGCAAAGGGGCCTTTGAATCACTTGGTCTTCCTGGCAAACTAGCCGACTGCCAATCTCGCGATCCAGCCGAAAGTGAAATTTACATTGTCGAAGGAGATTCTGCCGGTGGTTCAGCCAAACAGGGACGAGACCGAAAATTTCAAGCTATTCTGCCTCTCTGGGGTAAAGCTTTAAACACTGAAGGTATGAGACTCGATAAAGTTGTTGGTTCAGACAAATTAAAAGACTTAATTATTGCCTTAGGTATGGGAATAGGGGAGACAATGAACTTCGAAAAACTTCGCTACCACCGCATCATTCTAATGTCCGATGCCGACGTCGACGGATCTCATATCGCTACTCTTCTTTTAACTTTTATGTACCGTCATCTGCCTAATTTAATTGAAAGCGGTTATGTCTACATCGCTATGCCGCCGCTTTTTAAAATCAAACAGGGTAAAACTGTCGAATATGTCTATACTGAAGAAGAAAAAGAAACCTACCTCAAAAAAATCGACACCTCCAAAACTTTTGATATTCAACGTTACAAAGGCTTAGGTGAAATGAACCCTCAACAACTTTGGGAAACCACCATGAATCCGGAAACCAGAATTCTTAAAAGAGTTACTATTTCCGATGCCATCAAAGCCGATGAAGTTTTTAGAGTTTTAATGAGTGAAGATGTTCCCCCTCGAAAGAAATTTATTCAAACTCATGCTCATTTAGCAAAATTAGATATTTAATACTATGACCGAAGAAAAAAACACTATCGTCAACGACGTTATCAGGACCAATAAAAACATTGGCAAAATTATGGAAGTCGATATCGTTCCGGAAATGGAAACGTCATATTTAGACTACGCCATGTCGGTCATCGTTTCTCGGGCTTTACCTGATGTCAGAGATGGTCTTAAACCGGTTCACCGCCGGATTATTTATGCCATGAATCAACTTGGATTATCAGTCACCGGTAAAAACGTCAAATCCGCCGCGGTTGTCGGCGATGTCATGAAATCTTACCATCCTCACGGAGACAGCTCTATCTACGGTGCCCTGGTTCGCATGGCCCAGGATTTCTCCATGCGTTATCTTTTAGTTCAGGGACAGGGTAATTTCGGTTCTATCGACGGCGATCCTCCAGCCGCCATGCGTTACACCGAAGTTAAAATGGCTAAAATGACCCCGGAAATGGTCGCCGATATCAACAAAGACACTATTGAAATGGTTGATAATTATGATGCCTCTACTAAAGAACCTTCAGTTTTACCCGTACGCATTCCTAATCTTTTGCTCAACGGTGCCGACGGTATTGCTGTTGGTATGGCCACCCGTATTCCCCCTCACAATCTCAAAGAACTATGTACTGCTATCGACATCATTCTCGATAAAGGCAATTTAGAAACAGCCGAATCCGAAGTTGAAATAACCAATATTCTTTCGCCGCCCCAAAATACCCAGGAACTAGTTCTTCGCCCCGTTTATCAACTGGAAAGACAAAAATATAACTTTGAAACTAATGCTACTGTTGAAGATCTAACCAAAGTCGTTCAGGGACCGGATTTCCCAACCTACGGTGAAATTTATGGTAAAACCGGAATTTTGGAAATGTACCACACCGGCCGTGGTAAATTCGCTGTTCGCGGTAAAACCAATATCGAAGAAACTAAATCCGGCAAAATCAGAATCATTATTACTGAACTCCCTTATCAGGTCAATAAAGCCGAATTTGTCAAAAAAATTGCCGACCTGGTTCGCGACAAAAAAATCATTGGTATTTCTGACCTTCGCGACGAATCCGACCGACACGGCATTCGGGTTGTGGTGGAAATTAAGAAAAACGGCAAACCAAAATCTATTTTAAACAAACTCTTCAAATACACGGCTCTCCAATCTTCTTATTCTGCCAACATATTGGCCTTAGTCAATGGAGTTCCTCAAACCCTTAATCTACGCCAAATGTTGCTTCTGTTCATCCGTCATCGGGAATCTGTCATTCGCCGCCGCAGTATATTTGACCTCAAAGGCGCTATGATGCGGGCTCACATTTTAGAAGGTCTCAAAAAAGCTCTTGATGTCATTGATGAAGTCATAAAAACCATCAGATCTACCAAACCGGATGAAGACGCTAAAACCCGTCTTATGGAAAAATTTGAATTTACTGATCTCCAGGCCCAAGCTATCTTAGAAATGCAACTCAAAAAACTTTCCGGACTTGAGCGCCAAAAACTTGATGATGAATATAAACAGGTAGAAGACGTCATTACTTATCTGACCTCCGTTATTACCAAATCAGAAGTTATGATCAGTGTTCTCAAATCAGAAAATAAAGAAATAACCGAAAAATACGGTGATTCTCGTCGAACCAAAATCTATATTCGTGGTTTGGAAGATTTTAGTGAAGAAGATTTAGTTCCTAATGAAGCTGTCTTGGTCGCTCTCACCAAAACCGGTTATATCAAACGTGTCCCCAAAGAAACTTATCACACTCAAAAACGCGGCGGAGTTGGTGTTGTTGGCATGGCTACCAAACAAGAAGACGAAATTGATTTTATGCTTTCAGTCGACACCCACGACGATCTTCTTTTCTTCACCAATCGGGGTCGGGTTTTCAAAACCAAAGTCTGGGATATCCAAGAAGGAACACGTCAAGCCAAAGGCCAGGCAATTGTTAATTTAATCAACATCCTTCAGGGAGAAACCGTCCAAACAGTCTTACCCATGAGTAAGGGCAGTAACTCAAAATATATTTTATTAGCCACTCAAAAGGGTGTTATCAAAAAAACTTCCATTGATAAGTTTAAAAATATTCGCCAAAGTGGCTTGGCCGCCATCAAACTTGATGATAAAGATCAACTTGTTTGGGCTAAATTAACCGACGGTAGTAGTCAAGTGTTTTTAGTCACTCACAATGGTAAATGCATTAGATTCAACGAATCCGACACCCGGCCAATGGGACGTCACACCCGCGGAGTTAGAGGCATACTCCTCAAAGAAAACGACTTCTTAGTGGGCATGGATATTGTGCCGCCATTTATTGAAAAGATTGCCGGTAAAACCAAAGAGAAATCATTTAGACACCTTTTAGTTGTCACCGAAAATGGTGTCGGTAAAAGAACTGATGTCTATCTTTACCCAATTCAAAAACGAGGTGGAATCGGAGTTAAGGTTGCCAATTTAACCAATAAGACCGGTAATATCGCTGCTGCTCAAGTTGTTTCTCAAATCCACGATCAGGTAATTTTAGTTTCCAAAAAAGCAGTTACTATCAAACTTCCTCTAAAAAATATTCCCACCCTCAATCGCAACACCAAAGGCGTTATCCTAATGAGATTTAAAACCTCAGAAGACAAACTTACTGCTATGACTGTTTTAGAAAAAGGTGAGATAGAAGATACCCCAGAGGGCAAACCCGCTAAAATCTAAAATTATCCTTAGATTTATCTGATATTATAGGAAATGCGTAAACAATAAGTATTAACTGGCAGAGTAGGGGAGTGGTTGCTAATAAACTACATAAAATTAGTTTAACCCTAATTTAGGGCAAAAATATTAACCAACCTCAAATAAAAAAACTAACTGATCATTTTTATTCAATCCAATACAAAAACTCGCTACTATAGGACTATTCGTTAAAAACAAAAACAATAGGGGAGATGCCACAAAAACTAATGGTTTCCTACATGAAATTTTTCATGAACTTCTCTTAATCTGGCATCAGTCACATGAGTATAAATTTGAGTTGTGGCAATATTTTTATGACCCAGCAATTCTTGGACTGATCTTAAATCCGCCCCCCGTTGCAGCAAATCAGTTGCCATAGAATGTCTTAAAGTATGGGGAGTTGCCGCTACCGGCAAATTAGCCTGTCTCACATATTTCTTAACGATATTTTGTATCGATCTGGCAGTTAACCTAACTTGTTCATCTAAAAGCCCAATTTCTTCTTTTGGCCGCAAATTTCTCATAAACAACGGTTTATAATGATCCGTTCTTGATTTTAAATATTTATCAACCCATTCTGCCGCATTTTTGCTAATAAATACTACCCTTGACCTTCCCCCCTTACCAATAACCCCAAATTCCCGCGTTTTTAAATTAATCTGTTCCCTATTAAGAGAAACCAATTCCGACACCCGTAAGCCCGTTGAAAACAACAATTCTAAAATAACCCGATCCCTTAAACCATTTTTTAGGGAATTTAACGGCTGATTTAATAATCTGGATATCTGGTCTTCATTTAAAAATTTCAAAGAATGATCCCTAATTTTTGGTACATCCAATTTTTCCGGCTGAAGCACTTTCATATCATTTTTCACCAACCACTTTAAAAACGATCTCAAAGAAATTACATAATAACCTTGAGTTACCAGTTTCATTTCTCCCTTAGTTCCTTTCTGCCTGGACAAATACAATCTGAACTCTCTTATATTATCTGCTGTTAAATCATCAATTGTTGGATTTACTATTTTCTTATTAGTCATCAAAAAATTAATCAGAACTCCTAAATAATGTTCATAATTCCTAATCGTTAATCTGGAACAGTTTCTTTCGATTTCCAAATGCTCCAAAAAATGTCTTTCTAAAGTTGATAAATCTTTTACCATAATCCATATTACCATTTATAGATTTAAAATCGATTTTCGACGACCTAACATCCATCATCTGCCATCCAAATGCATTCTAGGGCCTCTGGTGAAGTTTCAGGTTTAATTTACCTATCTTTAGGTATAATATGCAAAAAATACCATTAAAAACCCAAAAGGCTTGCCCGCCTAAATGAGATTAACCTCTGGCAGGGGAGTTGAACCGGGGTAAGGGGAGTCAAGTAGATTTTTTCCAACCTAAAAATCAAAAAATAGGTTAATTAAACCGACAGAGAATAAACCCGAATTTTTACTTCTACATTAGACCTAGAAATTCCTTTTTCAGGGAATTAAACATTATAAATTAGACATTAGAAATTTTTCCAAAGTGCCTCTCCCCCTGCCTGAAAAGTTAAAAAGCTTCGTAAAAGATACATTGTGCGAAGTACTATTTTAAGCTCTCCCACCGCGGGGATATAGCACTCAATTATCCATAGTGTCAGCTCATTTATTCCTTTAGATATTAGAAATTAGATTATTGAAAATTTTCATTTATCAGCCCTATCCCTCCCTTCTGACCCCTCCCCAACGTGTACACTCTGATACAGTTAGCCAAACTAAACTTATCCACAGAAACTATATCATACTATATCAATTCTCTACCCGTGAAAATTATAGGATATATTGTGAAAAACATTATAGGCTGTATATTATAGGACACTCCCCTCCTTCACCCTCACTTGTCCTAAAATTTTAAACCAATTTATCCTTATTCGAACCTAAATTAACTTATCTCCGGCCTAAAACCATCTTTAACTAGTTTTTATTTCCTACGATCATGACCTACGATCTAAAAACTAGCTTAAAAATCCCCTCTTTCAAAACTAAAACATCAATTCATACCTAAGATACCACAATAAACGCCATTTATAGCTTACTGAAAAGCTGGTGACCTGACAAGCTGACTAGCTACTTTATGAATCCACCAACCTGAATATCCCATAATCGGCTATAAACTCCGTTTTTCTTTTTGATCAATCCTTTATGCGTCCCATCTTCAATTATTTTCCCCTTATCCAGCACCACTATCCTATCAACTCCTTTAATGGTTGATAGTCGATGAGCGATAATCAAAACCGTCTTCCCCTCAGTCAAATAATTTAAAGACTCCTGAATATATTTTTCCGATTCCGAGTCTAAACTCGAAGTCGCTTCATCCAAAATTAATATTGGAGAGTTTCTTAAAATCGCTCTGGCTATAGCCACCCGCTGTCTTTCTCCACCGGATAATTTTATTCCTCGTTCACCTACATAAGTCCCATAGCCATCGTGTAATTTATCTATAAATTTATCACAAAAAGCCAGTTTAGAAGCCTCAATTACTTCATCATCTGTTGCTTCAAACCTACCATAACGGATATTCTCCATCAAACTTCTATGAAACAAAATCGGATCCTGTGGTACTAAACTTATTCGCTTTCTCAAACTCTCTTGAGTTACCTTAGAAATATCTTGGCCGTCAACAAGTATCTGACCATCTTGAATATCATGTAATCTTAATAATAGTTTTACTAAAGTCGATTTCCCCGATCCTGACAAACCCACCAAAGCTACTTTTTGTCCTGGTTTTATTTCCAAACTAAAATCTTCCAAAACCTTTTCACCGTTTTCATAAGCAAAATTGATCTTATTAAATTTCAATCTACCCAATTTAATTTCTAAATCTTTAGCCAATAAATCATCGCTTACTTCATGAGGAGTATTAAAAACAATTGTCATTTCCTCTGCTTCCGCCAAACGTTCATAAATTCGCATAATAATCTTACCAAAATCCCAAACCATCATAATTATGGTGATAATATATGACTGAATTAAAACAAAATCACCTATCGTTAGAACATCTTTAGCCCATAGTTTTATGGCAAAATAAAAAATACCTATCTCCAAAACAATTAACAAAAATGATTGTAAGGCATGAAATTTAGCACTTAAGTCCCAGGTAAATAATCTAATTTTATGCAAACTGTCAACCAAATCGCCAAAACCACTTGATTCTTTTTCATACCCATTAAAAAGTTTGATATTAGTATTGTTGGTTACCGTATCAGCCAAAAAACTACTTGTGGCAGTTTCTGTTTTACTCCTCTCTATATCATATTTCATCTTATATTTTGTAAATGCCCAATTAATTATCAAAAAAACGACAACCCACACCACTATACCTAAACCTAAATAAATATTTACTTTAGCCAAAATTATTGCCATCGCTGTTATTGTTATTGTTGAAGGTAAAAGCTCATAAAAAAATTGATCTGCCAACACTTCAAACGCCGATACAAAACTTTTTATTTTCTTTACCACCGATCCGGTAAAATTATTGGAAAAATAAGCATAGGAATGGTGGTGCAAGTAATCAAAACATTTTTTGTTTAAATCACTCATATTAATCGACTCTAAAAAATTCAAACAAAAAGTCGCTATTCTCCAAAAAAACCATCTTGTTAAGCTTAAAATCCCAATCATAAGTAAAGTCACTAACAACTTATTCATTAATATTTTTTTATCTTCACCCAAAGATAATTGGTTAAAAAAGTTTTTAAAATATACAGGAACAAATGTATCTGTTACATTGGCAATAACCAGTGAAATAATAGACACCCATAAAGAAATTTTATGATTGCGCACTGATTGCCAATAAATTTTTAGTGTTTTTTTGGTATTATCCTTCATTTCGTAAAACTAATTATACCCTACTCTTGGTGATTATTTTGGTTTATAATAACTCTCATGACTCCAACTATTGAAAACATTTACAACTTGGCCAAAGCTAACACCAAAAAAATAATTCTAGCCGAAAGCTATGACCCCAGAGTCCAAGCCGCAGCTAAAATAATTACTGAACAAAAAATTGCCGAAATCATTTTAATTAGTCCAGAATATATTTCTCAAAACCCAGATCTTTATCAAAAATTTTCTCAAGAATATTTTGTCTTACGTCAAGCTAAAGGTATGACTGAAGACGAAGCTAAAAAAATCATGCTTAATCCCTTATTTTTTGGCACTATGATGGTCAAACTTGAGTTAGCCGACGGTATGGTCGCCGGTGCCAACACCACTACTCAGGAAACCTTCCGACCGGCTCTTCAAATTATCAAAGCCAAACCAGGTCAAAGCATTGTCTCCAGCTTCTTTATTATAGAATCACCCAATAAAAATTTTGGCGATAATGGTGTCTTTATTTTTGCCGATTGTGGTCTCAATGTTAATCCAAATGCCAATGAGCTGGCTCAAATTGCCATTCAATCAGCCGATTCTTTTAAAAAACTTGTCGGTAGTCAACCCAAAATTGCTATGCTCTCTTACTCTACCAATGGTAGTGGTGCCGGAGAATCAGTTGAAAAAGTTAAACAAGCTACCCAAATTGTCAAACAATTAGATCCGACTTTAAACATTGAGGGCGAGACTCAAGTTGATGCCGCTCTGGTATCAGAAGTTTCTCTTAAGAAAAATCCCCATAGTAAAATTAAAGGCCAATCAAATATTTTAATTTTCCCTAACCTTGACGCTGGTAATATTGGTTACAAACTTGTTGAAAGATTAGGTTTAGCCAATGCTTTTGGACCAATCACTCAAGGTATTGCTAAACCAATTAATGATCTTTCCCGAGGTTGTAATATTGAAGATATTGTTACTACGGTCGCTATTACTAGCGTTCAATCACAAATCTAACGCCAATTAGTTGTTAGAATTATTCCTAAAATCACTGCCACTGAAATCCAACTAAAAATAATAGAACTCCTTTTAAATAAACGGTCTCGCAAATCCAATTGAATCAACCCCGCTAGCACATACACTGCTGCCACCAAATAAATCGACCCTCTAAAAATCCCCACCGGCCAAAATGACAAAAGTAAAGCTAGTTGTGATAGAAAAAATGCTGGTACCAATGTATAAGCCAAAAAATTTTTTTCTTTCCCATCATCAGGAAGTTCAATTGTCACACTATAAAACACATACATAAACAAAACCGCTGAGATTAAAAATACAAAAATAGCATTCAACCAATAAATCAATTTAAACGAAAACAAGCTATCAAACAAAAAAAACGCTGTTAACAACAATAATACCAATCCTACTGTATAAGCCGCTCTATATAAAAGCGGGGTTCGATATCCAATTGATACTAAAAATACATTTTCCACCAAAAACATTACATAACATATCACTCCAAAAAAAATACTTGTCAAAAATACTGTCCAAAAAGTTTGAGGTAAAAGAGCTGCAAACAGTCCAAATCCTGTAAAAAATCCCACCGGTAAAATAATTGACATCAATCTTATATAAAAATTTTGGGTGAAAATTATTCCCAAACCAAACCAAAAACAAAAAGCTACCAATACCAACCCAACCAATAATCCATAATAGTGAGAAGAATAAGGCAAACCAACAAAAAAATAAAAACCCAAAACTGCTACCACCGAAGAAATTAAGTATTTTAATCGTTTCGGCATAAATTAATTATAATCAAAACCAGCGTAAACCCCAAGTACATCATCATTACTTTCCAATTCATCTATAAAATCCATTATTTTTTCTACTTGCTCCTCACTTCCCAGCATTATTGGAGTTTTGGCCCTATAAACTAATTCCGCCCTAACAACTTTTAACCCTGAATCTTCAACCTTTTTAGTAAAATCATTTAATAAAAACGGTTCCACCATCACTATATTTTCATCAAAATCCACCGCTCCCAAATCAATTAATTCCAGTTGATTCTCTTCGGTTATATTCTCCAACTCCACTTCCCCAACCCTATCAAATTGATACATCACTGAATTATTTTCACCCAAAGCACCATCATAATTTTTAAAAATAAGTTTCACCTCACTTAATATTCTGTTTTTATTATCTGTTTCTGACACTACTATTACCGGCACTCCAAAAGGACCGTATCCCTCCAAAATTACACTTACTAAATTTGCTTTTCTTTCTTCGAATCTATCCAAAAGTCTCTGGATATTTTCCTTTGGCATATTTACTTCTCTGGCTTTATCTATTGCCACTTTCAAGGCTCCGTTTACCTCCGGATTAACACTGCCACCTCCCAACCTGATAGCTGTCAAAATATTTTTAGAAATCTTAGTAAAAGCCTCACTTCGTTTTTTATCCTGGGCCCCTTTTCGGTTTTTGATATTAGCCCATTTTGAATGCCCTGACATACTGATTTATGATTCAATTTTAAATTTGTAATTCAAAATCCCTGCCTGCCGACAGGCAAGTTTACTCAATTTTTAATGTTTTTAATTTTAAATTTATACATTTAGATTCGGCTAAAAATTATTTTTTATATGTAGGGTATTTTATCACTTCAGCAAACTTATCATCAAAATAAAATTCTACTTCCCCGCTATTAAGAGATGAATCATTTATCATCTTACATTCATCAGCAAAAAATCTTTTCAGCAAACTCCAGGAATAAGTCTCTTCCACTTCACCGCCATATAAAACAGCACAACCATCCACTTCTTCATTTTCCCCGGTAGATACCCAAACAACAGAAAATCCCAGTCTTTCTAAATTATCTGTAATAAACCCAGCCAACCCATTCTCTTTACTTATATTAACCACTGAAAGCTTTAAATCTTCTTTTAATATTTTTGACTCCGAAAAATCTCTCAGCATAACTTCATTCAACCAATCAACTTGAACATCACTATCCTTCTCTAACACTTCACTTTTGCTAATTAAATTTCCAAATCTAGCTCTCCACCAAAATTTCGTTCGCCAAGAATCAGTTTTTTTTAAAAAAACTATTTTGTCGGCAGCAAATCCAAAGTTATAAAACAAAATATCTTGTGCCAAACCCCTCTTATTTTCTTGATTTAATATTTTTTTAACCACCTCGCTTCTATACCAACCCATTCCTTCTGGAATCCACACTTTTACCTGGGGATCTAATTTTAAGAAATTAATCATTCTTCTTGGTTTTGAAATAGATACTATCGCTACTCCATCATCAGCAAAAATTCCTATTCGATAATCATCTCCCCTACTTTCCCTACTTTTTAAAACCCCTAATACTATCAAAATTATCAAAACTCCTAAAAATAATACTCCCAATATTATTTTATATTTCTTCATAAGACTCTAAATAATTTTTCAAATCAATTGGAATATCCGATTTAAATATTAATCTTTTCCCGGTTGTCGGATTATTTATTTCCAAATAGCTGGCATGCAAAAATGGTCTATTTAATCCATTCAATTCTCCTCCATATAACCTATCTCCCACCAACGGCCACCTTAAATGGCTTAAGTGAACCCGAATTTGGTGAGTTCTGCCTGTTTTTAAATTGATCTCTAGCAATGTGTATTTTTTTTCATTCTTAATGTATTTTTTAACTAATTTAAATTCTGTCAACGCCCGTTTTCCGTCAACCGATACCCCAAATTTTGCAAATCCATATTTTGACCTGCTAATCGGCAAATCTATGCTCCCATCCCCCACCGCCTCACCACAAACCAAGCAATAATATCTCTTTTTCACCAACCTACCTTTAAATTGTTTCTTAAAATCAAGAAAAGATTTTTCATTTTTAGCTATCAATACTAAACCTGAAGTTCCTTTATCTAATCTATGAACGATTCCATTCCTGGGTAATTTATTGGGATAAATATTTTTTAAATAATCTTCCAAAGTCTTATCATCCTTCCCTTCTTTAGTTGTCACCATCCCCGCCGGTTTCTCCACCACCAACAAATCATCATTTTCAAAAACTATTTTTACTTTTCCTTCCATAACCTCACTAATGAATACAAAACTCCACCAACTATAATCCAATCAGCCAAATTATTATAAACAAAACCGAACCTCCAATAATCTCGAACATAGCCAAAAACCAACCGATCAATAAAATTAATCACTCCGCCAACAGATACAATCATTAACCCAAAATCACCTTCCCGCCAAAAAAGAACCACTACCGCTACTAAAGCCAAAAAAGCCACCACTAATAATAAACTGCAATATATACTAAAGCTTATCCCCAAATTAGGAAAAACCTCCAAAACACTAGCTAAATAACTATGAACCAACCAACAAAAAATCGTTAAAACAATTCCCAAAACAATTAACCTAATTTTCTTTTTCTTTTTCACATTTAACACAAGTAGTTGCTTCAGGATTAATTGATAACCTATCGGTATCTATCATTTTTCCACAAACCTCACACACCCCATACTTTCCTAATTTTACCCGAGTCAAAGCCTTTCTTAATTGCACAATCCTTTTTGCCAAAAATCGAGCTTTCACTTCACTATCAAAATGATCTATTTGTTCATCTAAATCTTCCTCAAAAGAATTTTCATTAACCCTCTGTTCATCAGCAAAAGGATCGGCTTTCTCAATTTGCTTCTTCACTCTTTTCGATTTCAACAATTCAGATTCCAAAAAAGTTTTTACCGAATTCAATAATTTATTTTTTTTCATACCTTATCTCCCCTAAAATTAATAACCCTACTAAAGAGCCTAAACTAATAATAAAAGACAACACTACATTAACCAAACTATCTTTAAATAAGATTAACAAACCCCCTATCCCCAAAAAAAACAAAAAATTTAACAGTAATAACACAAACCCTTTTTTTCCACTCCTGTACCACACAAAAGAACGATATCTATTGGTAATAAAAATAAATAAAGGAAACATTAAAATAATTAAAACCAAAAAGAAAACCAGCTCCAAAGAAAACTTTGATCTAAATAACTCATCTAACATAAAAAATCCGGACATCACCAAAAATGGCCTAACTAAATCCTCCATAAAGTTAAAAAATTTCCATTGTTCTTTCCGGGTAAATAACCATGAAATCAAAATTATCCCCAAATATCCTCCGATATAACTCATTCCCGGCTTACTTCCTACTAATACCCAATCAACTAAATCATCATTCCATATTCCCCAATGAATTAACCCATAAAACAAACGCCCAAACAACAAAAAACCCAACAAAGCTAACCAAGAAAAAGTAATGATTTTTTGGTCATCATAATTTTCCCTCAAATTCCGCCACAAAAGATATAAAAACAAAATAATTCCCAAAACTCTAAATATCCCTAAGCTCATAATTCTATTTTACCATTTATCAACCCGACAAAAAACTCCAATTAAGATATAATAAGCTTACTTTCAAGCCGAAATGATCCCGATCACATCAGGATAAACCCTATTGGCAATAGCACTTTAAATAAAAAAACATATTTGCCGAAATGGCGGAACTGGCAGACGCGCACGACTCAAAATCGTGTGGTA
>CAZWUG010000014.1:19644-20259 GCA_964637525.1 uncultured Gammaproteobacteria bacterium | reverse complement strand
TGAGGAAAATAGGAAGAAAGTTTTAGAGGCGTTTAAAGGTAGACAAGATTTGGAGTATTTTTCAAAATTAGTCGAAAATAAGTATATTGTTAATAATGATTGTAATTTATCCGTTTCTAGTTATGTAGCGCCAAAGGATACAAAAGAAGTAGTAGATATTAAAAAATTAAATGAAGAAATTGATGAGATTGTAAAAAGACAAGAGCAATTAAGAAAAGAAATTAGCGAGATTGTAGAGGAGATAGAAAAATAAATCATGATTACTAATCAACCTAAACTAGAAAAACTCATTTCTGAACTTTGTCCAAATGGGATTAATTTTTTGGATCTTGGAGAAATTTGTAAAATTGAAACAGGAAAGTTAAATGCGAATGCTGCTGTTTCTAGTGGTCAATATGTGTTTTTTACGACAGCAAAGGAAATCAGTAAAATTAATAACTATCACTGGGATACAGAGGCTTTGTTAGTGGCAGGTAATGCTAATGTTGGAGATGTAAAGCATTACATTGGAAAGTTTGAAGCGTATCAACGAACTTATGTTTTAACGAGTTTTTCAAAAAATATTAATGTTCGTTTTTTATATTTTGTTTTAAAAAATAATTTACAAGAATTTTT
>CAZWUG010000014.1:5445-19634 GCA_964637525.1 uncultured Gammaproteobacteria bacterium | reverse complement strand
AATTCAAATAGCGCAGCAATGACTTATATTGTTTTATCTACGCTTACAAATTTTAAGATTCCCCTTCCCCCACTTCCTATTCAAGAAGAAATCGTGAGAATTCTGGATAAATTTACAGAGTTGGAAACAGAGTTGGAAACAGAGTTGGAAACAGAGTTGGAAAAAAGAAATAAACAATATGAATATTATCGTTTGTATTTATTAACACCTGCTCAAAATGTAACAACAGTTGAACTAAAAGAGATCGCGGAATATTCAAAGACAAGAATATCTTCTGATGAATTAGACGTTGATAATTATATTGGAGTTGATAACTTACTTCAAAATAAATTAGGGAAAACGGTTTCTAGTTGTGTCCCTACTTCTGGAAAACTTACAAAATATGAGGTTGGGGATATTTTAATTGGAAATATTCGACCATATTTAAAAAAGATATGGAGGGCTACTAATGTTGGAGGTACAAATGGGGATGTTTTAACCATAAGAATAATGAAAGACAAAAAAAACTTTATAAACTCTGAATATTTGTATTATTTACTTTCCTCTGATTCTTTTTTTGATTATGATACACAATATTCAAAGGGAGCAAAGATGCCGCGTGGAGATAAATCAATGGTTATGAAATATAAAATTTCTATTCCATCAATTGAAAAACAAAATGAAATTGTGACAATTTTAGATAACTTTGATTCTTTGGTGAATGATATTTTGATTGGGTTGCCGGGGGAGATAAAATTAAGAAAACTACAATATGAATATTACCGAAATAAATTATTAACTTTTAAAGAATATGAACCATAAAATATCGATTCGTTTTTTTGATGATAAAGAAGTGAGAGCTGTTTGGGATGAAGAAAAAAATAAATGGTGGTTTTCTATCGTGGATATTGTAGCGGCTATTACTGATAGTCCCCGACCAAGAATATATTGGGGAACACTAAAAAATCGTTTAAAAACAAAAAATAGTGAGTTGTATTCAAAATGTATACAACTGAAATTGGTTTCGGCTGACGGGAAAAAATATGCCACTGATTGTTTTTCTCAGGATGATATTGTTGAAGTGGTAAAAATAATTCCAAGTAAAAAATCTATAAAATTTCTTGATTGGTTTACTTATAGTGATAATAGTATTGATGGGCAAAGTAAGAAAAAAGCTTATGCTTTGTTTGAGAGCAATTTAATTGACAGTATAGAAGTTGGCACAATTAAAGGTTTGCAACAGATCCATGCTTATTTGTTTGGTGGACTTTATGATTTTGCTGGACAAATAAGAAAAAAAAATATTGCAAAAGGCGGGTTTCAATTTGCCATGGCCCAATTTTTGGACAACACTCTAAAACAAATTGAGCAAATGCCTCAAGATTCTTTTGATCAGATTGCTGATAAATATGTAGATATGAATGTGGCTCACCCGTTTATGGAAGGAAATGGAAGAAGTATGAGAATCTGGTTAGATTTGATTTTAAAAAAACAGCTTAAAAAATGTGTTGATTGGAGCAAAATAGACAAAAATGATTATTTAATTGCCATGAAACAAAGCCCGAAAGATAGTAGTGAAATGAAAAAACTACTTAAAAAATCTTTGACTGATAAAATTGACAGTCGGGAAATGTTTATGAAAGGAATAGATTATTCATACTATTACGAAGAAGAAAATACCATAACTTAAAAAATGGTTAAAGAAAAAAAATATTGTTATCGAGAAGTGGAGTTTTATAAAGAGGCGTATATAGGGATACTTTTTTTGAAAGATGATGGAAATAAAAGATTACTTTTTGTGTTGAATTTGATTTATCAAAACAAAAAAATATTAATTAATAAACTAAAACAATTAAAACAATCGGTTAGTGAAGATAAAATAAATGAATTTGAAGTTTATGCGGCAGCGGTGATGAAAATTAAATTTGATCGGACATCGCCGCTTAAAAAAGATTTTTGGAAAAATGAAACTGAGATGGTTTTAGATAATGTTTATAGAATAAAACAATATTTAAAAATGTTTAAAGATGGAGAAAAATTTTATGAAATTATGGTGATGCCAGCTTTTTATGATGCTAATAAAAAAGAATGGTTGTTGACTAATTGGTTACCAGTGATAAAAAATATTTCAGATGAAGAATTGGGTAAAATTGCAGTTATCTCAGGTGAAACTCAAGTTGATATGTCGGCTAAAAATATGGCACTGTATACAATTGAATGGATTAGAGGATTATATTTGGAGACTTGGGAGTTGGTAGAGAAGGAGAATATTGGTTCAATTAAGACAGATTTTGATTGTTAATTATTAAAAATTAAGTATTTTGATTATATTTAAAGGGTAAAGAAAAATGGTTTTTTTTGGTCAGGTTGCAGTGGTTGGTATAATGGGCTTATGATGAAGAAAATTTTAATTGGATTAGGAATAATAATTTTAGGGGTTGTGGGTTGGTATTTTTTGAGCAAACAAAAAACAGAATCTGGAGATATATATGGAAAAACAGTAGATGTTTCTAAAGAATATTTAAGATTAAGATATGAAACTGATTTGGTTTTGACTGAGGCAAAAAAGTATTCTTACGAAGAATGGAACAAAAAAGTTGACGAAATAACCAAAGATTGGGAAAATTTGGAAAAAGATGCAACTAGTTTGAAAAAAGAGGCTGAAAAAATAAGCAACCAAAAGACTAGTTGGAAATTGTCAAAAGAAATTTTGGCTTATGATAAAAAAGAGATATCAAATATTTTTGATAAAGCACCTGCCGGTAAAAAAATTGCCACTTTGGCAAAACATTTAGGAGTTGATGCCAAGATGGCTTTTAAAATATTGAAGCAAGATCAGGCTCAAGTCGAGGCTGATGCGTGGAATGAGGCGGGAGATACTTTTCAAAAGTTAGAAACATCGGCAGTAGTAATAAAAGATGGCTGTAAAGTGGCTGGTTTTGTGGGTGGGATTGTGATTACTGGAGGAACATCAGCAGTGGCAACTGGATCAATGTTGACTAAGGCAGCCATAATTGTGGGCGGAGCGGACTTAACCTTGGAAGTGACTGATGATGCGGCAACAATCGCTTTGGGAAATCATAATAAAGTGTCGGCGATCGTAGCAAGTGCCAGAACAGTGACTGAACCTTTGGCAAGTATTTTAACCATTAGTGATATTCCTAATAATTTAAAAACGGGGTTTGAAAAATTTAGTGCCGTAATGGTAACAATAGATCAATTTAATAGTGCGACTCAAGATGGAAAAGTGGTGGGGATAAAATTGCCAGTCTATAGCCCAAAAAAGAATGAAGAAAAAATTGAAGTAGTAACTATGACTTCAGATGAAATTAATAAATGGATGGAAGAAAATAATATTGAAAATAAACCGGAAACAGTGGATGAAATTAAAAATATTTTAGAAATAGTAAATGAAATAAAAACTAGTGAAACAAAAATAACAGAAGAAAGACCAGAAGATGAAAAAACAGATTCTAATTTAGTAACTGGGGTATGGGAAGGAATAATAAGATGGACTTCAGGAGCAAATAAACCTGAAGAAGAAAAAACTGTTACTTTTGAATTTTTGGATGGAGGAAAAATAAATAAAATTACCACAGATTTGGAATTTAATACTTGGGAGCAAAGTGGAGACATTGTGCGAATTTATGAAGCAGAAAAAGATGATGGTTACCATGAATTTAAAAAAGAAGGAGATAAACTGACCTTTATAAAAATAGCTGGACCAGATCAAGAAGACTCAAGTAAATGGGCAGAGGTTTATGCAGGAGAAGACTTTTTTGGGGGAAAATTTTTTACATTAATATTAGTTAAACAAAAATAATTTATGATTAAAGCGATAATTTTTGAAGATGCGTTGAGTTTAATTGGGATGGAAAGTTAATTTTTTGAAAAATGATATTGACACTTGACAGAACTTTTTTTGACCTGTACCCTAGGTATAGGTATGGAAACAATAACAAATTTTAAAAAAGCTCAAAGCCACTTGGGCAAGATAATAAAAATGGTGGAAAATGATGAATATTGCATAGATATTATGCAACAAAATTTAGCAGTCATCGGACTACTTAAGTCAGCTCACCAAATGTTAATGGAAAATCATTTAAAGACTTGTTTTTCGAGTGCCATAAAAAGTGGTAATGAGAAAAAGAAGGAAGAAATGACAAAAGAAATTTTACAAGTTACCAAAATGTTTAACCGCTAATGAAACAAGAATTTTTGGTCAAAGGATTACATTGTAAATCGTGTGAGATTTTGATTGAAGAAAAATTGAGTGGCAAAAAAGAGGTTAAAAAAGCGGAAGTAGTTTTGGCGGAAAATAAATTAAAAATTGAGTCGAAGAAAAAAATTAGCGTAGAAAAATTGAATAAATGGTTTGAAGGAAGTGAATATAGTTTCGGGACATCTCCCTTAAAAAGGGAGACCTTAAAAGATAATTGGTGGATATTGGGAGTAATGATCGTTGCTGGTTTGTTTGTGCTTTTGAGTAAAATTGGCTGGACAAGATGGATTGATATTAATAACGAGAGTTCATGGGTGATGTTATTTTTGTTTGGATTGGTAGCTGGATTTTCGAGTTGTGGGGCTTTGTTGAGTGGAATGATTATTGGTTTTGGAAAAGAAAAATATAAAATAATTTTGGGAAGAATAATTTCTTATAGTATTTTTGGTGGAGTGTTAGGATTGGTGGGAGAAAAAATAATTTTGGGTGGATGGGTAAATTGGTTAATGGTCGGAGTGTCGCTAATTATGATAATGACAGCATTGGAAATGTTGGGGGTAAGGTGGGTAAATAAAATTAAAATTAATTGGAATAAAAATTTGGGGAAAAGAATTGCAGAAGATAAAGTGGCGTGGATAGCGGGATTATTGGCAGTATTTTTGCCTTGTGGATTTACGATGTTGGCTGAAGGAAGTGCGATGATTTCGGGAAGTTGGTTAAGGGGATTATTGATTATGTTAATTTTTGCTTTGGGAAGTAGTGTGTCGTTATGGTTGATTAGTAAGGGTGTAGGGAGAATAAAAAATCAAAAAGCGATAGGAATATTGGTATTGTTTTTTGTGTTTTATAATTTGTGGTTTTTGACAGGAATAAGTGTTGGTGGAGTGTCAAATAATCAAACAAAAAGAGTAATAACAAGTGAAGAAAATATTAAAACAGTAAAATTAAGTTATACGGTTTTTGGAATAAATCCAAACGAAGTTGTAGTGAAAAAGGGTGAAAAGGTGAGATTAGAAATTGAAGTGAAAGAAAGTCAGTATGGATGCATGAGTACTATTTTGATACCGGGTTTATTTGGTAAAGCCCAAACTTTAACTAAAGGAAAAACTTTAGTAATGGAATTTACACCAGAAAAAACTGGTACTTATCAATTTGTTTGTGCTATGGGAGTGCCCCATAATGCTCAAATAGTAGTAACTGAATAAAATGAAAAAAGAAATAATAAAGATAAAAGGCATGCATTGTGTGAGTTGTTCACAAATTATTGAAAATAGATTAAAAAAAGTTGCTGGAATTAAAAATATCAATGTAAGTTACGCCACAGAAAAGGCAGAAATAGAATTTGATGAAACTAAAATTTCGGAAAAGGAAATTTATAAAGAAATAGAAAAGTTGAATTATAAAGTAGAGGCTGAAGAAGAAATTAATGATAAAAAAATTGACTGGGAAAAAATAAAAATATGGTTAATTTTGCCAATATTAATTTTTATTTTGGTATTAGTAGCGCGAGATTTGTTAGCAATAATTTGGTCAAGACTTCCCTCTTTGCCAATTAAGGCAGAAATTTGGAATTGGATACTTTTGGGAATATCAACCTTTTTTTATGTATTAGTAGGAAAACCATTTTTGATGGGAATAATAAATTTTGTCAGACGAGGAATAGCTAATATGGACACTCTGATTGGTATAGGAACAGGAACGGCGTTTGTTTACAGTACATTAATAATGATTTTTCCCCAAATTTTGGTCAGATTAAATTTACCCAAAATGGTTTATTTTGACGCAGTAATTGGGGTAATCGGATTTGTAACTTGGGGAAAATATTTGGAAAGCAAATCAAAAGAAAAGACTCGGGAAACAATTAAAAAACTACTTGGATTACAAGCGAAAACAGCTTTGGTGTGGCGAAATAATCAAGAAGTTGAAGTAAATTTGGAGGAAGTAAAAACAGGCGAAATAGTGATAATTAAACCAGGATTTAAAATTCCGGTTGACGGAATTATTGCAGAAGGAAATACTTCGGTAGATGAGTCAATGATTAGCGGTGAGGCAGTGCCAGTAGATAAAAAGAAGGGCGATAAAGTGATCGGGGCGACAATTAATAAACAAGGCTTTGTAAAGGTTAAAACAACTGAAGTGGGAGAAAAAACGGTATTGGCACAGATTATTAAAATTGTAGAAGAGGCTCAAAATTCTAAACCACCGGTGCAAAAAATGGCGGATAAAATTTCAGCGGTGTTTGTACCAATAGTATTAGTAATTGCAGGACTAACTTTTATTGGGTGGTTATTGGCCGGATCATTATCGATGGCCATAACATCACTGGTGGGAGTATTGGTAGTGGCGTGTCCTTGCGCTTTGGGTTTGGCGACACCAACGGCAATAATTGCGGCAGTGGGACGAGGAGCTGAGGAGGGAATTTTAATTAAAAATGCTTCTGGTTTAGAAAATTTAGCCAAAATTAATACCATAGTATTTGATAAAACCGGAACAATAACCAAAGGAGAACCAGTAGTAACTAATATTTTGTCATTGTCGGAAAAATATAATGAAAAAGAAATATTAATTTATGCGGCGTCAGTAGAAAAACAATCAGAACATCCGCTGGCTTTGGCAATAGTGAAAGAAACGGAAAGAAGGAAAATTGATTTAATTGAATGTAGTGATTTTTTGGCAACAATTGGAGTGGGAGTGAAAGGAAAAATTAAAAATGAAATAGTGGAAATTTTAAAATCGGAAAAAGGAAATAAAGAATGGGAACATGTAGGTAAAACGGTAATTGATATTAAAATTGATAAAAAATTGGTTGGTCAAATAGGAATTAGTGACACAGTAAAAGACGGAGTGTCAAAAACGATTGATGATTTTATAGACCAAGAAATTCAAGTAATAATGATGACGGGAGATAAAATGAGAGCGGCAAATTTTATGGCTAGACAAGCAAAATTGCATAATGTAATGTCGGATATGACACCGGAGAGAAAGGCAAGTGAAATTAAATATATGAGAGAAATGATGGGACGAAAAATAGCCATGGTGGGAGACGGAATTAATGACGCACCAGCATTGGTGCAGGCAGATGTGGGAATAGCTATGAGTAATGGATCAGATATTGCGATTGAATCGGCAGAAATAACAATTTTAAAAGGCGATATTAGTAAAGTAAAAAAAGCCTGGAAATTATCAAAAATTACATTAAAGACAATTAAAGAAAATTTATTTTGGGCGTTTATTTATAACTTAGTAGGAATACCAATTGCGGCCGGACTTCTTTACCCGATTTGGGGAATAAAATTAAATCCAATTTTTGCCGGAATGGCAATGTCACTGAGTAGTGTGTCGGTAGTAACTAACTCATTGAGGTTGAAGTGGAAAAAGATATAACTATTTGGAATCTTTGGGAAGATAAATTTCTAATTTATTTTTTATTTTATCAATATAAATTTTCTTGGTCTCTTCTTTTAATTCTGGGCCGTAGACTTGGCCGTTGATTTGGATAAATTTATCGTTGATTAAATTTAGATAATGAACATCTTCCCAGTTGGTGATTTTGAAAGATTTATTTAAAGTGATAAGACCATCTTTTTCGATTAACCACAAAACATAAACGTTGGTGGTGTTTTTAGGTTTAACGAAAGTATAAATATGATAAGAATCAACATCAGATTGAATTTCAAAATTTGAAGACCAGTTGAAATCTTTTAAGGTCTTTTTGGAACCATCAAGATTAATAATGGTTGATTCGAGAACTTTGACTAATTTTTCGTGGTCTTGAGATAAAATATATTTTTGTTTTTGAGACTGATCACCAGATTGAGGAATAATTTGGGATTGATTTTTGTAAATTAGAACCGACTGAGAATCCCCTTTTATTTTGATGATCTTGGCACTGGTTTTGAGAGTAGATTGAAGAAGTTGAGCATCAACTTGATTGATAGTACTATCGAGCAAATTAGCAACAGTATCATGACCAGCGACCAAAGAAATTGTATTTTGACTACCAGTAACTTTGAGACCGGTTTTTTTGACTAAATTAATTTGATAATTACCTGATAGGGTTTGTAGTTCAGCATCAGTATTGTCAAGTTTTATATTATTAATATTTGGAGCGCGAATTTCAATTCGAACAGAACTGACATAGCCAAGACAATCGTTGCAGCCAGCCCAAGTGGCTGATTTACCTTGGATATTAATTTTGTCTGAAGAAATTTGGGTGTTAAGTTCATCAATTTGGTGTTGGTTACCAGTGATGATTAAAACATTTTCGTTTGATTGAACTAATTTGACTTGTCTGAGATTACTAATATCAATTGATTGGATATTTTTGATATTAATAGTTTGAGAATTGGTTTCGTCGATAGAGGTGAAATATTTAAAATGGTCGACAAAAGCAGTTAGTTGAGATTGATATTGAGGATAAGTGATTTTGGCGGTGGTGACAAAAGTGATTAATGACATTATCCAAACAATGAGCATAGTAAGAACTTTTTTGAAGGAAGTATTCCATTTGAGCCGCATTAAATCTTCGGAAAGATCAAGACAAAAAACCAGAGGTATTAAAAAAGAAATGCCTAAAGAAATAAAACCAATTTCTAAGGCTGGAGTGCCAATAGTTTTGAGAAAAGTGAGATCAATATAGGGGAAAAATTGATTGAAATAAAGTAAGACAAAACCAACAACTAAGCAAACGATTAAAATAATATTGGTAATAAAGCAGAAGAAACCAGTAATTTTTAGACCCCACTTGAAACAGAATTTAATTAATTTTAAAAATACAGAAAAGATTTTTTGAAAAAAGTTTTGAGTTTTCTTTTCTATAATAGAAAGATTGTTAGTTTCACCAGAAATATTTTGGAGTTCATCGAGAGTGGTGGGACGACCTTTCATCTCTAACTTTTCAAAATTATTTTTGGCTTTGGGAATAATTAACCAACAGGCCAAATAAGCAAGAATGGAAAACCAAGAAGTATTTCGATTGAAAAGTAAAACGATAAAAATAAGACGGATAAAAATAGAGCGAATACCAAAATACCAAGCCAGACCAGAGGCAACTCCGGCAATAATTTTACTATCAGTATCGCGAAAAAGTTTTTTGCGAGAGGTAGAGTTTTTGTCATCTTTTGGTGATTCGTCAGAAGTATCGTCACCAACGATATCGCTAACACTACCCATGTCGGCGATAACCTGATCAACATCTTCAATTTGAACAACTTTTTTATTTTTACCCAATATTTCAGTAAATTTTTCGGCAATACGAGATTCAATATCGTCAATAATTTCTGAGGAATCGGCTTGATCAAAATGCTTTTTTATATCAGAAAGATAATCCTCTAATTTTGAAAAGGCGTCAATGTCAAGATTAAAAATCTGACGATTTAAGTTAATTGAAATAGTTTTTTTCATTTTTTATTTTTGATTAATGAATTAATGGAATGATTAAGATTGTTCCAAGTTGAGATAATTTGGGTTAAATTTTTCTTACCGGAATCAGTAAGCTGGTAATATTTACGGGGTGGACCATTTTTGGATTCCTGCCATTGATAATCTAAGTCCCCTTCGTTTTTGAGACGACTTAGAAGTGGGTACAAAGTACCTTCAACAACTAATAATTGATTTGATTTGAGTTTTTTTAAAATATCACTAGCGTAAACTGGGCCGTGACTAATGACCAAAAGGACAGCTAGTTCAAGTAGGCCTTTGCGAAGTTGTGAATTTTGTTCATTACTATCTTTCATTGAAATGTATTATATACCAGGTACTATGTAATGCAAGGTAGTAAATTATTTATGGGTATATAATTAATTTATGAAATATAGGAAGGTAAAATTTAAAGATGTTTGGGAGACTATTTGGAGATTAATAGTTTTTGTAATAGTTGAGATAATTACGGCAATTTGGTTGTTAGAAAATGGATTAATGTGGTTGTGGTTTTTGGTATTGGCGGGACTTTTAGTTTGGATAGTAAACTGGCATTGTCATTATTTTGGTTATGAATGTGACAAGTGTGGTCATAAACAACAAATAAATTTTTTGAAAGAATTTTATACACTCAATTTGGTCAATAGAAAATATTTGAAATGTGAGAAATGTAAAAAATGGAGTCGGGCAAAATTGTTGGTATGTACCAGTAAATAATGAATAAAAATACAAAAAAGTTAACTATAATTGTTTTATTTCTATTAATAGTAACTGTTATGTTGAACATATTTTATTTGGTCAAACAAAAAACAAAGTTAGAGCCATCTCAAATTAAAATTGAAGATAAAATAAGCGAAAAAAAACCAGATAATAAAGAAACTGCTTGTTTAAATTTTTCTGGAAAATATTTGAAAAATTATAATGAATGTGAATTTCGTAACATTAAGGTTGGGAAAGATGCTTGCAAAGAAATGAAAGGTAGTTTTAGTGATTGTGCTTCGGGTTGCAGACATAGTACAAAATCAGGATCAAATTCGTTTTGTACTACCGAATGTGTAGGTGTTTGTAGTTGGAATTAGTTTTTCTCTTGACAGTAATTAGCAGTCGATGTATAGTATTGCTAATTACAAATTTATCAAATAAAGGAGGACGTATGAATACTCTCATACCCAAAAGATTATTAATGTCACCATGGTTTGATAATGAACCAGACGCATGGTGGAACGACGATTTGATTACCTCAAATAATGACAGAGGTCTATCAATATCGGAAGATGAAAAAAACGTTTATGTTGAGGCAGCGGTGCCAGGAATTGACCCTAAAGATGTAGAGATTACCTTTGATAAAGGAGTGTTGTCGATTCGAGCAGAACAAGTAGAAAAAGAAGAAAAGAAAAAAATGATTCGACAATCACGTCGATCGTTTGTGTATCAAGTGGCAGTACCAGGCGATATTGATTATGGGGTTGAACCAGAGGCTAAATGTAAAAATGGGATGATGACTGTTAGTTTTGCTAAGTCACCAAAAACTCAGCCAAAGAAAATTACTGTGAAGGCGGAATAGATATCCAATCTTCCCCTGCCCCTTCTTTCACAAGACGGGGGTGAAACAATATTTTAAAACCCTCCATGGAATGGAGGGTTTTTCAATCTCCCCTAACCCCTCTTTGACAAGAGGGGAATTTATAGAGGTTTTGTTGTTTATTGTTGAGTGGCGGGGGCGGATTGACCGTTACGGGCAGGATCAATTTCGATAGTCTTACCAGTAACACTGCCGGTGTTGGTATCGGTAGTACCATCAACTCGGACTTGAGAACCGACTTTTAATTCTGTTTTGGCCACAGTAGTTGATTTGTTAAAAGCAGTAGAATCAGAAATTAAAACAATTTTGGAACCACCATCAATGGTCTTAATAGTAATAGAACCATCTTCAATTTTGGTGACTTCGCCAAACACGGCACCAGAACCAGCACCATTGCGAGGACCAGTACCTTGACCTTGACCAGTTTGGTTGTTGCGATTACCAGTACGATTACCTATACCCTCACCTGTTTGAAATTGGCCCATTCGATTGGTAAAAGTAGTTTTTAATTTATTTTTTTGATAAACAATACCTAAACCAAAACCGATGACTAAAAAAACAATTGATAAGCTAACAGGAAGAATTATTTTTTTTGATTTATTTTCTTTTTCGGACATAGAAATCTAATTAATAATTAAAAATGAATAATGAATAATTATTAATAAGTAATGAGAATATTAAGGTTAGAATCTTAAAAGAAACTGAAAAATTACTCATAACGAAGGGCTTCAATTGGTTGAAGAGAGGCGGCTTTTTTGGCGGGATACCAGCCAAAAAGAACACCGATACCGACGGAAACCAAAAAGGCTAACATGACTGAGCTAAAAGAAATAGTAAAGACTGATGAATTGAAAACAGAATAACCATAAGAAAGTCCAACACCTAAAACGATACCAATAATTCCCCCACCAAAAGTAAGAATAACTGATTCAGTTAAAAACTGGGTAACGATAGTTTTGCGTTTGGCACCAAGAGCTTTGCGTAGACCAATTTCTCGAGTGCGTTCGGTAACAGTAACAAGCATAATATTCATGATACCAATACCACCGACGATTAAAGAAATAGCGGCAACACCGGATAAAAGTGAAGTAAATGTACCAGTAACACTGGAAACCGTTTCTAACATTTCTTCAGAAGAACGAATAGTAAAATCAGCACTAGAAACATCGGTTTTTTTATGACGAGCTAAAAGAAAATATCCAACCTGATTTTGGGCTTGGATGATAACATCAGAATTAGTAGCTTGAATGGCTAAAGAATTAATATAATTAACCCCAAAAAGTTGTTTGAGCCCAGTAGAAAGAGGAATATAAACAGCACTGTCACTACTACCCATACCGCTAGAACCTTTGGCAGTAGTAATGCCGATGATAGTAAAATTTAGACCATTGATACGAATAGTTTCACCTAAGCAATTGTAATCAGAACTACCAAAAAGTTCTTCAACAGAATCTGGACCAATGACGGCGACATGAGAGTTAGAATTATAGTCACTATCAGTAATAAAACGACCATTACTAATTTTGAGATTATGAACAGTGGAATAAGCGGCTTTAACACCATAAATATTGGTATTAGTATTGGCATCACCAGCTACCACTTGGTAGCGACCAGAGTATTCGGGAGAAACTAGTGATATTGCCGAAAGACCGGATTTTTCGAGAGCTTCAGCATCGGCTAAAGTTAGGGTTTTGACAGTACTGTTACCTCTGACCATACCAGAGCGTTGAGAACTGGGAGAGACTGTAATTAAATTAGAGCCAAGAGATTCAATACGAGAAGTGACGGATTTTTTACTGGATTCACCGATAGAGATAAGACCAATAACAGACCCAATACCGATAATAATACCAAGCATGGCTAGACCAGTTCTCATTTTATTGAGTTTTAGACTAGTAAAACTTTCTTTGAGTAATTCCCAAAACTCAATCATTTTTGGCGACCTCCTCTTTGATTGAAGCACTACGGCGATGATGATTGACAATGTCTTTAACAATTTTGCCATCACGAATAAAAATAATTCTTTTGGCGTGTTCGGCAATATCTGGTTCGTGAGTAATCATAACAATGGTGTGACCTTCATCATTTAATTTTTCAAAAATAGCCATGACTTCATCAGCTTGAGAAGAAGCAATGTTTCCGGTTGGTTCATCGGCTAAAATTAAGGCAGGATTTAAAACTAAGGATCGAGCAATAGCCACACGTTGTTGTTGACCACCAGAAATTTGACTACTGGTATGATAAAGACGATTACCAAGTCCAACCATTTCTAGAAATTTTTTGGCGGTTTTTTCTCGCTCTTCTTTTGGGATACCAGCATAAGTCATGGGCAACATAACATTTTTGAGAGTGGAGGTTCGAGGTAACAAATTAAAGGCCTGAAAAACAAAGCCAATTTTTTGATTACGAATTTCGGATAATTCATCATCAGAAAGATGACTAACATCTTTGCCATCGAGAATGTATTCCCCACTGGTAGGTTTATCGAGAGCGCCAAGAATATGCATTAGAGTTGATTTTCCTGACCCAGAGGGACCCATGATAGCAACAAACTCCCCCTCATTGATTTGGAATGAAGCCTTATCAAGAGCGACAGCTTCGAGAACGTCAGTCTTGTAAATCTTGGAAAGATTTTTGACAACAATAATTGGTTTTGGATTAGACATAGTTTTTTAAATTACATTCCTGGAGGACCACCGCTCATCATCATGACACCGCTATTACCACTTCTGGTAGTACTACCACTTCGATTGGAAGAACTAAAATCAGAAGAAGTATTGTTGTTTGATTTTGATTGACTACTGATTGACGAAGAAACTATAGTATCACCTTCGGTTAGACCAGATTTGATGACAGTTTGACTATCATTAGTTGAGCCAAGAGTAACAGTTACACTAGAAGTAACACCATCTTTAATAACTCTAACTGTAGAAGTACCATCAGAAGCAGTGTCGATGGCAGTTGAAGGAATTAATAAAACATCTGCTT
>CAZWUG010000014.1:0-5435 GCA_964637525.1 uncultured Gammaproteobacteria bacterium | reverse complement strand
GTAACGGCCATATTGGTATAAATTTCTTTATCAGTATCATCAAGTAAAACGACAACTGAATAAGAAGTGACACCGGAATTAGTAGAACCAGCGACATCAACAGAAAGAACTGATCCAGTAAAAGTAACACCATCAAAAGCATCCATAGTCATAATAACTTTTTGACCGGCTTTAATTTTGACAATGTCAGACTCGGTTAGACTAAGGGTAGCTTGATACTGACCTTTGGGATTAGTAATGCTACCAACGGTATGAGAAGTGACAGATGAAGAATTTTCACTACTATTGGTACCAGTAGAAACTGTAATAGAAGTCGAAGAATTAGAAATAATAACTCCTTCGGCAAGACTTAAATTACTGATAGTACCAGCAACTGGGGCATAAATAGTGGAAGAAACTTTTTTGTAACTATCGTAAGCATTGGAGGTTTGCTGTTTGGCTTTGGCAATCATAGCTCCATAGTTAGTGTAAGTAGTTTCGTCAGCAGTAAATTTTTCTTTGGCTAATTGAAAAGCCTTAGTAACTACTGCTTTTTCGTTGTAAGTATATTCGGCTTTGGTTTTATCATTCCAAGCACCGGCAATCATTTTGTTGTATTCTGTTTCGGCATCTAAAAGACTTTGACGATCTTGCCACATTTGAATATCAGCACTAGTTCGATCAGCAATGGCTTGTTTCTCTTTTTCGAGCATAGAAACATAATTAGCCCAAGCAACGGTTTGATTGTAAGTACCATCATCATCTAGGGTAATATCGGCAATTTTTTGACCTTTGGTAACTGTATCACCATTTTTAACATAAACTTTTTTGATAGTACCAGTAGCTCCAGTAGTAATGGCTGTCTTATTGGATGAAGTAATAGTGCCAGTGGCAGAAATTGAAGTAACAAGTGTACCTTTTTCGACAGTGGTGGTTTTTATTTGGATTTCGGATTTTTTTGAGCTATTAATTTTTGAGTAAACAAACCAAACTATTCCACTAATTAAGACAATGACTAAAATAATTCTGATGAATTTTGGCAGAGAAATAAATTTGCTTTTTAGATTAACAAAAAAACTTTTGATAGGCTTCATAGTCGGGATTGTATGGTTATATTCTGAAGGCTAACTGAATAGAGGTAAATAAATAATAAATTTGGTACCAATATTCGATTGACTGGAAACTTTGATAGAACCATGATGAGATTCGATAATCTTTTGAGCAATGGAAAGACCGAGACCGTAGCCTGAGTTGTTGGTTTTAGTCCGGGCATTATCAGCTTGATAAAAACGATCAAAGATTTTGGGTAAATCTTTTTGATCAATCCCAAGACCTTGATCAATAATTTTAATTATATTTTTTTTGCCAATAGTTTTGGAAATAATTTTAATTTCGGTGTTGGAGTGACTATATTTGATGGCATTATCAAGAAAGATAGTAAAAAGTTCGACAAGACGATTTTGGTCACCGAAAGTTTTAGTATTAGATGTTTTTGAAATTATTTTAATTTTTTTGGCATCGGCTTTGGGTTTAATTTGAGAAATAGATTCGGTAATAATTTTTTTAAGTGATAAAATTTGGAATTGAGATTCGATATGATTAATTTCGAGACGACTAAGTTCTAGTAGTGAATCGGAAAGATTTTTAAGTCGGTCACTTTGGTCGATACCAGAATTAATAACTTTTTTAGCTTCTTTAAGATCTAGATTTTTATCACGAAGTGAAACTTCAAAAAGAGCTTTCATGGCAGTGATAGGGGTGCGAAGTTCATGGGAAGCATCGGAAATAAAACGTTTTTGATCGTCGGACATTTTTTGAATTGGCTTGAGAGTAAGGCCAGCTAAAAAATAAGAAAGACTGCCAGAGACAATAATAATAAGACCATTGATAATAAGAAGATTTAATCTAAGTCTTTGACGACTTTCTTTAATTAAATCTTGATCGATGACAGTAATAACTGGTTGGCGAGAAAGGTTAGGATTTTGAATTATAAATTGGCGTTCGATACGATTGCGTTGAGAATTGGCAAAACGACTAATTTCATTATTAATGAGACTATAAATTAATAAACTAAAAAATAGACTGACAATACTAATGATAAGAACATACCATAAAGTCAGTTTAAGACGAGCTTGTTTAAACATAAGTTAGATTACTAGATAACTAGATTACTAGTTAATTTAATCACTAATTTTGTAACCAAAGCCACGGATGGTTTGGATTAATTTTTTCTTGAATGGTTTATCGATTTTTTGACGGAGATTACGAATATAAACTTCGACAGTGTTGGGTAAGATATCGGATTCATAACTCCAAACATATTGAATTAATTGGTCTTTATTAAGAATTTGACCGGCATGACGGACTAAACATTCCAATAAAGAATATTCTTTACTAGAAAGACGAATTTCTTTATTGCCTCTTTTGACCTGATAATTAGTAGTATCAATATTGAGGTCACTTACAGTTAAAGTTTTGCTGGTGGCTTGTTGAGGACGACGACTAAGAGCGCGAATTCTGGCTAATAATTCTTCAAAAGCAAAAGGTTTGGTGAGATAATCATCAGCGCCGCTGTTTAAACCATTTATTTTATCTTCAAGCTGACTTTTGGCAGTCAACATTAAGATTGGAGTATGATTGTTTTCGTCTCGAAGTTTTTTACAAATAGAAAGACCATCTAATTTGGGAAGCATGAGATCAAGAAGAATGATATCGTAATCACCACTAGAGGCGAGGTCATAACCTTCTACTCCATCAAAGGCAATATCGACAGTGTAGCGTTCTTGCTCTAGACCTTTTTTGAGAGAGGTGGCGATGAGATGTTCGTCTTCGACGATAAGAATTTTCATAATGAATATTATAATTCTTAAACTGAAGACTGGCTGAAGAATACTTTACTTTTATTTAAAAAATAAAGTAAAATAAATTGTATGAAAAAGAAAAAAATAACGAAACAAGAGGATGTAAAAAAAGAAGTAAAAAATTGGTTAGATGAATTGGAAGTAAAGTTGGAGGAAATTTTTACAAAAAAAGTTTGGCAATTACCAATAAAAGTGAAAGATATTATTGTGAAAATATTGCCATATTTATCAGTGTTGGCATTACTAGTAATGATACCAATGGTACTTTCTTTAGTTGGTTTAACAATGCTGTCTCCGTTTGCTTATATGGGAGGATTGAGAGCAGGTTTTGGCTATTCAATTTCGATTATTTTTGCTTTAGTTATGGGGGTTTTAGCAATTGTAATAATTCCAGGTTTATTTAAAAAAGAGAAAAAAGCATGGAAAATAATGTATTGGATGTCATTAATCAATGCTGTGTTAACTTTAGTGAGAATGGATTTAGGTGAATTGATTATTGGAACTGGTTTGGGTTGGTATGTATTATTCCAAATAAAGGAATACTACAAAAAATAAAGCTGGAAAAAAGGCTAAGTTTAATCTATACTTGGCCATGAATACTGAAGAAAAAATTAAGCTTATTACTCGCAATTGTCAGGAGGTTTTGACTGAAGATGATTTGAAAAAATTAATTGAGTCAGGTACTGAATTGAATCATTATATTGGTTTTGAGATTTCTGGGCTAATTCATTTGGGGACAGGATTGATGTCGATGGGGAAAATTGCAGATTTTTTAAAAGCTGGAGTGAAATGCAAAATACTTTTGGCTGATTTTCATTCTTATTTAAATAATAAACTTGGTGGAAATTGGGAGAATATTAGAATTGCCACTGAGGGATATTTTAAACAAGGGCTAATTGCGTCGCTAAAATGTTTTGGAGTGGATGAAAGCCAAGTGAAATTTATCACTGGAAAAGAGCTTTATGAAAACAATTTGGTTCATTGGGAAACTTTTATGGAAGTGGGGAAAAATGTGACTTTATCGAGAAATTTGAGATCAATTTCGATTATGGGAAAAACGCAAGGAACTGATGTGAGTATGGCGACATTGTTTTATCCCCCATTACAGGTGGCGGATATTTTTACTTTGAAAGCGAATATTGCTCATGCAGGTATGGACCAAAGAAAAGCTCATGTAATTGCCAAAGATGTAGCTAAAAAATTGACGATTAATCCATTGAAGAACATTAAAGGTGAAATAATCTCACCAATTGCGATTCATCAAAATTTGATTGCTGGGATAACTGGACCAGATAAAGGAACCAATGATGAGGAATCATTGAAAATGAGTAAGTCAAAACCAAATAGTGCAATTTTTATTCACGATACACCGGAGGAAATTAGAGAAAAAATTAAAAAAGCTTACGCGCCGCCACAAGTAATTGAATTTAATCCATTAATTAATTGGGTAGAAACATTGGTATTTTGGGGAGAAAAAACTGGAAACTTTAAAATTTCTCGACCAGAAAAATTTGGTGGAGATATTGTTTACACTGAAGTTGATCAATTAATTGAGGACTACAAATTGGGAAAATTATTCCCATTGGATTTAAAAAACGGATTAGCGGATTGGCTGATTGAAAAATTAGAACCGGCTAGAAAACATTTTGAAGAAGTGAAAGAAGCAAAGGAGGGGTTGGTAAAAATGAGAGAATTTTTAAATATTCAATCTCCCTAAATCCCTCTTTGACAAGAGGGACTTATATGAAAAGGATTTTAATTCATACTTGTTGTGCGGATTGTTTACTAAAAATGGTGGATTCATTAAAAGATGAATCAGTGGAAATTGTGGGATATTTTTATAATCCGAATATTCATCCTCGATCGGAATATTTAACTCGATTAAAAGCGGCACAAAAAATTTGTGAAGAAAATAAAATAAAATTAGTGGTGCCGGATTGGAGTCCGAAGGAGTGGTTTGGAGTACAAAACCCCTCAGTCCTGCGGACAGCTCCCCTTGATAAAGGGGAGCAGCTCAAAAATAAAACGAGATGTGAAAAATGTTGGAAATTAAGATTAGGAAAGACATTTGAATATGCTAAGAATAAGGGGTTTGAAGCTGTGTCTTCGACTTTGGTGACGAGTCATTATCAAAATAAAGAAAAAATTATCGAGATAGGAAAAGGTTTTGAAAAAGAAATTGGAATAAAATTTTTTGTACCAAAAAAAGTGTCGAGTGAGTTAAAAACTAGTGGGTTTTATAAACAAAATTATTGTGGGTGTTGCTATTCATTGGTAGAGGCGTGGTCGGAAAAATTTAAAGATTGAAGACGATTAATTAAGTCTGGTTTAATCCAATAATTTGTAGGCTGATTATCTTTGTAGAGATTAATATAATTATCTAAAAGATTAGGGAAGAAATTTGAGTATGCTTTAGGATCATCTTTATAAGGTTTTTCGACAAAATATATTAAAGCGGGTGGATTTTCTTTTAAAGAAAGTTGTCTTTCTTCTTTTAAACTATGATCGGCATTAATCCAAGGATACCAATAAATGAACCTGTCAAAAGGTTGACGATGAGAAAAAAAATAAAGATCGGATTCATAGGGATAAATT
>CAZWUG010000013.1:0-21391 GCA_964637525.1 uncultured Gammaproteobacteria bacterium | reverse complement strand
TTAGTCACTATTTCCACTGCCGGCATGTACTTTCTGGTTTTTACCAAACCATCAATCAATCTATCCACGCTTTCAATTTTTTCTCCAAATTGAATAACAGCGTTGCTCAGCCCCATTTCTTCGGCAATTTCCACCACAGTATCTTTATTAAAAGAATAATAAGGATCAATTACTTGTATCGCTCCTTTGTGAGTTTTATGAACTAAAATTTTTGGCGGTCTCATATTCAGCCTTATTCCGGCGTTATAAAGTTCCTGACCCACTACATTCAACCAATCAATCCTCTGGACATCAGTCATCAATACCACCAAATCAGAGGCTCTGATTACCGAAATAACTTTTCGGCCAAAACCCTTATTCCCGGCCGCTCCCTCAATAATCCCCGGCAAATCCAATATTTGGATTTTTACTCCTTTGTATTCCATCATCCCCGGCACCACCCCCAAAGTAGTGAAGTCGTAATTACCAACTTTTGACTCAGCGTTAGTTACTTTATTAAGCAACGTCGATTTTCCTACACTTGGCAAGCCCACTAACACCACCGAAGCATCACCGGAATGTTTTATGGCATAACCCACTCCACCACCACCCCCTTTATTCATTGGACCTTCAAGTTCATCTTTCAATTTGGCCAATTTCGCCTTCAATACTCCGTGGTGATGTTCACTCGACTTATCATAAGGAGTATCCCGAATTTCTTTCTCGACTCGAGATATCTGCATTTTAATAATTTCTTCTTTGGTCATTTGCTAGAATTAGATACTTTGAAAAAAATAGTTTCCTTTATTTTATTTCTATCTTTTTGGTTTATTTTTGGTAAGTCTATTTTAGCATCCGAAAACATCTTCGGGCTACATTTAACCCAAACACAGGATTTATTAAAAGCAAAAGATATTGTTAATAGCTCCGGCGGCGATTGGGGCTGGGTTACTATTGTTATTCGACTTGATCAGTTAGATCACCAAACTTGGCAGGATTTTTTTGATAATTGCCGAAAATACCACATTATTCCTATCATCCGCCTGGCCACTATTGCTGATAACGATAACTGGAAAATTCCCCAAAATTCAGACATTGACAGTCTGGCCAATTTTCTCAATTCTCTTAATTGGCCAACAAAGACCCAACATATTATCTTATTTAACGAAATTAATCACGGCCAGGAATGGGGCGGAGAAGTTGATGTCAAAAATTATGTCGATGCCAGTATCTACGCTTCTCAAAAATTTAAAAGTTTAAATTCAAATTTCTTTATTATTGGTGCCGCTCTTGATCTAGCCTCTCCCGATAAATCTCCAAAATTTATCTCGGCCAAAACTGTTTATCAAGAAATTTACTCTTACAACCCACAATATTTTGAAAATATTGATGGACTGGCTTCTCATTCGTATCCCAATCATGGTTTTATTGGCACTCCAAAAGATACCGGTCAACACAGTATTCAAGGTTATCAATGGGAGTTAAATTTTATTAAAAGTCTGGGAATTAAAAAAAATCTTCCTGTCTTTATCACCGAAACCGGTTGGCCTCATAAAGAGGGGATTAATAAAAAAAATAACTTTTATACCACCAAAACCACCTCTCAATTTCTTTTGGATGCTTTTGATATTTGGAGTAAAGACAGCCGCATAAAAGCAGTGACTCCATTTATTTACAATTACCCCCAACAACCTTTTGACCACTTCTCTTGGCTTGACCAAAATGAGCAGCTTTACCCTGAATATCAAAAATTTATCAGCCAGGTAAAAGGAATCAATTCTCCGGAACAAATTACTAAATTTGAATTTTATAAAAACCAAATTCCATTCCTTGTTTTTGCTAATCATGAATACAATGGCCAAGTTAGTTTAAAAAATACCGGTCAATCAATCTGGGGTGAAAAAACATTCTGCTTACAACCAAAAGTTTCTGATCAGATAGAGTTAAGTTCTATTTGTGTAAACTCAAACGAAAGAATTTACCCCGGTCAAATTAAAATCTTCCCCTTCAAATTCAAAATCAAAGACAATACCGCCAAAAAAATTAATTTATCTTGGGAAAATTTACCTTCAACAGAAATCACCTTATTTTCCGAAAACGCCGTTATCTATTACCCAAAATTTAATTTAATTGACAAAATAAAAAGCTTTTTTACTAAATTCTGGTAAAATACCATAGTTCTCACAATCCAAGATCTACGATCTACAATCTACGATCTACAATCTACGATCTAATCCGTCCTCATAGCTCAGTTGGATAGAGCGCCTCCCTTCTAAGGAGGAGGTCGCAGGTTCGATCCCTGCTGAGGATACAAGCTGAAAACTTTGCGCCCATAGCTCAATGGATAGAGTACTAGTCTTCGGAACTAGTGATGAGGGTTCGATTCCCCCTGGGCGTACAACAAATTTACCTTTTGTTTTTATTATCTTTTATTTCTACTACTTCCTTATGTAATTTCACTATTCTTTGTTCAATATCTTTAATTGTTCTAATTACTTCATCGTCATCGTCATCTTCATTAATATCTTCTATATCTTCGGAAATCTCTTGAACATCTTCTTGGATATCATCTATGTCTTTTTCCACTCCGGCAATTTTTATTTTGGTTTTATTAACACTCATTTGGATCAGAATTGATAAATAAATTGCTTCCAAAGAAACAGCTGTAGTTAAAATTAACAATATTTGATCAACTGAAAAGTTCAAAAATTTTAACGAAAATATTCCGATAAAAACCAACGTATGAAAAACAATCGAAGTTGGCGTACCTACCCAATTAGTTAATTTCTCAGACAACTTTTCTAGATTTTCCATATTTTTTAAAAAAAATTATAACTAAATTTTCATCTATTTAATAGAATTAATCAACAGGTGATAAAATATCATACTTATTTGTTTCTTTTGTCTTAATTTTACTTAGAAATTAGTCATTAGAAATTTTCTCTTGGGTTGCTAGCTCAGTTGGTAGATCCGCCAACTGGCGGACTCTTAAGCGATTGATATATGAAATATTTTGTATACGTTATTAAAAATAATAAAAATAACAAAATATATATTGGCCAAACAAGTAATTTAAAAAATAGGATCAATAGGCACAATCGTCTACTCAAAAACAAAGTAACAAGTTATACTTCAAAAAATAAAGATGAAGGAGAATGGCTTTTGATTTATTCTGAAGAATTAAATGATAGAAAAGAAGCTATAATACGAGAGAAACAATTAAAGTCTTGTCAAGGTAGACTTTTTATTAAAAACTTGGGTCTGTAGCTCAGTCGGTAGAGCGGTCGCCTCTTAAGCGATTGGTCGCGGGTTCGAATCCCGCAGGGCCCACCAAGGATGTATTGACTTTTCTAATCTGGCATTTCGGTATTATTTTTATAGTACTGGATGCCAGTTTAGAGGAGTCATCTCGCCGCAGTGTTGAAATTGGTATACAAGCACGGCTTAGGACCGTGTGGGGAAACCCATGGAGGTTCAAGTCCTCTCTGCGGCACCAAATATTATTCAGTCAATTTATGTTGCTCAGGATACCAAGCTGGAATACATGGCATAACAACTTCGCAATCCGCATCCCAATAATATATTTCTCCTTTATCAATAAGCAGTGAATCTTTGTCCTTAAAATCAATTTCTTTACCGTTTTTTAAAAATATTTTTCCCTTACCTTTAACCACATAAATTAATTCCTTACATTTTTCGTTATAACAATATCCAACTTCAGGGTATCTACCATTAATTATTGCTACTGCACAATTAATATCACTGTCATTCAAAGGATACTCCACGCCAACGCATTTCTCACTATTTTCAAACTTAATTGCATCTTCAAACTTAATTATTTTCATAAGAAGATTTTATTAAATACTTTTTAGTTCTTTCTCGACAGATATTGCCCGGTTTCAGTATTTACCAAAATTTCTTCACCGGTTTTGATAAACAAAGGAACTAGTACTTTCAATCCAGTATCCAAAACCGCATTTTTTGTCGCATTAGTTGCCGTATCGCCTTTAACTGAATTTTCCGACTCTACCACGGTGTAGGCAATAGTTTTTGGCAAACTGATACCAACCGGTTTATCATCATAAAATTTAATTCGATATAAAAGCCCTTCTTTTAAATACACTTTATCATCACCAATTATTTCAACTGGTACCGAATATTGTTCAAAACTTCTTGGTTCAATAAACACATAGTTTGATCCGTCAAAATAAGAATATTCCGCTTCATGAGTCTCTACCATAACTTCTTCAACTTTTTCGCCCGATTTATAGGTATATTCCACTACCCGACCCGTATAAAGATTTTTAAGTTTAGTTCGATAAAAAGCTGACCCTTTACCAGGGGATACAAAAGAAGTGTCCACAATCATATGCGGTTCTTCCTGAAAGAGAATATAAATTCCTCGTTTGAATTGTGATGTCGAGATAACTCCCATAGGCTTGATTTTACCACATTTTTTTTAAAATTCCGTTCTACTAAAAGCTACTTACTACTCACCAAACAGCTAATCAGGGCCAAAAAAAATCCCAGAGCATGCTTTTAGAGGAGCCACCCCGGGATCTAAAATGTAATATATCAAAATATTATAAACATGTCAAGTATGTATCATAAATACATACCTGCCGGCCGGCAGACAGGTCAAAATGTCCCATTTTCCATCTCATCAATAAACTGTTGTACCCCCTTAGCCCAGGAACCATTTGAGCTTGGACAGTACTTTTTCATTATTAGCTCTGGAGTGTCCAATCCTTTATCGAAATATTCTCTTTTTAAATACTCAGCATAACTCTTAATAGCTAACTCATAATTATCAAATTTTAACGTTCCCCGTTTATGTATTCCATAACCCCAACAATTATGAGAATCTTCCGGAGCCTTTTTACACAAATTCGATTCTTGTTGAGCAATTGCCACTATCCAATAGTAATCAAATCCATAAGTTTTTGAAACTTCAAAAATCAAATCAGAATAGGGGGCTAAGGGAGATTTATATTTTTCCAAATATTTTTTAATAATTACCGGTCTGGCATCATCACCACTAATCTTTTCCTCTATCTTAATATTCTCTTCTTCATCTGTTGTACTCCCAACTATTAAATTCATTGACAACTCATTAATTGATTCACCTAAAACTTTTCCCGGATGATACCCGTTTAAATAAGCTACTTCACCCACCGCCATAAAGACACCCAAAAACACCAAAATAGAGGACATTAACGCCTGTCTTGCTTTTTTAGCTAACTTTTCCATTGATATATCATGGTATCATAAGCTCACTTATGAAACAAAATTCACTTCTTCAAAAACTTAAGGACAAAACCTTTATTCTTCAACTCACCGTTAAAGTTGATGATATTAAAAAAGAATACCAGGAACACCTCAAATTAGCCCAAGCTAATTTTGAGACCAAAGGCTTCCGCAAAGGTAAAGCCCCTATGGAAGTAGTCGAAGCTAACATTTCACCAGAAAAATTGTTTGAAGAAGTAGCTTCACATTTAATTTCTCATGCCTATGGACAGGCTCTAGACGAAAACCAACTTAAACCAATTGTTCAACCACAAGTTAAATTTAAAAACGAAAAACCGGATTTTGAACACGATTGGGAACTTGAAATCACTTCTTGTGAACTCCCGGAAATTGAATTAAAAGATAAATATTTAGACGATGTTAAAAAAATCACCTCCGATAAAAAAATCACTGATGAAAATCAGAAAATGGATCAAATTATTAAAACTATCGTAGCTGACGCTAAATTAGATCTCCCCCCAATATTAATTGAATCCGATCTTCAATCTCACCTTTCCGGATTAGTTGATCAAGCTAATCAAGCAGGAATTACTGTTCAACAATATTTGGAGTCTCAAAAACAAACCCTCGAAAGCTATAAAGAAAATTTAAAGAAAAGAATTGTTGAAGAATGGACCATCAATCTGGCTATTAGCCAAATTGCCAAAGATAATAAAATTGAAGTTTCTGAGTCAGAAGTAAAAGATGTCGTATCTAAAAATCCGACTCTTTCTCAAAACATTAATATGGTTTATTACCTTCTTACTCAACAAAAGGTATTTGAATTCCTCAAAAAGTAATTTTATTGTGATAAAATAGGCCACTATGGCAGGTGGTTTCGGATCCAAATCAGATCCAAAGAATAAAAATCTAATCAAAAAAAACAATAGCGAAATTCTTAAAGAATTTTCCGACAATTCTTCATCTAAATCAGAGACAAAATCTTCCGGTAAATTATTCCTGGGCCAAAGCGTTCACCTAAACCAAGAATCTCAACCGAATAATAGTATTAATTGGAACCGGGAATTTCTCACCAAAACCGCCAACGAAGCTCAACCTCTTTTTATCAATCAACATCATCAAGAAATTCAGCAAGCCATCAACGAAATCTTAACCGAAATCAAAAAACTTGAACTTTCTACTGACAATCTCAGCCACGAAGTCGTTCAAGCCACCGGACAAAATATTCCTGAAGCTAATGAATACCAATTAAAATTCTTACAAAGAATCAGAAATATTATCATTCAATTCCGCCGAAATATAGACCAATCTTGTATTTGGATGGAAAGTTTTAATCGTAAAAAATCACGCAAGAATGCTTTTTGGAACAAAGCTAAAAGCAAAAATGGGGGAGAACAATATCTTTTCAGTGGCGAACACTCCGCCTCCCGTTCTGCCAATTAATTATTGGATATTTTAGTCTCTTAAGATATAATCTTGTCTACGAGTCTATAGCTCAGTTGGTTAGAGCGCTTCGTTGACATCGAAGAGGTCAGAGGTCCGAGTCCTCTTAGACTCACTTTCTATACCCAAAACTATCCTATAATCTTGACTTTGACAGGAAAGAGAGGTATAATACCACTATATGACCAAACCAGAACAATACTACCCTTGTCCACAATGTCCGGAACTTAGAAATCAAGGGATAGGGGGAAAACCAGATTTTACTACTGCAGCATCATTAGAGTCACAAAATCAGTTTTTTACAGGAGTACAAATTCCTGAAGAACACACATCAACAAAAGATTCTACAGATTATCGTATGCCAGAAGCTGAGACAGGTAAATACACAGATAAGAATGGATACCTTGTTATCCCGGCAGGAAATCAACCGGAACTTATCTTCTTCAACGAACTAATCCAATTCTAATAGAATTCAAAGAATTCTATTTATTGCCGCTTGTAGATATTTATCTTGTCTCCCGCCTTTACTAAAGGATAGCTCTGTTTGATTATCTCCCAATCTTCGGTCTTTAAATCAACCCGATATTTTGGTTCAACAATATAATCAAATTTATAATTCCTCATTTCCATAAACGCCCAAATATGAACTGCCACATCTGTCGGCCACTCACCCAACATCCAACCTTGTCTGTGCGACAAAGACAATGGAATTGAATCATCTTTGGCTAAATAAATTATTTTTTTATCTTCAGGAATTTCTTTTTTTATTTCTTCCGCAATTCCAACTGCCACCCCATTCCCTCTGATATCAAAATGATAGTTACTCGTTCTTACCCCGTTATAAATCAAAACCGGCAATATCAAAACAGCCAAAATTTTACTTTTATTCCAAATCCCGTCTAAACCTACTGCCGCCAATATCACCGCCAAGGGAATATAAACATCAGCATAATATTGATGAACTAAATTACCGTTTGGCACTATAAACCAATAAAAAATAACCCCCAGCAACCACAAAACTAACGGAATTATCCGTTTATCTTTTTTAATAATTCCTATTATTAATCCGATTCCAGCCAGTAACCCAACAACTTTCCCCATAGTTTCCCCAATTACATTTTTCCAAATTAAGTTTTTCAAAAGCCCCGGGTCAAACAACTTTTCCCTCCCGTTCAAAACCCAATTTTCCCAACTCATATCTACTCCTGATTTTTTAATCCACCACCACCAAAACCCATAAACACCAACAGATAAAACAAAAATTATCAAATAATCCCTTATTTTACTTTTCCTTAAAAACAGAAAATAGCCCAAAAGGGGTAAACATATTAATCCAAATGGCCGGCTGGCCACACTTATCCCCAAAACCAAACCACTCAATAATAAATTTACTAATTTTCCGTTTTCTTTATATTTCCAACCCAAAAAGAGGGATATTAAAATAAAACTTACTGCCATGGCATCCGGATGAATCGCATGCCCCACAAAAAATATACTTCCCGGCACAAAGGCAAAAACTAACACACTAAGCCAAGCCACCCTTTCATTCCACCACTTGCTCATAAACCCATACAAAGCCAATGAGCCTAAAGTATATAAACATAAATTAATTAATCTGGCCACCCAGGGATAAACACCCAAAAGTTTATACCCTAAAGCAATCAATCCCTCATAAAATGGCATTTCCAAAAAGAAATAACCATCAGTATTGGCAACCGGCCTCATTAAACAGGATTTTGGTTTTAAAAAAGTTGCCCTACCCGTATACAAAAAATAAGCCACACATTCCGTATCTGTTTGTCTCATCGGATGGGCATCTATCGGCAAACCTGAAAAATCTTTAAGTCTGACAACCAACCCCAAAACCAAAATTACCCCGACCAAAACTTTAATTAAATTTTTCTTTATCCCTTTTTTCTCAAAAATCATAATCAATTCTACCCTAAATTAATTCCTAACCTAAATTATGATATACTCAAGCCAACTATGATTTTGTCTTTTCATCTTGATTTTTGTTCAACTAAATAGCCCAAACAGGGCCGATTCATTACCCTCTCTTTGGGCATTATTAACCCCTTTTTCCTGCTAAAATAGTGTAGGTTCACTTAAAAAACTTTAAACTTTCAACTTTTTACAAAAAATTATGTCAGAAAATAATCAATCAGACCTTCACAGTCTCCGCCATTCCGCCGAACACATTCTTACTTTGGCGATGCTTCGCCTTTTCCCTAACAAATTTTTACCCGCCATGGGCCCCGCCACCGACGATGGTTTTTATTTCGATTTCCAGCCACTTAACGATTTCAAAATCAGCGACCAGGATTTTCCCAAAATCGAAGCCGAAATGGCTAAAATTGCCAAAGAAAACTTACCTATAATTAAACAAGAAATATCTCTGGAAGAAGCTAAAAAACTTTTTGCCAAGAATCCCTACAAAATGGAATGGCTTGAATCTATTACCGACAGAAATGAAATCATCACCACCTACACTATTGATGAATTTACCGACCTTTGCGCCGGACCCCATATCCGCTATACCAGCAAAGTCAAAGCCTTTAAACTTCTTTCCATTGCCGGTGCCTATTGGCATGGTGATGAAAAAAATAAAATGCTTACCCGAATTTATGGCACCGCCTTTGAATCAAAGGAGGAATTAGAAAAATATTTACAAGATTTGGAAGATTCTAAGCTTCGTGATCACCGAAAAATTGGCCAAGATTTAAAACTATTTGTTTTCTCCGATATTATCGGCAAAGGGTTACCGACTTTTGGACCAAAAGGTGCCACTATTAAAAGGGAATTAGAACGTTTTACTATTGATGAAGAATTAAAACGCGGCTATCACCATGTCGTCACTCCCGATCTCGCCAAAGTCGACCTATATAAAAGGTCGGGGCATTATCCTTACTACAAAAATACTATGTATCCTATTATGAAAATTGACGAAGAAGAATTAATTCTTAAACCGATGACTTGTCCGCATCACTTTATGTTCTATAAGTCAGAACCGCATAGTTACAGGGATCTACCTTACCGCATCGGCGAAATTGCTCACCAATATCGCTATGAAAAAAGTGGCGAATTATCAGGGCTAACCCGCGTCAGAATGTTTTGCTTGGCAGATGCCCATATTATTAGTGCCAAAGAACAAGCTAAACAGGTTATTAAAGAAGTTCTCGAATTGGTCGATTTCATTAATGGCACCCTCGGTATGACCAAAGGAACCGATTACCGTTATCGTCTTTCTCTAGGTGATCGAAACGACACTAAAAAATATTACAAAGATGATTCCTCTTGGGACTATGCCGAAAACGTTCTCCGAGAAGTATTAATTGAATCGAAAGCTCCCTTTTTTGAAGCCATAAATGAGGCTGCTTTTTACGGACCAAAAATTGACATTCAAGTTAAAAAGGTCGGAGGTAAGGAAGAAACTGCTTTCACCGTTCAGTATGATTTTGTCATGCCGGAAAGATTTGATTTAGTTTTCACTAACAAGGAAGGTAAAGAAGAAAGACCGGTTGTAATTCATCGTTCATCCATTGGCTGTCTTGAAAGAACCATGGCTTTCCTCATTGAAAAATTCAAAGGTGCTTTTCCGGTCTGGCTTTCTCCAACTCAAGTAAAAATTATTCCCATTACCGACGGCCAATTAGAATATGCCCAAAAAATAGAAAAAGAGTTAAAAGCAAACAACATCCGTGTCGAAATTGACGACAAAGCCGAAACCATGCAAAACAAAATTCGTAATGCTGCCGGCGAAAAAGTCCCTTATATGATCATTATTGGCGGTAGGGAAGAGGAAAACCAGACTATTTCAATTCGTCAACGTGATGGCCAAGACTTAGGTTTAATGACTTTATCTGACTTTTTGGAAAAAATTAACACCCAAATAAAAGAAAAGTCCCTTAACTTATGTAAATAATCAACGATCTACGATCTATCATCTGCGATCTAACTTTGGTAAAATAATCAATAATTAAAATTTAATCTTAACTTGAGTAGTTTCAGAAATAAAAACTCCAACCAAAAGTTTTATAAAATCAACCAATATATTACTGCCTCTGAAGTCAGACTTTTGGATGACCAGGGAAAACAAATCGGTGTTATGCCTCTATCTCAGGCAAAAACCATGTCTTTCGACACCGGTTTAGATCTGATTGAAATTAATGGCAATGCCATACCTCCAGTTGTCAAACTCATTAGTTTCTCTAAATTTAAGTATCAAGAGGCAAAAAAAATCCAATTAGAGAAAAAAGGGGTCAAGGGTGGGGAATTGAAAGAAATTCAAATGAGCCCAAACATAGGCCAAAATGATTATCAAATCCGGGTTGATAAATCTAAAAAATTTTTAGCTACTGGAAATAAAATCAAATTAAGTATAAAATTCCAAGGTCGTCAAATGGCTCATCAACAATTTGGCCATGATTTAGTCGCCAAATTTAAATCTGATCTTCAAGAAGTAGCTACCGCTGAAGGCGAAGCTAAACTCATAGGAAAAAGATTAATGATTACATTTACCCCTTCCAAAAAGAAGGTTACTAACAATGAAGAAACAAAGTAGCAAACGCAAAATTAAAAAGTCGGTTTCCAATCGATTTGAAGTTACTAAAACCGGCAAAGTTTTACGTATGTCATCTTTTAACCGACATTTACGCCGTAAAAAAAGTAAAAAACAACTTCGCCGCCTAAAAGGCAAACAGCCGGTCAGTGGTGCTCTGGCTATTAAAGTCAAAAAACTTTTAGGCCAATTATAATATAAATTAAAATTTCCCTTTTTAAGGGAAAAACCGGTTTATCCGGAAAGGGTTTAAAATTAAAAATTTAAAATTAATTAAATAATATGAGAGTTAAAACTGGAACAGTCCGTAAAGCCGGTCACAAAAAAGTCTTAAAAGCCGCCAAAGGTTTTTGGATGACTAGACACAAGAGATATAAAGTTGCTCATGAGGCTGTCATGCACGCTGGCAAATATGCTTTTGCTGGTCGTCGAATTAAAAAACGTGATCTTCGTCAATTATGGATTGTCCGTATTAATGCGGCTCTCAAACCTTTTAACATCCGCTATTCAGCTTTTATCAAAATGCTTAAAAATAGAAATATTACTCTTGATCGCAAAGTTTTGTCTGATCTTGCAGTCAATAACCCGGAATCGTTTAAGGCCGTAGTTGAATCGGCCAAAAACTAAATTAGGCCTTTTCAACTACAACCCCGCAGCAGCGGGGTTTTTTGTTACAATAAAGCGAAACCAAAAACCTATGGACCAAAACTTAGAAAAAATAAAATCAGAATATTTTTCTAAAATTGATTTTATCCAAACCGCTTCCCAATTAGAAAATATTAGAATTGAAATCTTTGGACGTAATGGCAGAATTAATCAACTTTTTTCTGAAATTAAAAATATCTCCCCTGAAAATCGTAAACAATTTGGCGCCGACCTTAATCAACTCAAAACCGAACTTGAAGACAAACTCAAATATAAATTAAATTTAGTAGAGACGAATCATGATGCCTCTCTACCACCAAAAAAAATCTACGATCTACCATCTACGATCTACGATCTACCAAAGGTAGGTCATCTCCATCCCGTCACTCAAACCGAACGTCAACTAAATGAAGTTTTTAGAAAACTCGGTTTCTCTGTTTACAACAGTCCTGAAATTGTTACTGATGAATTTAATTTTGAACGTCTTAATGTTCCCAAAAACCATCCGGCTCGTGACATGCAGGACAGTATTTATATCAAAGAACCGGAATATTTATTGCGAACCCAAACGTCTACCATAGAAGCTTATTTACTTGCCCAAAAAGCCAAAGATTTACCGCTTAGAGCCGCTTTCGCCGGATCGACTTTTCGAAATGAAAAAGTTAATCGCTCTAACCACTTCGTCTTTCACCAATACCAAGCCGTCGTGGTTGATAAGGGAATCACTATGAAAGACTTAATCGGTACTATGGATTTAATGTTCAAAACTCTTTATGGCAATGACGTTGTTGTTCGTTATCGTTGCAAATATTATCCCGAAGTAGAACCAGGGGTTGGCCCTGATATGCAATGTTTCAATTGCCACGGTGATGGTTGCCCTTTGTGTAAATATGCCGGTTGGATTGAAATGGGTGGTTCCGGTATGATTCATCCCAAAGTTTTACAAGCCGCTGACATCGATTCAAAAATATGGTCGGGATTTGCTTTTGGAATGGGACTGGATCGTTGGACTATGGCCCAAAAAAATATTAAAGACATTAGAACTTTGATGGGTGGTAATCTAGCCTATAAACCCAATGAAAAATAAAACTTTATACTTTCTACTAATTTTATGAAACTCATTTACTCCCAACTTCAAAATTTTTTACCTAATCTTAATGTAAAACCGCAGCAACTTCGTGACGACCTAACCATGATCGGTCATTTCACCAATTTTTTTGAAGAAATTGATGGCGAAATTGTTTTTGATTTAGACATCAAAGTAAATAGGGGAGACTGCCTTGGATATTACGGTCTCGCCCGTGATTTGTCCGTTTTTTACAACTTAGAATTAAAAATTCCATATCTAACATCTAACATCCAAAATCTAACATCTGAATATCAATTACCAATTGATATTCAAACCGACAATGTTAAACGGGTCATGGCTGTTAAAATCTCTGATCTCAAAAATTCCACTTCACCTCAATGGCTTAAAACATTTTTAAAATGTCACGGTGTCAATTCCATCAATACTCTGGTTGACCTAACTAATTACATTATGTTTTTGTACGGTATTCCCGGTCATGCTTTTGATACCAAAAAGTCCGGCGAAAATTTAATTTGGGAAATGAACCCTAAATTTAAAGAATTCACCAGTCTCGACGGATCCAAATTAAAATTGGACGACAAAATTTTAATGATTAACAACCCCAATAAAGCTCTTAGTCTCAGTTTCTGGGGTGGGGAAGCTTGTGCTATTGATTTAGAAACTACCCAAACTATTATTGAATTAGCCGTTTATGACCGAACCACTGTCCGCCAAAACAGCCGCCGATTACAAGCTATTACCGAAGCCGGTGTCCGTCTTGAAAAAGATATTGATCCGGAATTAATTCCCACTGCTTTTAACCATCTGTCTAATTTAATTTTGGAAAATTGTGGCGGTCAAATCTCTTCCCAAATTTTTGATCATTATCCCCAAAAAGCCCAATTACCTCAAATCGAATTTGATTTAAATCAACCAAGTCAATTTGCCGGCATCAATATACCTACTGATTTCGCCCTGGACTGTCTTACCCGTCTTGGTTGTACTTTTTTAACCAACATCCAACATCCGACATCCAACATCTTAATAACCCCTCCAACCGCCAGAAAAGACATTACCCAGATGGAAGACCTGGTTGAAGAAGTTGTTCGTTTTTGGGGTTATAACAAAATCCCCACCAACCAACCATTAGCCCCAAAGGATCTTACCGATATTACCCCACCGGAAATTTATCTTATTGATCAACTCAAAGATAAATTAGTTGAACTTGGTTATGACGAAGTTCTTACTTGGCCATTAGTAACCAAACCTGTTGACCCTAAAACTGTCATCAAAACTCAAAACAGTATTAATTCCGAAGCCGTGTATTTACGTCAAAGTTTAATTCCCTCACTTCAACAACAACTTGATCAGTATTCCCGATACAAATTAACCAATTGTCAATTTTTTGAAATTGGTAAAATCTTTTCTAAAGAAGGGGATAAATACATTGAAAAAAATGCCTTAGGAATTTATCACTACAACCCAGACATTCTTCAGAGAGACGTTCTGCAAAACATCTCTACTGACAAATCGGCTATAAAATTTACCCATAATTTTGCTGAAATTATTTTAGATGATTTACCTAAACCCCAAAAATATCTTCCTCAAACAACTACTAACACCGCCTACGAACTTACTTCTCAAATTATCACTCTCGACGCTAATATTAGTTTAGATACCAAGAAAGATCCTATTTCTTTAATTCAAAAATATTCCGAAATTATTGGTAATCAATATCTTTGGGAAATAGTTATTACTGATATTTATCACGACACCAAAACAAATAAATTTAGATACACTTTCCGGGTTTCTTACTTCAACACCGACGATAAAACCGCCAAGGAGTTACACCTAAAATCATTCGGTTTGAAATAGATTTATCTATATTGAAATATTTTGTACTAGTTTTTCTTATTAGCAGTCTTATACTCAGACTGCTAATCAGGACTAATTTTTAGAAATATCCTAAAGATAGGTAAATTATTGTGATATAGTTGGAGTTACACTCAAAGTTACCGTGGGAGTTGCTACTGTAGTTGGAGTTGGGCTTAAACTTGGAATTGTAGTTGGAGTAGGTGCCCCATCCCAAGGCGTATTTACCCCAAATTTCGACTCTCTTTCTTGACTCCGATTATCTCTATCAGTAGCCCTAACTTTAATCGTATGCGGACCATTATCCAAAGTTAAGCTCATTTCAAATGGCCTTTCTGTCCAGGTTTTCTTTTCTACCCCGTCCACCCACAATTTAACCTCTGTAATTTTAACTAATGAATTAGTGGTGATTTTAACATCAAAAGTATTCCCTACAGTCGAGTGGTGACCCGGACTATCAATTCCTACATTAACCATGCCGTCAGTCCGGCAATAATCTGTTGGAGGATTATACATATCCTTATTTGTTTGCTGGCTAATCCAATTATCAATCCCTTCTTGCCAACGGTTTCTGCCATCAGTGGATACTAAATCACTCTCTTTCAAAGAAAAGAATTCTTTTTCGTCATAATTATTACTGGCTACATCATCCGGAGTCGCCAAACCGGAAGCATCTTTACACACTTTAAGCTTTAAATGAATCGGATCAGAAACCGTCGGTTGTGTTCCGTCAATAAAATACTCACTTCTACCAGTAAAACCATCATGAGCCAAATAACCGGATACTTTATCCACTTCCAATGAAACTATTTTATTTGGAATTGAAAAATCAACTTTTGATAATCTGGGTAATTCATATTTCATAATTTTATTCCATATCGGAGCCGCTCCGGAAACTCCAGACACAAGACTCCCCATTTCTGTACTATCATTATTTCCCACCCAAACTGCCGTCAATAAATTCGGAGTCCAACCGATAGTCCAATTATCTTTTTTATCATTAGTTGTACCGGTTTTAGCGGCTACTTGATAACCGGAAATTTGCAGTGAATTAACCGCACCAAAAGTCATTTCACGAGCTGAATTGTCCGATAAAATATTAGAAATAATAAATGCTTCCTGTTCTGTCATAACCTTTTTGCCGTCTGTTTGTTTGTATTCTTCCAATACTCTTCCATCTTTATCTTCAACTTTTAAAATACCCGTAACTTCCATCTTCATTCCTTTATTAGCAAAAGCCGTATAAGCTGACGCTAAATCAATCATCTTTACTTCAGCTCCTCCCAAAGTTACTGCCAATCCAAACCTTGATAAATTTTGTTGGGTTGGTTCCAAAGTCGATAACCCCATGTCATAAGCCAAAGTCAACATATTTTTAACCCCCACAAAGGCCAATGTTTTTACCGCGGTCGTATTGATAGAATTGCCCAAGGCATTTCTTAAACTTATTGGTCCAATAAATTTCCCCGTATAATTTTGGGGTGAATAATCTTTTTGACCTGGACTTGTCGAAGGAAAAGTAACCGGAGTATCCATAATCATTGTCGCTGCTGACCAACCTTTTTTAATCGCTGCTAAATAAGTAATTGGCTTAATCGACGAGCCTGGTTGTCTTAATCCCTGAGTTACTACATTAAAATTACCATCTGTTTTATCTGACCAATAATCACGTGAACCTACCATAGCCAAAACTTGACCTGTAGCCGGATCTATCATCACCGCCGCTCCATTGGTTATTTTCTTCTCCTCACTTTTATCAATTTCCTCGGCTACAATTGCCTGTGCTTTATTTTGTAAATCCAAATCTAAAGTAGTGGTAATTTTTAAACCACCACCTTCAACCACCTCTTCACCATACTTCTGAGCCAATAAATCTTTAATCCACAACACAAAGTGAGGCGCCTGCATTGTCGCTTTTTGGTCATTAAATTTATAATTTTCCACTTCCTTCATTGTTTCATCGGCCAAATCACGGCTAACATAACCATCCTCAACCATCCTGTCCAATACGTGTTTAGTTCTATTTACATAGGCACTCGGAGTATTGGAATACGGCGAATAAACACTTGGCAATTGTGGCAAACCAGCCAAAATTGCGCACTCTGCCAAATTCAATTTGGCTACTTCTTTGCCAAAATATTGCTCAGCTGCCGGCCCAACTCCCCACGAAGCTCCGCCATAAGGTGCCTCATTTAAATACATCCCCAAAATTTCATCTTTACTATACTTAGAATCTATCTGGATTGATAAAATTAATTCCTTAATTTTTCTGGTAATAGTTCTTTCTGTTGTCAAAAGCACATTCCTGGTCAGCTGTTGAGTTAAAGTTGAACCACCAGTAACTTTTTTAAAATAAAAAACGTTCTTTATCATTCTTAATGGAGTCAATGGATCAAACCCCTTATGTTTATAAAAATCTTTATCTTCTACCGCCACTGTTGCTTTTCTTAAATAATCTGGGATATCAGAAAAATTTACCGGATCTCGCTTGGCATCATTATAAATGTCATACAAAACCTTTCCGTTTCGATCATAAACTTTGCTTGAATAGCCATCCCTTCTAACCACTTTAGTCGGGGAAGGTAAATCTTTTGAAAAATAAACAAATAAGATCACTAAAGCCACTAACCCAACCCCCATTAAAATTAAAACTGTTCTAAAAAAAATGAACCAAAACTTACGATCTTTCAAGATGTCTTTAATACTCCCTTTAATTCGCAAACTATTTTTTATCTTAGACAATTTATGTCTCCATACTCGAGACAACATTATCTATTCATCAAAACCAATAAGAACGGTACCATCCCCGAAAGCAACAAAACCACCAAAGAGACCACAAGCACTATCTTAGTTAGAGTTTTCTTCTTAATCCTCATGAAATAATGATAACACGAAGAGAAACATTTTTAACAAATCAACAAAAATAGTCCAAGTTTTTTACTCATTCAAAAAGTGGTATTATTATATAGATAATTAATAGTTTATTCATAATCATATGAATGTTGAATCAAAACCAAATGTATTGATTGATTCGTCCGATGTTATTGAATTCTCAATTAATACTGCACAAGGGATAAAAGATATTAAACAAAGAGGCAACTGTAACAATTGCGGACAGAATTGCAATCATTGCTCTGGTAATTGCTACAACTGTAATAGCTGTAGTAACTGTACTGGTGGAAACTGTCGCAGATAATAATGCCAGACAATCTAAAAACAATAGACTTTTATAAAGAAGAAGACGGTGATAATAGCGTTCTATTTAAGTTAGATAAAGTATTAACAGAAACGAGCATTATTACTTCAGTTAAAAGGGAGTTGTTTTTCAATGACGAACCGAAACTGTATGATTACTGCACTACTTTTGAATCATTTGATTGTAACTCAAAAAAACAATTAGCTTATAGTGGGGGAACTGATCTAAACAAGGAAAAAGCATTATTAAAGTCCATAGCTGAAGCGATAGAAAGACATTGTTTAAGTATACAAAAAAAAGAGATTTATACATCTTATGGAAAAATAAAAAATAAAGCTATTAACATCTTCGATTTCTACCATCTTAGTCCAAAACAAGAATCTAACCCAAAATTTAAGGATTTTGTCTACACAGAAAATGATAATTTTTTTTGGTGCCACGGGTATAGTGTTTTTGGTTTAGAAAAAAAAATGATACCATCCCAACTCATTTCTGTTCCATATAAATATTCCAATGAAAAAATAATTCGTGAATCAATTAGTACCGGAGCCGCTTTAAGCACATCACTTGGAGGATCTATCTATAGAGGAATTTGTGAAATTATAGAAAGAGATGCATTTATGATAGCTTATTTAAATAAAACTAAAAAATGTTTAATTGACTTAAAAAAAACAGGCAACGAACTAAGAGAGCTATCTGAAATTAGCGATAGATATAAATTAGAGCCGATAATTGTCGACATTACCAACGATTTAGGTATCCCAGTAATGATGGGAATTGTTATTGATAGAACTGGAATTGGTCCTGCAATTTCAGTTGGTTTATCAGCAGACTTAGATCCTAAAATAGCAGCGATTAAATCTATAAAAGAAGCCTTTCATTCAAGACCATGGATTAGAAAATTAATGATTCAAAAGATAAAAAATACAGATATCAATACTTTTGAAGGTAGAGCATTATATTGGTCAAAACCAGAAATGATTGAAAAATTGGATTTCTTGATTAAAGGTAAAAAATATCCACTCACAAACAATATACAACAAGATTCCATAAAGGAAAAATTAAACAAATTTCAAATAATTTTTAAAAAACAGAACTTGTCAGCTTTTTTTATCAATTTAACCACACCAGAAATTAGAGAATATGGTTTTTTTGTATCTAAAGTTATTATTCCAAAACTGGTTCCTCTTTATTTAAATGAAAGGTTTAAAGATATATACCACCCCAGATTGAATCAAAAAAAGATAAATAAAATACCTCACCCTTTCTTATGAAAAACAAAATTCTTAAAAAAATAGAAATGAATAATAAACCATTCAAAGTATCTGATTCATTCTATGAGTCTTCTAAAATATTTTTATTCAACAACAAAAAAGGTAAAAAACCTCAAAAATGGATAAAAATATTCTACAAAACATACCCAAGATTAGATAGAATAAAATTACCATCAACAATCAACACCGTAAAAACCAGTAAAAACGCAAATATATTTAAACTGATTCTAACTAGAAGATCTAGGCGTAAATTTTCTAATAAAAATATAAGCTTAGAAGATCTATCAAAAATATTACACTATTCAACTGGCGTAACTAAAATAAAAAACCATGATTGGAATTCTGCGCTTAGAGCTTACCCTTCAGCAGGAGCACGTTTTCCATTAGAAATATACATTTTTGTAAATAATATTGATGATATTAAAAAAGGGATTTATCATTACAATGTAAAAGAACATTCATTGGAAGTAATAAAAGTCGGAAACTATAAAAAGACGATGAAAGGAATCACTAATCAAAAAATATCTGCACAGTCTAACTTTAATATTGTAATCTCAGCAATATTTGACAGAACTAGAATTAAATACGGAGACAGAGGGTATCACTTTCCATTTATTGAAGCTGGCCATCTAGCTCAAAACTGCTATTTAATTTCTGAATCTCTCAATCTAAACTGTTGTACAATTGGTGGTTTTATAGATGATAAGATAAATAATCTACTGGATTTTGCAGATTCATGTGAAAAAACTATTTATATTATCAGTATCGGGAAATAAAAAATCATGAAAATAAAAACCTGTATGCTACACAATGGCTCAAAATTAATAGTAGTTAGTATTCCACAATCACTCTCGATAACATTAATGGCGATATCCCAATCAGGACCAGTCTTCGATCCAACAAATAAAACTGGATTGTCACACCTCATAGAACATCTTCTGTTCAAAGGAACTATAAAATATCCCAACAGCGAAATACTATCGAAAAACCTAGAGAAATACGGCGCAACGTCAGCAGCGTTTTCATATCACGAAACTAACGCTTATTGGATTAAAATCCATAAAAAATACCTAAATACTGCCATAGAAATATTAACACAACAAATCCAGAATTCACTATTCAGGGTAGACGATATTGAATATGAAAAAAATATAATTCAAGAAGAATTATCATTGGTTAATTCAAACCCGTCATTATTAATTTGGGAATTATGGGCACAAACCATTTGGGAAGGCAATCAACTTGGTCGAATTTACACAGGTAAAAAAGAAGAAATTAATAGTTTAACTCAAAAAGATGTCCTGGATTTTTTTGAAACACACTATACGGCACCAAATACTATCTTTGTTGTTAGTGGCGATATTGACTTAAATAAAGCTAAACAATCCTTAAGTGAAAAACTAAATAATTATTCTAGACAGATAAAAAACCAGCCACCATCAATAAAAATAAAAAATAGAAATTCAATAAAGATTATTAATCAAGAAGCAGATAGTCTGACAGTCATGTATGGGTTCCTAACTACTAATCGATTTGATAAAGATAGTTATATCCTAGAATTAATTGAATATATACTCGGTCAAGGCCAAGGTAGCTATTTGAACCAAAGTATTGCCAATCAAGGTTTAACCTATTCTATATATACCTCCACAAAACACTTGTCTAATACTGGTTATTTTTCAATAAACTTTACTTCAAGAAAAAGCAATTTAAATACAATTTTAAGAATAATTAACGAACAAATAAACATTATTAAAAATGGTGGAATGAGTAATTCCGAGCTAGAAAGAGCCAAAGGTTATTATATTGGTCAATTAACAATTAACAATGATACAACTGATAGCTTAGCTAGTTGGGTTGGATATCAAGCCATATATGGTACAAAGAAAATTTTATCTATAAATGACAAACAAAAAATAATAAGTAAAATTAACCAAAAAGATATTGTCAGAGTTGCTAATAAATATTTAAATAAGAATAAAAGTTTTATCTCAGCAATAGGTCCAATAACCGAAAAAGATATTAAAATTTGAAAAGTGCCAATTACTACCCAAATTAAACCCGAACAGTAAAAATTTTTCTGATATCATGGATACATGGATAGTTTA
>CAZWUG010000012.1:0-21592 GCA_964637525.1 uncultured Gammaproteobacteria bacterium | reverse complement strand
ATATTAGTTCCACCATTAACTAAGTTAATAGCTTTTTTAAGTTCGTATTGACTGATAGTTTGGTTTAATGGTTCTCTATTGGGGATATCGCCAGTGTAAAAACTTTGTAAAACTGAAAGAGAAGCAGAGTCCCCTAGTTGACCCAGAGCCCAAATGGCTGAGTTTCGAGAAGAGAAACTTCGATTTTCATCCTGAAGAAGTTTTATTAGAGCTTGATGGCAACTTCCACCATAGTCGTTTTGAGCTTGGCGACATTGATTTTTGACATCGTAACCGATCCAAACACAGGTGATGACAAAAAGTAAAAGAAAAATACTTAGGCTGATTGTTGAACCAAGAATGATGGCTTGCTTGATTTTTTTAAATAATTTCATTTTATGAATCATTTTAATAAATAAAAATATCTTCGATATTAACTTGAAAAAGTCTGGCAAGTTTGAAAGCTAAAGTAATAGAGGGTAAATACCGACCAGTTTCGATAGCAATAATGGTTTGACGACTAACGTTGATTTTGTCGGCAAGATCTTCTTGGGTGAGTGAATGCTGAGCCCGAAGGATTTTAAGTTTATTTTTCATGTTTTGAAAAATGATTTAAAAACAAATAAGATAAGCTGTATAAAATAATTATTAAAATGGTAAGATAGGCAAAAATTACTCCAAGAGTTTCTAAAAATAAAAATTCTCCCCGAGAAAAAACTGATAAACCACTATATGAAGGAATTAACATCAAAAATGAGGCGATAGAAATAGTAGAAAGGAAAACAGTGAAAGTGAAATCGGTGGCTTGTTGGCGAAGAGTGATTTCTCTTTCGTCAAAAATTTTTTGATTTTTGGAAGAAATTAAAGAGATAAAAAGGATTATGGTTAAAATGGAAAATCCGCTAAGAAGAAAAATTTTTAGAGAAAGAGAAACTAGCAAAATTAGGGCTAAAAAAATTAGGGTAAGATTTTTGGTTTGACGATATTTTTTTAGATTCATAAAAACATTGTAATGTATACTTTACATAATGTCAAGGATACTTTACAAAAAATAAAGTGAGATATAATTGTGGTGATGAAGGAAGCAGGACAAAGAATGTTGAGAGATATAGTTACTGAGGGATTACCTTTGGTGCTATATCGTGTAAAGGTTGATGATGAGTCAAAAAAGAAATTAGAAAATATAAAAAAAAGTATTGATCAGGAAAGAAGATTTAATTTGGTATTTTATTTTAATCATACGACAATAGCCGATCCATTATTTGCCGGTATGATGGCGGTACGAGCTAATCCAAAAGGACAAATAGTGGCTCCGGTGTCTTATTCAAACACTGAGGATAGACCCGAAAATAAGAAAACTATCGCGATGACAAAAATTATTGAGGCATGTGGAGCAAAAACTTTTAGAGTAATTCAAACTTACCAAATTGACAATCCTGAGTATGGCTATGATTCCAAAACCGCAATGAAACAAAACATGTCTTTTATAAGGGGATTGAAACAAATATCCGGAGAAAAAAGAACATATCCAATTTCACTAATTATCAGTCCAGAAGGACACCGAAGTGAGGAAGGATTTTTACAAAAAGCGGAAAGCGGTATGGTGGGAGCCGGATCTATATTAGCTCCAACATTATATGTGCCAATTGGGATAGATTTTGAAAATGGTATTGATAAAGGGATGAATTTATTTAAAAGAGTAAATTTAACAATAGGAGATACTTATTTTCAAGAAAGAGGCGGAAAAGAGGATAACCCACTAGATAAACTAATGAAAAATTTAGCCATGGCCTTACCTGAGTCGAGAAGAGGTGTATATAACTAGATATTATTAAGAAAAAAGGTATACTGGCATTAATATGATTCAATTTAAAGAGTCCAAAGAACGAATTATTATCCCGGTAGATACCAGTGATCTTGATTTGGCATTAAAAATAGTTCAATTACTTAAACCACATGTGGGCATGTTTAAGTTTGGGTTGGAGTTGTTGAATACAATGTTGGTGGGGGTAGTTTCGGGAAATAGTGATGTGGTTGAAAAAGTGAAAATGTTATTTAAAGAAACTGAGGGACAATTGTTTTGGGATGGAAAATGGGATGATATTCCTAATACTGTAGGTAAAGCTTCGGCGGCAGCAGCAGCGATTAATCCAAAAATGGTTGATGTACACGTGTCGTCAGGAATGGGAGCCATAAGTGAAGCAGTAAAAGCTAATCCGAATGCAATTGTGTTGGGAGTGACAGTGTTGACGAGTATCACAGACGAAGAATCAGTTTCGATTTTTGGAAAAATAGCTGAAGAAAAAGTGATGGACTTTGCCAAAATGGCGATGGAAGCTGGAGCCAAAGGAGTAGTTTGTTCGCCAAAGGAATTATCATTATTATCTGGATTTAAGGAATTAATTAAGGTGACCCCAGGGGTCAGACCTGAATGGGCAGCTGTTAATGATCAAAAAAGAGTGATGACTCCAGCAGAAGCGGTGGCTGTCGGAGCAGATTATTTAGTTATTGGCAGGCCAATTACCGAATATCCGGATGAACTGGGGGGACCAGTGGCAGGAGCTAAAAAAGTGGCTGAAGAAATAGGAGAATAAAAAATATGACAGATGCATATCAAATATTAAAAGACTGTGACGCTTTGTACGAATCACCAAAAGATGAAAATGGTAAGTATATTGGACCATTGGTGGCTTATGCCGGGATTGATGAAAATGGGAAAAATTTTGTCGGGTTTCATTATGTAAATATTGCTCAAGCAGAACAAGAATATTTGCCAAGAATTGAATTATCAAAAATGATGGCGGAAAAAATTATTCAAGCTGTGGGGAAACCAGACAGATTAATTGCAGCTCCTATGGGTGGGATAATTTTTGCTGCGAGTACGGCAAATTTTTTGGAAACCCGAGTTTCATTTTTTGAGAAAAAAGTAAATAAATTAGCTGATATAGAAAATAATACCCGGGAAGAATCGGAATTAGTTTATAAACGACATAATTTAGAACCCGGGGAAAAAGTAATAATTTTTGAAGATTTATGCAATAATTTCTCGACGACTGAAAAAATGATTGAGACACTGAAAGGAATGGGGGCAGAAGTGGTAGCAATTGCCTGTATTTTTAACCGATCCGATAAAGATGAATTGATGGGGATACCGGTAGTGCCAGTAATGCATATACCAATTCCAGAATATAAACAGGATGACCCTGAGGTTAAAACCATGTTGGAAAGTGGAAATATTGTGTTGTCACCCAAAAAAGAGTGGTCTCGACTTAAAGAGGCAATGAAATAAGAACGCTTTAAATTTACTTACTTAAAAAGTAGTCGACTTGATTTTCAGGGACACCGATAGCTAAAAGACGGGATTTAATTTCTGGCTGAGGAATATTTTTGGCAGACCATTGTTTTTGGCATTGAGTAATAAATTCCCGATATTCATGAGGGAAAACTACCCATGATGTGGTGTTAAAAGCATAAAAATCAGGAATAAATTTTGATCTGGGTTTGTAGCACAAAGAAGCAGTAGTAATGGTTTTGGCACCAAGTAAGGCTAAATATTCTTTAGCTTTAATAAAGGTTTCTCCTGAATCGACAACATCATCAAAAAGCAAGACTCTTTCTTCATCAACAGAATCACTTAAAGGTTGGATAACTTTAATCTGACCACATTCGTTAACGTTACAATATGATTTAAGTCTGGTAGAAGAAAGCTGGGGAACTTGGAGAAGATCAACAATGGTTCGAGCCCAAGTCCAACCGCCTTTTGCCAGGGCAATAACCCGATCAAATTCTTGTCCGGAATCAAGAATTTTTTTGGCTAGTAAAAAAGTAAATTCACCCATTTGGTCCCAAGTGGGAGCAATGTAACTGATATTATCAAAATTTGTTTCTTTTAAAACTATTTGGTCTTTCATTCCTTATTATACTTAACCTGAAAAACAAATTAAATGGGGTAATTATTTGCACAATTGTATTAAAATAATATATGGAAAAACTAAGAATTGGAGGAGTTTATAAACATTACAAAGGGACAAAAGTAAAAGTTTTAGCTGAAGTATTACATAGTGAAACTATGGAACAGATGGTAGTTTATATCCATCTTGAGGATGGAGTAATGTGGGTCAGACCAAAGAAAATGTTTTTGGAAACAGTAATTGTAGAGAGAAAGGAAAGACTGAGATTTAGGTTGATTAAGCAAAAAATATTAGTCAAACCAGGTAAGTGATGTTTTAGATATTGAGTAAGGTCAAAACCTTGAAGATGACAAAGGCGGGCCAAAAAATTGACTTAAAGATACCAACAACAACGGCAGTAAAGGTGACAGCTCCTTGGAGAAAATAGAACAGTGAACCAATAATACCGAGACCATAAATGGTAGAGTTATTATGACAATTACATTTATGGCTGTGTTTATTGTGAGTAAAAACTTTGCTCGAACAACAAGTTTCTTTCTCTTTTTTGACTTCTTTCATAGAAAGATCTTATCATTATTTAAAATAATAAGATAATTGCAAAATAGAAGTTTTTGAGTAAACTTCTGTTAGTTATGAAAAACCAAGATAATTTTACACATGTTATTGACCACCCATTTATTATTGATGATTTGAGCCATTTAAGGGATGAAAAAACTGAAATCGCCAGCTTTAGGAGACATTCCGATCAAATATGTCAGTTGTTGTTTACGGAAGCAATTAGAGGTTTGGAAATGGTAGATCATCCGGTCATTACTCCAGTGGGAGTGGAAACTAAAACGGAAAGGTTGAAAGATGAAGTGATAGTGATCCCAATATTAAGAGCCGGATTGGCCATGCTTTTTGGAGCAATTCAATTGTTACCAAAATCAAAAGTTGGTTTTGCCGGGTTGCAAAGAGATGAAAAAACGGCGATAGCTTCGGAATATTATTGGAAAATTCCCAAAATTAATGAAAACAGTGTGGTGATTGTGACAGATCCAATGTTGGCGACCGGAGGATCTTTGTTGCATTTGTTGGAAAAAATAATACCATTAAATCCAAAGGAAATTAGAATAGTTTGTGTCATGGCTGCACCGGAAGGAATAGCTGCCATAAGAGAAGAATATCCAGAAGTAAAGATTTTTACGGCAGCTATTGATGAGAGATTAAACGATAAAAAATATATTGTGCCAGGTTTGGGTGATTATGGCGACAGATATTTTGGAACGGTTTAATTTATTTGACAGTAACGCTTTTGGCTAAGTTACGAGGTTTGTCGGGATCAAGAGCTTTGGTCTGACAAATGTAGGCGGCTAAAAGCTGAGAAACAACTACAATAGAAATTGCAGTTGAAATTCCTGAGTCGGCGATATTCAGATAATCATCGAAAACTGAATTGTTTTGAGGTGAAATACCGATAATCCAACCACCACGAGATTTAACCTCAGTGGCATTAGAAATAATGTCATCAAAATGTTGATCGTTGGGAGCAATAACTAAACAAGGAGTACCTGATTCAATTAAGGCAATTGGGCCATGTTTGAGTTCCCCACCCGAAGTACTTTCAGCGTGAATATAAGAAACTTCTTTGATTTTAAGGGCTGTTTCGTGACCAATAGGCAGACAACTTCCCCTAGTGATAACAAAAATATGATTATGTTTGGCCAATTTTTGGGCTAAAAGAGTAATTTTTTGGATGAATTCCGGTTTAAAAATATTCTTGATATCGTTAGCCACGGGTGACAAATTCTCACCTATTGCCTTGAGAAACAAAGCAATTTCGGCAGTAAAAGTTTTAGTAGAAAGAACACATTTTTCCGGACCACAAGGAAGAAGCTGGCAGATATCGGCCAAACGATGAAGAGTGGAATAAGGGGTATTGATAATTGAAGCAATAGTAGTCCCCTTATTTTTAACTGAATTGACTAGATTAATAACATCGATGGTTTCCCCTGATTGAGAAAAAACTACTAATAAACTTTTGTCGGTTAAAAAATTATCATAAGGTTCAAAGTCGGAGGCAGGGAAACAAAATATTGGTTTATTAAGTTTTTGACTAAGAAATAATGAATTAAAATAGGCAGCAAAATAGGATGAACCACATCCAGTGAAAAAAACTTGATCGGCTTTTTGAGCTATCTTGATAATTTTATCAACTGAATTATTGAGGTTGCCAATTTGGATTTGGTTAATAATTTCTAATTGCTGATGAATTTCTTTATCAAGATAATTAGAATAACCATTAAGACCAACATCTGTTGGTGATGAAGTAATGGTTTTAATATCAAATTTAATTGGTTGATAATCTTTTAGGCTAAAAAGGTTGACCGATTCTGGTGAAATAATGGCTATTTGATTATCGTCAAGAAAAATAAATTTATCAGTAAGATCGGCGAGGGCATTGATATCTGAAGCGATATAATTTTCGTTTTGGCCAAACCCAACCACTAAAGGAGAGCCATTTTTAGCAACTATTAATTGATTGTTTTGATGCTGAATAACGGCAATAGCATTGAGGCCCTGGAGATCAAGAAAAGCTAACCTGACAGAATCGGCAAAAGAATTCTTTTTGACATATTCTTCGATTAAATGAACTATAACTTCGGTGTCAGTTTCAGTAGTAAATTTATGCCCCTGGTTTTGCAGTTGAGATCTTAGTTGTTGATGATTTTCAACAATACCGTTGTGAACTAAAGCAATTTGATGGAGACAATCGAAATGGGGATGGCAATTGGCTAAAGTGATACCACCATGTGTAGCCCAACGGGTGTGACCAATGGAGAGATTAGATGCCGGAATTTTAGTAGGGCCAGAAGTAATTTTACCTAAATGCTTTTCGGCCATTAACTTTTCAGCCGTATCGGCAACTATTCCCCAACTATCGTAACCACGGTATTCTAAACTTTTTAAACCGTCAAAAATTAATTTACTGGAATGTGATTTATCGCCAGTGAATCCAAAAATTCCGCACATAAAACTCCTTTAGGATGTTATTTACACCCAGAATGAATTTATAAATGGGGATGGTCGCCGGATTTAAATTTTTCTTTTCAAAAAATTCTTTAGGTTGTCCGACACAACCTGAGGGTACCCGCAGATGTTTCGATTTCCCCCGGCCTCGTATTCCCGATGAATCGGGACCACACGCTAATTGGTTAATAAAGACGACATCCTTGGTAGAAGTGTATCAAAAAGGTAATATTAAGTCTAATTTGATGGTAAAATTGCCATATCTAATGGAAAATATAATTTTTGAAAATTTACTAAAATCAATCTTAATCGAAGATAAAATGATTAAAATTGAGGGAAAGATATTTCCTGTTAAAGGAATGATTGGGCAAGGTTATCACAAGCAAGTTTTTGAAATTGATGATGAGAAAAACGATAAGGTGATTAAGGTGGTAAGAAAGAATGCAAAAAACATTGCCAGTGCGTTTTTGTCGTTTAAACAGGCAATTGAAAATCAAAAAATTTTAAAGAATTTAAAGGTGAATTACACAAAAATTATTGATTTTGATAAAAGTGGACCAGTGTATCGATATTTAATAGAGGAAAAAATTCCAAAGAAGGGAATCTGTGCAGCTGAGTTAATTAAAGATGGGGGGTTAAAAGAAAATGATGTTTATCAAATAGCAAAAATTATTAATAAATCAGAAATCGATAAAAAATGCCAACTTGATATGAGCCCATTTAATTGGTTTAAAGTTGGAGATAGACTAATCTATACTGGCGGAACGGTTTATGATTATGACAAAAATTGGTCTTTTATAAGGTTAGGGTTAATGCAATGGATAGATCCAAAATTTGTGAGTCAAAGTGATGGCCAATCAACTAAAATCCCTTCTGAACAGGAGAGAAAGGAATTTATTACTAAATGGGATGGCTGGAATACAGCTCAAACAAGGTGGTGGAAAAAATATTTAGCAACTTAAATTCCCAGGGTTGATTTATAAAATTGATAGTGTAAGATTGATAGGAGTAAAAACCCTACTTTATGAAAGGTAAATTGATTTTTAAAGATGGTACTGAATTTTTAGGCAGTAGTTTTGGTTTTGATTCTTCAACAGCCGGCGAGATTGTGTTTTCAACAGGAATGATTGGTTATCCAGAAAGTTTAACTGACCCTTCTTTTAAAGGCCAGATTTTAGTTTTAACCTATCCTTTGATTGGTAATTACGGTGTTTTTGATAAAAAATATTGGGAGTCGAATAAAATACAAGTTTCAGGATTAATAGTGTCGGATTATATTGATACTCCATCGCACTTTGAAAGCCGAATGACTTTGGGCCAATGGCTTAAGAAAGAAAAAATTCCGGCTTTGGAAATTAAAGACACGAGAAAATTAACTCAAAAAATTCGTGATGAAGGGAATAGTTTAGTAAAAATGATTTTAGATAAAGAAATTAATTTTTACGACCCAAATAAAGTTAATTTGGTGGCTGAGGTGGCTAATAAAGAAGTATTAACTGAGGGAAAAGGAAAGAAAAAGGTGTTGTTAATTGATTGTGGTGTAAAAGAAAATATAAAAAGAGAATTATTGGAAAGAAATTTGGTAGTGACAACTGTTCCATGGGATTTTGATATTTTTAAAAATAAAATGGAGTTTGATGGAGTGGTGATATCAAGCGGTCCGGGTGATCCTAAAATGGCAGATAAAACAATTGAAACAGTAAAAGAGTTAATAAAAAAACAAGTGCCAATTTTTGGAATTTGTTTAGGGAATCAAATATTGGCTTTGGCGGCCGGAGGAGACACATATAAATTGAAGTTGGGTCACAGAGGTCAAAATCAGCCATGTAAATTAGTGGAGAGCCAGAAATGTTTTATGACAACTCAAAATCACGGGTTTGCCATTGGAAAAATTCCAAAAGGATTTAAACCATGGTTTGTGAATGCTAATGATGAAACTAATGAAGGCATTATTCATGAAAAACTACCTTTCATGTCGGTACAATTCCACCCGGAATCATCACCAGGAACTTGGGATACAGAATGGTTATTTGATTTCTTTTTGAAAAATTTATGAAAAAAATTAAAAAGGTAATAATTTTGGGTTCGGGAGCATTGAAAATTGGTGAAGCAGGAGAGTTTGATTATTCCGGATCACAGGCGATAAAAGCATTTAAAGAGGAAGGAATAAAAACGGTTTTAGTTAATCCAAATATCGCCACTATTCAGACTTCTGATTTCTTGGCAGATAAGGTGTATTTCTTGCCGGTAAACACCCACTTTGTTGAAGAAGTAATTAAAAAAGAAAAACCAGACGGAATTTTGTTGTCGTTTGGAGGTCAAACAGCTCTTAATTGTGGAATGGATTTATATGAAGAAGGGATTTTAGAAAAATACGGAGTGGAGGTATTAGGCACTCCAATATCGGCGATAATTTTATCGGAAGACAGGAGTAAATTCGCTAAACATTTGAAGAAAATCGGGGAACCAATACCCAGTAGTATGACAGTAAAGTCGGTGCATCAAATAAAGGATGTAGAAAAAAATATTGGTTTTCCGGTAATGGCGAGAGCTGCTTATACTTTGGGGGGGCAAAAATCCGGGGTGGCTCATAATCAAAAAGAGTTGGAGCAGATAGTTTCTGAAGCATTAGTGTTTGCCCCACAAGTGTTGATTGAAAAATATCTTTATCATTTTAAAGAATTGGAATATGAGATAGTGAGAGATAAAGATGACAACTGCGTGGCAGTGTGTAATATGGAGAATTTTGATCCGATGGGAGTGCACACCGGTGAGTCAATTGTGACAGCGCCAAGCCAAACATTAACTAACGCTGAACATCAGATGTTGAGACAATCGGCAATTAATATCGTTAGAAGTTTGGGAATTGTGGGTGAATGTAATGTACAGTTTGCCATTAATCCTGATAAACGAGAATATTTTGTGATTGAGTTGAATGCTAGATTATCCAGATCATCGGCTTTAGCCTCTAAGGCAACCGGTTATCCCCTAGCTTATGTGGCAGCAAAATTAATTTTGGGTAAAAATATTACTGAAATAAAAAATCAGGTGACAAAAATTACTCAATCGTGTTTCGAACCAGCTTTAGATTATATTGTAGTCAAGATTCCCAGATGGGATTTAAATAAATTTAAGGGGGCAATAGACCGAATTGATTCGAGTATGAAGTCAGTGGGTGAAGTCATGGCAATAGGGCGCAGTTTTGAAGAAGCGATACAAAAAGCAGTCAGGATGTTGGAATCGGGAGCAACCGGAGTAATAAGTGATATGTTTAAAAAACTAGATAAAAAAGAACTTTTGGATAGGATTTCTAATGCCAACACTACTCGCTTGTTGGCTATTACAGAAGCATTGAATCGGGATGTCTCTGTTGATTTGATTCATAAATTGAGTGGAATAGATGAATGGTTTTTGGAGGGATTAAAAAGAATTGTTGATATAGAAAAAGAATTAAGTGAAAGCAAAAAATTAGATAAAGAATCTTTAGTAAAATATAAACAAAATGGATTGTCCGATAAAAGAATTGGCCAATTAATAGGTAAAAATGAATTAGAAATAAGAAACCTAAGGAAGGAATACGGGGTGACTCCAAGTGTTTTGCAAATTGATACCTTGGCGGGAGAATTTCCAGCTCAGACTAATTATTTGTACACAACCTACAATGCTGGACATAATGATGTGAACCCACTAGGAAAGGATGGGGTAATGGTATTAGGATCAGGTCCATATAGAATCGGTTCGTCGGTGGAATTTGATTGGAGTTGTGTAAACACAGCTTTGTCATTAAAGGATCACGGAAAGAAATCAATTATTGTTAACTGTAATCCAGAAACAGTGTCGACTGATTATGATATTTCTGAGCGTCTTTATTTTGAAGAATTAACTTTTGAGAGGATTGCTGACATTTATGATTTTGAAAATTCATTTGGAGTAGTTATTTCTGTTGGAGGTCAAACACCAAATAATTTATCCGATTCGATTAACAAATATGGAGTTTTGATATTGGGGACTAAAGCTGAAGATATTGATCAGGCTGAGGATAGAAATAAATTTTCGGCATTGTTGGATAAATTGGAAATTGAACAGCCAAAATGGGATAGTTTTTCTGATTTAAAATCAGCTTTGAAATTTGCTAATAAAGTGGGTTATCCAGTATTAGTGAGACCTTCATATGTGCTTTCCGGAAGTGCCATGAGTGTAAGTTATAACAATGATGATTTAAAAGATTTGTTGGATAAAACGGCTGAGATAAATAAAGAACACCCGGTAACTATTTCTAAATTTATTTCTGAAGCAAAAGAGATTGAGTTTGACGGTGTGGCTCAAGAGGGAGAAATTCAAGTGTTTGCCATATCAGAGCATATTGAAAACGCTGGGGTACATTCCGGAGATGCATCAATCATCTATCCAGCGGTGACGATGTATTTACACACAGAAAAACAAATAATCGATGCCTCAAAAAAAATGGTAAAAGCTTTGAATATTACCGGACCTTTTAATATTCAATTTATGGCCAAGGAAAATAATATTTTTGTAATTGAATTAAATATTCGAGCTTCCAGAACTTTTCCATTTATTTCTAAAGCAACCGGGGTTAATTTTATAAAAGTAGCGGTGGATAGTTTTTTTGGAGTTAGTAAAAAACATGAGGTGGAATACCCTAACCAAGTGATTGTGAAAGTACCACAATTTTCTTTTTCCAGGCTAAAAGGAGCCGATCCGGTATTGAGAGTAGAAATGGCGTCAACGGGAGAAGTGGCTTGTTTTGGAGAAAATGCAGAAGATGCCTATTTAAAGGCAATTTTTTCGACTGGAATGAAGATGGATAAAAAAGCCGTGTTGTTGAGTTTGGGTGGGGATATTAATAAAGAAAGATTTTTGGAGTCTGTTTGGAGATTAAAGGGATTGGGATTTACTTTGTATGCCACTCAAGGAACATATGAATACTTGAAACAAAATGGATTTAAGTCACATTTGGTTTATAAAATGTATGAAGATAAAAAGCCAAATGTGGTTGATATGATTGAATCAAAGAAAATTTCTCTAGTAATTAATTTGAGTAAAAAAAGAATTGATAGTGTAAAAAATTACAAAGATTATATAACTGATGGTTATTTGATTCGTCGAGCGACAGTAGATAATAATATTCCCCTATTCACCGATTTAGGATCAGCTAGATTTTTTGTCAGAGCATTGGAAAAATATCCTTTGGATAAAGTGACTACCAAATCGTGGGATGAGTATGTGAAGATGAGATGAATTATTTTGTTTACCAAAGGCCGTGGATATTGAAATAAGCTTGAGTGATAATTGTCAATCATGAGTAATGATACTGACAGAAAAATTTATTTTGATATACTTAATTAATATGAAATTTAATATCAGACTATTATATTTGTATTTATTTTCGTTTGTGGGTTTGTTAATTAGTATTATTGGAAGTATTCAGTTGGTAGATTTGGGACTTAAAAGTTATGTTTTTAAGATTCCAGAATACACCTATTACGCAGAGCCGGTAGTCGACGGTAAACAAACACTCTCGGCAGAAGAAATAGAAAAGAGGAATAAACAAGAACAAACTAATCAAAGAAAAAGACAGGTTTCGAATTCAGTAGCAATGATATTGGTGGGGGTACCATTGTATTTGTACCACTGGAAAACGATTAAAAAAGAACAGAAAGCTTAAGATTTTTTGTTGATATTTCGGTGAGCGATGAAGGGTGAGATTAGTAAAGACAGTAGAACAAAAACCAAGTGTCCCCTTTCCAAAAATAATAAGTTTGTAAAACTTGGTGAAAAGTAAGATGACGAATGTAAATATTCATAAAACACTCAAATAAAATAGTCATTAGTATCCACGATAAACCAACTTTAAAAAGATCTTTTCGATTGTAATCGTATTTGGTTTTTTTGAGAAAGAAATAGATGGCCAGGAAAAATAAAATTATGCCAGTGAGAGAGCTAAATTTGATGAGCCCAAATACCAATATAGGGTGAGTAAAGGTTTGTAGGTGGTTTCTCTGATAGTGGCGTTGGTAAGAGCCACTATTAATAAAATAAACCAGAATTTGAGAGAACTTTGATAAAATTTTTTGTTCATAAAATGAGTGTAACAAAATTACTTCATCTGTTTGGCGAATTGAATTTTTTGATTTTTGAGGGAAATTTTATAATGGTTGTTTTTTGATTAATAAAAAGCTAAATTAAGGAGTAATGAAAAAGTATAAGTATCCGATGTTTTTAGTATTAATTTTATTGGTAGCAGCATGGTTAAGATTTGTTGATTTAGGAACTAATCCCCCAGCTTTAAATCAAGATGAAGCAGTTAATGGTTATGATGCATTTGTTTTAGGGAAAACTTTTCGGGATCATCATGGGAATTTCTTGCCAATTATGCTTCAATCTTTTGATGATTGGGCTTCGCCAGTACTGACTTATATTTCTGTTCCTTTTATTAAAATTTTTGGTCTTTCAGTATTAAATGTCCGAATGGTGGTAGCTTTACCGGGAGTAATTTCCGTTTGGTTGTTTTATGTTTTGTTAAAACACTTTTTTAGTAATAAAGATTTGGCGATGGTCGGAGCTTTTTTATTGGCGATTTCGCCGTGGCATATTGCCTTGTCTAGATGGGCAGTTCCTCCAAGTGTGGTTTCTTTCTTTCTTTTTTTGTTTTTAGATGTTTTCTTATGGGTTGAGGATAAATTTAAACAAGACGGTAAAATTTGGCGTTATATAGTTCCTGGAGTTATGGCTGGAATTTTAACTGCAACGTATCCAACTCAAAAATTATTCGTGCCTTTATTTATTTTTGTTTTAGGAATTATTTATTTGAGAAAAAAGATTAAAAATTTATTAATTTTTTGGCTATCTTTTGGTATAACTGTATCACCAATTTATATACTGACTTTGATTAACCCTATTTATAATTCACGATTTGGAACTGTTTCGGTTTTTTCTGGACAAAATATTTTAAGAAATATTATCAGCCGTTATGGTGAATATTTTCTGCCTGATTTTCACTTTGGTGTGGGTGATATTGATGTGATGCATCAAGTGCCAGGATTAGGTAATTCTTATGAATTTTTAATGCCATTTTTTTATTTAGGGATGGTAATATGTTTTTTGGGCGTTTTAAAAAAGATAGTTATTAAAGGAATAGATAAAAAAGTTTGCCAATTATTATTGACTTGGTTGTTATTATTTCCTCTGGCGGCTAGTTTAACTGAGACACATAATATGCTTTTGAGAGTTATTCATGGTTTACCTTTGGTAATTATATTTTTTATTTTTTGTTTCAGTTATTTTGATAAATTTTTAAAAAAGGATTTAAAAAATATTTTAATAACTGTAACGATTTTATTAGGAATTTTTAATGTGTTTAAATTTGCAAAGATTTATTATGTCTGGTACCCAAAACTGGCTTTTAAAGAATTCCAATATGGACTAAAGGAGTCTTTTGATTATTTAAAGGAAAATGAAAATAGATTTGAAAAAGTAGTAATCGATGAAAATATAAATCAAGGATATATCTATTATTTGTTTTTTTCTAAATTTGAGCCGGAAGAATTAAATTATTTAAATCCATCAAAAAGCTCTGAAAAATATATCTTTGGACCTATTCCAGAATTAAAAACATCACCAATAAAAACAATAAATTTTGGAGAAGAAAAAATGTTTGGGGTTTATAATGAGAATGGTTCGGATTGGTATGTAAAAAAGTTATATAAAGTTAGATAACTTTATTGAAAAAAATTTTCTTTTCTTTAAGAGAGATTTTTTCGACTTGGTAGCCAAAGTCTTTAAGTTCTTTTTTATAATTTAAAAAAGAGTGGTCAATTTTGAATCCTAAAATATTTTTAATGTCGTCAAAAGTGAGAGTAAGATTTTGTTGATTATTATTTTTAACGTATTGCCAAAGAGAATTGTATTTACTCATAGTTATTTTATAAGAGATGGCTTAAGGTTGTTTTTAACTTAGCTCTTTTATTTTTTCGATGGCGGTTTTTCGGGAGGTGCTATTTTCCGGGGTGTTATTGTAAATTTCTTTGACTGCTTCTAAAGTTTGAGCCTGTTCAATTTCTTTTAGGGCTAAAGAGTCCCATTTATTAAAAGCCTCTTGTTCCCGGTCATCGTAATTTGATGATGAAATATTGGCATAAACTTCTTTGGCTTCTAGATAAGTTTGAGATAAAGAAATCCATTTGATGATGGCACTGTTTTTGATTTTGTCATCATCGGGTAAATTATTGTAGATATAGCTGATATCTTGGAAATTTTGGGATTGATTGATTTCTTGATCGGCTAGCTCTTTCCATTTTTCCGAGACTAATTCCTGGTCATCTCTGTTAGTGGCATGAGAATAGACTTCTTTGGCCTGAGCGGTATTTTGACATAAAGGAACCCATTTAGTAATGATTTGACTTTTTAAAGAATCGTCATCGGGCGAAGTATTGTAGATATCTTTTATATCTTCAAAATTTTGAGAATGATTGATTTTTTGGGCAACTAAATCTTTCCATTTTTCTAGAATTTTTGTTTTGGCTTGACTACCTTTGGGAGAATTGTTGTAAGCTTTTTGCGCCTCTGAAATAGTTTGAATTTGGTCGACTTTTTGTAGAGAAACTTCATTCCATTTATTGTAAATAGCACTTTTGAGAGCTTCGTCGCTAGGGGCATTGTCGTATACTTTTTTAAAATCCTCAATGGTTTGAGCTTGGGCAAGTTCTTTTTGGGTCAATTCTTTCCATTTTTCTAGGGCGGCAATACTAGCCTGGCTATTTGCCGGGAAATTACTACTAGCGTCTTTTATTTCTTGGCTGGTTTGGCAAAGAGAAATCCATTTCATAGCACCTTCAAGACTGGCCTGACTACCTTTGCGAGCATTTTGGTAAGCTTTAATAATTTCTTCAAGAGTTTGGGCTTGTTGGACTTCCTGGAGAGAGATTTGGTTTAATTCTTCAAGTTTCTCTCGGCTAGCTTCAGTATTTTCGGGGACGTTAATGACTCCGCTTTGTTGCTGTTTTTTGATTTGTTGTTGGGTAAAAACAATTCTGGCAATAAAAAGGATTGATAAAATAGAAGCTAGTATATAAAGTAATTTGAGATTTATTTTACTCTCGACAATTGAACCATAAATATTGGGAGAGTCAATACTGGTGCCTTTTTTGAAAAGAAGAATTAAATTGTAGACAGGGATAAAAATGTACCAAATATTTTTATTAACATCATGAAGTCGACGAACAGTGATGGCTAAATTTGGGGTAAAAATTAATAATTGGAAAATAAGAGCCAGGGGCCACCACAAAAAACTGAGAACAATAGAGATAATAGTATTGATTAAAACAAAAAACCAATACTGTTTTCTGCCGGTTCTGGTATTAAAATCCTTATATTTTTTAATAATTTCAAAATATTGGTTGTCGGTGAATGGCGTTTTGGTGATTTGGGGAGAAGCTAAATTACTTTGATCATCCATATAATTTATACTAACATAATATGACGGCTGGGGGAGAAATCAACTAAATTATTTTTGAGTAAATTATCTGAAGGCTTGTTGCTATAGTTGAGTTAAAAATATCAATCGTTTCTCCAAAATTAAATTTAGAAACTAGATTATAAACAGCAGTAGCAGCGCCAATTCCGTGTGGATTTGGTCGCTGAGAATCTCTTTGAATACAAATTTCCAGTGGAGCCGTTAAAGTAAAAACAAAAGTTTTAAAAGAAACATTTTGAATTAAATTTTCGATTTGATTTTGATAATAAAAATTCCCATCGACAACAACCGATTGATTATTTTTGATAATGTCTTGAATAATTATTTGATTAACTTTTAGAAAATTTTTTGAGGGGATACAACCGATTTTTTCATCGACCAGATTAAGTTTATTTTCTTCTAAAATTTGATCAACAGAAAAATATTTGGCGTTTAATTTTTGGGCAAGTAATTTGGAAATAGTAGTCTTGCCTATACCTAAAGGACCGCGGATAATCACGAGATAATTCATAGTTGATTATACAAAATTCTAAATTCAAAATGAAACATGTTTGGGAGTTAATCTTGAATGAAGTCTTTGGCGTTAGTGTTAAAAAGGGTTGAAGGTTTTTGATTTGGATGTTGGTTGAGAATTTTATCAAGTTCTCTGGTTATTTGAATTGATAAATAAATTAGATCCCTTCTCTAATTTTTACCCTGGTAAAATGTACTGAAAAATCAGCTAGATAGGGAATTAATTCTCTACTCTCTAAAACCGCAAAAATTATTTTACTCCAGTATTTAACTGGAATTCTATGATTCATCAAGACCTCTCTTTGGGCTTCAAAAGGTAACTGATTAATGATTGTTTGGTATATAGGTGTGTTACTGCCATATATCCCCTTTTTTTGTTTTTCCATCCTCCTACTTAACATTGCCATTTCAACATCATAAGGGAACATGGCTTCTTTACGTCTCCATATGTCATAAAATTGGGCCGGGGTAAGATGATTAGAGATTGCTTTAGATAAGTATTCAGCCCAGTGAATAGCAGCAGGAACAACTTCAGCCATTAAAGGTGATCCCATGCCTGCAGAAGATCCTAACGGAAACACTCTTTTTGTAACACCGGCAGTTTCCTTTTTTATCGGTTCACACCGGATAAAACCGATTAACGGTTCTTCTATTTGTTTTACGGTACAAAGTTGTTGTTCCTGACAAAAATTTATTAAATTAGAGAGTGTTTCTTTTTGTGTTTTCGGGTTTAATTGAGATAATCGGCAAAAATTCGCAGCAATAATATCGCCATAATCAGCTGTATAAGGAAGAATCCAACTTAAGCCAATTTTTTCTCCAATAGGATCAATTAGGGTGCCAGGGGTGAATTCACCATAGACTTTATATCCACGTATCCATAATCCAACAGGGTCATCGTTAAGCATTTTCCCTTTATTTTCTATGTAATGTTGCCTAGTTACAGAACTATAATCTCCAGAGGCATCAACAAGATAAGAACAAGTAATATCTCGTCTATCATCCAAAGTTAATTTTACTTTGTCGGCGTTTTCATATGATCGGCTGACGATGCCGCTAACGACTTCAATCTTTCCATTGGTTTGATTTTGATAATAATCAATAATTGCCGGATGTAACAAAGCAGAGGTTGTTCCATCACGGTACATTTTTCTAGCCCAATTATAAGTTTGATTATCCGCGTTAATTAATTGAACATGAGGAGTCGGAAACAAAGCTCCTCTTTGAGAAAGATCACTTACTAATTCAGGATCTAAGTGGTCTTCATTAACAAATAAAGACTTATTTGGAGGAGGATGATTGTAATCTTTTCCAATCAAAGCTACTCGGTACCCCTCTGCGCTTAATGATTTGGCCGCGACGGTTCCAGCAATACCGGAACCAACTATTCCGATATCAAAATCTGGTTTATGCAATATTTCTAGCATGTCCCGAATGTACTATATGGTAGTAACAATGTCAATCTTACTATATCTTTTTATGTCAGATACAGGGGATTATAAATAATATGAAGAAAAATTGAAAAAGAATGTGGGAGTTACACCCACGGTTAAGTCAACACTATTCCTGAAAAGAAGCTATAGACCTCATGTTTTCCACTTTTTGCCATAGTCACGCAATAGCTTATTAGATTAGAATTAGCTATTAGTGGCTGCCTGATCTAAGTATTTTTATCGTTGGGATAAATCTGATTTAAAAATTGGAGTATTGGTGAAATTCAATCTTTTTTATATGTATTCAAGTTTAAGTTTTATCTGGGATAATGAGTTATAAAAATAAATTTGGTATTTAAAATAAAAGAGTGAAAAAAAATATTTTATTATTAGTATTATTTTTGGGCTTGGTTTTAATATTTTTTTTATTTTTTTTAAAATATCAGGAAGGGTCAAAAATAAAAAATAGTTTTATTCCAGTAACCCCGACGGTTGAACTAATAGAAAAAACAGAGGCATTTTATCCGATTGCAGAATTCAGACAAAGAATTACCAAAAAACCTTTTGGAATTTATATTACCCCAGAAACATCTCCGGTTCGACCAGAACGTTTTTCGGGATGGCATACAGGGGTAGATATAGAGTATGAAGATACAAAGGAAGATGTACCGGTTTGGGCAATGTGTAGCGGAGAAATCGCCTTATCAAGATGGGTATCCGGTTATGGAGGAGTGGTGGTGATAAAATGTGAAATTAAAAATAATGATTATTATATTTTGTATGGGCATCTAGATCCAAACCGGATAATGAAGACGAAAAAAGTAAATAAAAATGATCAGATTGGAATATTAGGAGATGGATATTCAAATGAAACTGATAATGAAAGAAAACATCTTCATTTTTCGATTCACAAAGACACTTTGGATTTAAGAGGTTATGTGCAAAATCAAGATGAACTGGATGAATGGATAGATCCCCTGTCGACAGATCTATTTTATTAAAAATGTGATGGTTTTAGAAGCCTAAATTTTCTTCTACAAGAATTATGCAAACTTTTCTGCCTAAGATTGGATTTTCATTTTTAAAAATAACCACTTTATTGAGTGAGGTGCTGACGCCATATTTTTCCTTCATATGTTTATCCTCAAGAGGGACAACATAATCTTCTAAACGTTTCGTTGCTTCAGAAAAGTCAGGAACTATTTTTTTGGTACTAACTACAAATATTAAGTTTGGTGAAGTAAAAACGATGTGCGGCAATTGGCTGCCAGTATTAGAGGCAATAATAAATTCACCATTTTCCATAAGGGCATGAACGCTACCTAAATAATAATCTGAGAGGACTGATTGTTTCCTGAGAACCGCTTGTTTAGCTACATTTTTTTCTGCCAAAATTTTTTCATGAAGATTATTCCAACCATGTTTGCCAGATTTTAAATAATCAACAAAGCCAATTTGTTCCAATGTTACCGAAGATCCGTTCATTACCGATGCACCTTTTGGAATAAGTTTTTTTAACTTACTAAGAACCTCTCTGCCGTTTTTTACTAAAATAGTTTCAATATTGTTTGAGTTGAGAGACTTGATCGTCTTATTGACGACCTCTTTTGTTGCTAGTTGGTTATAGTCCATAAGTTATTATACCTTTTTGGGATTATATGACTCGAACAGAGAAATAGAATTGGGTTAAAGGTGATTGATTGTTTACAAAAATAACCACTTCTTGACTCATTAGATCTTCATTAAGTTTATTTTTTCTTTTTTTATCTATAGCTTTTTCAATTTCTATCTTATTTTGAAACAGACACCAAGGTTAATCATGAAGTCTATTTTGCAGTTTGGGCTCTTGACCTTAGAAAAGAGTTAGTATTACTTAATAATGTAATTTGATAAACAGAGCTAATTTTTGTTTATTGATAGAATATGGTATGGCTTTAAAAAAGTTTTTCTTAATTGGACTGGAGTTAATTGTTTTAACAGGATTGTTTATTTGGACAAATTCAGGAAGAAGAGGAAATGAAACATCAAACCCTGTAGTTGTCACACTATCACCATCACCAATTTTATATCCAATGTCAATTGAAGCATTAAGGCAAAGAACTTATGAGGGCAGCAATATAGAGATTGAGCAAACATTATCAAGAGGCTTTAATTATTCTCGTTATATTGCTTCATATAACTCTGATGGTAACAAAATATATGGGTTGCTGACGGTGCCTGAGACAAAAAAACCGGAATCAGGATATCCGGTTATTGCTTTCGTTCATGGATATATTGCTCCAAACGTTTACCGGACAACAGAGCGCTATGTGGCATATCAGGATGGCTTAGCTAGAAACGGATTTATCACATTTAAAATTGATCTAAGAGGACATGGAGATTCTGAAGGTGAACCGGTCAATGGTCATTTTTCTGAGGCTTATGTAGTAGATACATTAAACGCAATTAGTTTATTAAAAAAATATCCTGAAGCTGATTCAAACAGTGTTGGGATATGGGGACATTCTAACGGTGGAGAAATTGGGCTGAGAGCGATGACAGTTTCAAATGAAATGAAAGCAGGTGTGTTTTGGGCTGGAGTAGTGGGCAGTTTTGAGGGAATGCTGGAAAAATATAATAGTAAAATTTCTTTTTTGAATATCGGAAAAAATCGGCCGGAAATAGTCAAAGAAAATAGGTTGCCGTCAGAAAATCCGGATTTTTGGAGTAGTATTGACCCTTATAATTTTTTAAATGATATCGGAGCGATCCAGCTGCACCACGGAACAGCGGATAACAGTGTGCCAGTGGATACGTCCGAAGAACTGGAAAAGGTTTTGAAGGATAAAGGAAAAGAGGTTGAGTTGTATATTTATGAAAAAGGCGATCACAATTTGAGTAATCCGGCTTTTAATAAGGCAATGGAAAGAACGGTTGATTTCTTTAAAAAACATCTAGCTGATTAGTTTCTGGATATTTTTATAAAACCGATATACCAGGGGTAAGATGATAAAGTTTAATCACTCTAAAGAAATAAAGAAAAATACGATAATTTAGAGTTTTATTGGACTCAAAATCCGTTAGTGCCCGAACAATGGTACAAATTTAGGATAAATTTGAGTGTTTAGTGCTCCGCTGTTGGGATTCTACTCGGATAAGAAAATTAGTTGAAAAGTTTCTAAATGATGATGTGAATATATTAGCTGGAGTTTTTTAATGATCGAAAAATGGAACAGATTTGGAATTAATAAATTACAAATTAATACCTATTGACG
>CAZWUG010000011.1:13523-21764 GCA_964637525.1 uncultured Gammaproteobacteria bacterium | reverse complement strand
CCTTCCGATTTCCCTATCCAATTAACCTGCTGCATTTTTACTTTCTCAATAAACTCCGTCTGGTTTAAACCTTCAATCAGCTTATCGGCATAGTCTGTTATTTTAACTATCCATTGAGATATATTTCTCCTGGAAACCTCCGCTCCACATCTTTCACATTTACCGTCAATAACTTCTTCATTTGCCAAACCAATCTTACACGACGCACACCAATTAATCGGCATCTCTTTCTTATAAGCCAGCCCTTTTTTAAATAACTGAATAAAAATCCATTGGGTCCATTTATAATAATCCGGGTCGGTTGTGTTGACTTCCCTGCTCCAATCAAAAGAGAAAGCCAATCGCTTCATCTGGTTTCGAAACATATCGGTATTCTCTCTAGTTATTTCCTGAGGCTTTCGTTTCATCTTTATGGCATAGTTCTCTGTTGGTAAACCAAAAGCATCCCAACCCATAGGAAACATAACGTTATATCCCTGCATTCTTTTAAACCGGGCATAGACATCCCCTCCGGTAAAACTAAAGGCGTGGCCCACATGCAACCCACTGCCGCTTGGGTACGGAAATTCCACCAGAACATATTTTTTAGGCTTCTTCGAGTCCTTTTTAGCCGCCATAGCTTCAACATTGGCCGCCCAATATTCCTGCCACTTATTTTCGATTAACCTAAAATCCTTCATAAACTACCAACCATTTTATCATCTCTTTGACCTTTTTATTATGATAATATAAAGCTACCTTTATGTCATCTAAAAAAACTATTCTGATCTGGATATTTAGCTTAGTCTTTACCTTTTTCGTCGGGTTTTTTCTGGCTTTTAAAATCAAAAATAACGATCCTCCCGAAGAAAATCAAATCATTCGCAAAAATTTCAATTATACATATATCAATCCCATTCTCGAATGTAACACCGATATTGAACAAAATAACAACCTTTCTTCTCTTAAAGAGACTATTGGAGATATTATTAACCGTGAAGTCGCCAAAAAAGATATTAGTTACTCTGCTGTTTATTTTCGTGATTTAAATAACGGACCCTGGTTTGGTATCAACGCCAATGAATATTTTTCCCCTGCCAGTCTCATCAAAGTTCCTCTTTTAATTACCTATCTCAAAAAGGCCGAAGATGATCCTTCTATTCTCCAAAAGGAAATCACTAACACCGTCGACTCTTCCAGCGGCACCAATATTCAAAATATCAAGCCGGAAACTACCATCGAGCCCAACAAGAAATACACCATTGAAGAATTATTAGAGAGAATGATTGTCTATTCCGACAATGATGCTTACAATGACTTGTCTTCCAATCTCGGCAATGACGAATTAATGAAAATCTATCAGGACCTTGATATTGATATTTCCAAAGCCTATAACAACCCTAATGGAAACATTATTACCGTCAAGGACTACGCTTCTTTTTATCGAATCCTTTTCAATGCTTCATACCTTAACCAAGATATGTCTGAAAAGGCCCTATCACTTTTGGCCAAAAGTGAATACCAAGATGCCCTGGTCGCCGGAATCCCTCAAAACATTTCTATTGCTCACAAATTTGGCGAAAGAAAATATCTTGATACTGGTGAAGTTCAACTTCATGACTGCGGTATTATCTACCTACCCAAAAAACCCTACCTCCTTTGTGTTATGACCCGAGGTACCGATATCTCCAAAGCCAATCAGACCATCAAAGCCATCTCTGAAAAAATCTACCAAACTTTCAGTCAACCTCAACCATGATTTCTCCTTCTATATCCGTTCTCAAAATATTGGCTCCACTTTTCTTCAGCCTCTCCAAAACTTCCAATGTTGGATGACCAAATTTATTATTTCTCCCCACACTAATCACTGCTGTTTTCGGTTTTAATATTTCTAATAATTCTTCACTTGTAGCCGTTTTAGATCCATGATGACTCACTTTTAAAACCGTCACTGAATTGTTTAACACTTGTCGCCAAACTAATTTTTGTTCACCGTCACTTTCCATATCCCCACTCAAAAACATTGACCAAACTTTATCTTTTACAGTTAATATCCCCGCCACCGAATTTCCATTACCATCTTCTTTTTTTTCCGGATTCCCTTCAGGCCAGACCACCTCAAAATCAAATAAACTAATACTAATCACATCATTTTGGCTTACTTTTTTTGAATAAATTTTTTGTTCAATATCCTTATCTAAATATCCATTACTGAAAAAATTTTTAACTTTATATAATTTAATCACATCATTTAAACCACCTGTATGATCACTATCTCCATGGCTCAAAATCACAGCTTCGATTGTCTTGTCCCAAAACGGCATATGATTTTCCAAACATTTCAGCACCTTTTTATTATCCGGTCCCACATCAAACAATACTTGAGTATTTTTGTAAGCTGCCAAAATCGCATCTCCCTGTCCTACATCACAAACTATTACCACCGGTTTCGTCCGTGGCAATGTCAGCCAAAACATTATCACTAAACCGACTAAGCTAATAAATAAAATTAATCGTTTCATTTAAAACCCTCCCCTCCCTGTCTTAAAACCCTTCTGGTCCGAAATTTCGGACCATCTCCCCTTGATTAAGGGGAGAAGTTCATCTTTAACTTTCAAAAAGTTGCTTAAAACTTCCTCATTTTTAAACCTTAATGTTTTTATGTTCAATCTTTCTAAATATTTATCCCTTTCCAAATCATAGTCGGCTTTTAAATCGTGAGAGTCACCATCAACCTCAATAGCCAATAATAACTCAGAGCAATAAAAATCTAAAATAAATTTAAAAATTGGTTTTTGTCTGGTAAATTTATATCCCATTTTATTTCTTCTTAAGTATTGCCACATCACAAATTCTGCTTGAGTAGGGTTCCTTCTGTTTCTCCGGGCAATTTCTCTTAATTTATCCAAATACTTTATATTTCCTCTTTTTGTTTTTGCTTCAACGTCAACTAAATACCTCATAACTCAAACTCCTTTGTCCACTATTTTAACCCTTCCTTCTCAATTTAAAAAATCAGAGCTGCTCCCCTTTTCAAGGGGAGCTGTTAAACGAAGTGAAACTGAGGGGTTTAATTTTATCCAAATCAATATCATATACCACCCTAACAATATCAAATAATTAAATTTTGCCTCTAAATTCACCCACCCCCAATTCCCTATCATCTCCGCCACCATTGCAAAATATTTTAATAAAGGCCAGATAAACCATAAAATCATTTTTCCCAATATTGGTATAAACACCCCCAAAGTCGATCCCAAAAAACCAATTATTGTCATCGTTTCCACTACCAAAACTACCAACATATTACTTACCGGCCCCACTAAATTTATTTTCCCAAAAAATAGACCCATTATCGGGCTAATCCATAAACTCACCCAAAAACTTGAGGCCAATATTCCTTTCCATGGACAAGTTGCCACTCCTATAAACGCCAAAAAACTCAACCAAAAACTCACCTCTGCTAATGATCCGGGCCAAGCCGATACTATTATCAACACACTAAAAATTAACCCTCTAACCAAACTATATTTTCTCCCCAAGATTTGTCCCCAATACATCACTGATACTAAAATCATGGCTCTCACCACCGGGATTTCCCAGCCAACTATTTCCAAATATCCCAAAACCGACACAAACCCTAATCCAATCGCCTTTTTCCGTCCAATTAATTTAGCTAAATTTTCTACTAGTCCTTTAAACACTAAAATTACATTTGTGCCACTCACCACTACCAAGTGAACCAACCCACTATTTTTTAGTTGGTTATAAAAATCTTTACTAAAACCACTCTTATCTCCCCACAACATGCCATTCAATAACCCTGCTTCCGTACCCGGCAAACTTTGATTTATTACATATATCAAACTATCCCTTTTTACAAACCTATAGATCACAAAACCTACTAAACAAACCATTCCCCAAATTAAAATCCCTTTCGGCTTCGCCGCTTCTCCCGGCGCCTGTCCCGATTTTATCGGGGACAAAAGGGAGATCTCCTTTATTTTATTTAAAATCATTTTTATAAAATTTAATTCTACGATCTACAATCTACGACCTAAAAACTAATTTACAGTGCTATCTCATCCTTGATTTTTTCAAATAATTTATCTCCGATTCCACTCACCAATTTTAATTCTTCAATATTTTTGAATCCCCCATTTTTAGTTCGATAATCAATTATCTTTTGGGCAATAGACGGTCCAACCCCACTAAGTATATCTAATTGTTCCAAAGTTGCTGTATTAATCCGGACTATTTTAGCTTCATTATTAACAACCCCCAAAACAGAATCAACCTTAGCCTGCCCGCCTAACTGCGTTAGCTGTTGGCGGGGTATAAAAATCTTCTGTCCATCAACTAATTTTTCTGCTTTATTCAAGTTCTTCTCTACCCAATCACGATCAGCCTTAGCTGATAAGCCACCTGCCACCACCAAAACATCATTAATTCTATCTCCACTCTTTAATTCATAAACACCTGGTTTTATTACCTCTCCCCCCACATCAATCATTACCTTACTATCACCTTGTCCATCATTAGTTATTTGTGACGTAATCTGCCCGTCTAAATGCGAAGTTTTTGACGCAGTCAATTTAACCTCCGCTTTTTCCCAAAAACTGTCTTTAAAATTCATTCCGATTCCGGCCATCACTAACAAAATACCCAAAATTAACAATCCATCAATCCATTTAAACTTAACTAACTTTCCCAAGTTCATAAACTATTCTATACTATATTAATGACCCAATTATTAAGTCTTTTGTTATTTTTAGTTTCTTCTTTCACTGCCTACCTAATTTCGATTTCTTCTTATGCAGAATTTGTTCCTCAAATCATTGCTGCCATTTCCATAGTCTTTATTTTTGTTTCTCTTTTCAAAAAATATTTTTCTCTTCATTTGATTGCCTTTATCATTTGCTTAACTGTTTTCTATACTCAAGGTTTTAATTCTCCCTTTTTCTTTCTTATCTATTTTCTACTTTTTACTGTTGCTTTCCAGAACCCTCCATCCATTACTCTTGGTCTTTCTTTAATCTTAATTCTATTACTCTCCCAATCACTTGATTCTCTTACTTCACTTATACCTTTGCTGTCACTTTTACTCATTGCTCCACTTTCCTGGTTTATCGGCAAACAATATTTAGACAAAACTAAAATAGAAAATGATATCAGTCTTGACGAAACCAATGTCTTGATGTGGTTAAGTTTAAAATTTAAAACTGGCATTTGCCAAATTATCGATAATTCTTCTGAACTCCTTTCCACTCCGCTTCAACCCAGTCAAAAAGAGAAATTAAAATACATCAAAGACTCAGCCAAATCATTGCTTAATTCTTCAGAAAAGCTCAAAGATGAAGTCGATAAACAATCAGATGAAGAAAATTAAAATTAAACTTTATTTAATCGTTTTTTTAACTTTATTGTTTTTATCTACGACCTACCATCTACAACCTACAATCTCATTTGCCCAGACTTTCGACTCTACTAGCTATCATATTGATTGGGGAAATTTTAACATGACCAGCGGCAAAAAAACTTCAACTAATTATCAACTTACCGACACCGTCGGACAAAATGCTCCCGGAAAATTTACCTCTACCGGTTACACCGTTAAGGCTGGTTTCCAATACATCTACGACTCTATGGAAAAATTTTCTTTTAGCGTTAGCGATTTAGACCTGGATTTTGGTTCACTTATTCCCAATGTAGGCTCCACTCAAACCAACACCGTCACCATTACCACTCCTTCCGGTAAGGGCTATGAAATTTTAGCCATCGCCAATCACCCACTTCAAACTATTAGTTCCTCAACCATCCCCGACACTAACTGTGATACCAATTGTTCCATTTCTAATTCCGGGGTTTGGTCTCAATCAAACAAATATGGTTTTGGTTTTAACGCCACTGGTAACGGTACTTCTAGTTATTTTACCAACTCTACTTACTACCGACCATTTGCCGCTACTTCCCGTAGTGAACAGCCAATTATTTTCATGTCAGAAAATTCTGCCGTCAAAGACCATACCGCCACCCTTACTTACAAAATTAACATCTCTCAATACCAACCCGCCGGATTTTACCAAAATCTTATTAATCTTATCGCCATCCCCAAATATTAATATTAATATGAAAAATATTTTTACTTTTTACTTTTTACTTTTTACTTTACAACTTATATATGTTTAATTTATCTCTTTCTCCTCCTCAAACAGAATTCGTTCTAAAACCAGGAGTCACTCTTATTCAAGCCTATCAAGTGACTAACAATTCCGATCAAAACATCAGTGTCAACACTAAAGTTTTACCCTTTCTCCCCTCTGGTGATAACGGTTCAGTCACTTATTCGAATTTGATTTCCAATCCCAATATTAATTTTTCTCTCAATAATTCTGATGTCCAACTAGGTCAACCATTTACTCTTAAAGCCAACGAAACCAAACAACTAGTACTCAAAATTACTGCTTCACCTCAAACCAAATTAAGTGATTATTACTCTACCTTCTTTGTTTATCAGTCACCTGACACATCTGCTAATGACACTACTATTTCCCAAATCACAGGGCAAATCGGTTCTCACGTCCTTTTAAGTGTTTCTGACATTGAATCCCCCCAGCCAGAAGGATTGATTCAAAAAGTTTCTCTCACGCCAAAAATCAAAGACGTTTTTTTTACTCCTATCACCTTTTCTGGACAAGTCCAAAATAATTCTAACTATTTTTTCAAAACTTCGGGCAAAATTACCCTCACCAAAGGTGACAAAGTTATCAAAGAATTAAAGCTCGATTCCCAAAATGTCCTGGCTGATTATTATCGTCGATTCACTTGCGACAATCAAACCAATTGCACTATCTCTCCCCCTTTCTGGCCCGGACACTACACCGCCACCATCACTCTCGACTCTTCACTGAATACAGACCCCCTTTCTGTCTCATTCTTCGTTCTCCCACTATCTCCCGTCGCCATTTTAGGGTTTTTGTGGCTGGTCTTTTATCTCTTTCCAAAACTAAAAAAGAAACAAACTCAATCAAAACCCTAACCTTTTAAAACCCACTGTCTTTCTATTCAAACCCCTCAGCCCCCAACAGCTGCGGAGTCGACATCTCCCCTTAATAAAGGGGAGCAATTTAAAAAATAAATTTACTTCTCCGCTCTGTATCCATCCACGCAATATCTGTTTCCTTTTTCATCGGCACACCGGCCGCAAATCCCAATACCACATTTAGTCTCATTTTCTCTCATTAAATAAGTCCTTCTTAAATCATCATCGGACAATACCGCTACCAAACTTTTATTCATCACTTCCGGCCCACAAGCCAAAATATAATCCGGTTTAAATTCATCTATCACTTTTTTAACATCATTAGTAGCCACTCCTCTAGTTCCAAAAGTTCCATCATCGGTATAACATATTTTCTTTCCTTTACCCCACCATTTATCAATCCCCGATAATCTACAACCCGATCGAGCCCCCACCATCAAAACCAAATTATCATAAGTTTCAAAAAATGCTTTTGATGCCGCTATCCCCGTTCCTCCAGCCACAAACAAAATCTTCTTATCTCTAGCTATATTTAACGGTACTCCATATGGTCCTCTCACTTTTACTTTGTCTCCTGCTTTCAATTCAAACATTTTCTCGGTCAAACAACCCCTTTTACTGCACAAAATTTCTAATTTTTCTCCCGACTTATTATAAAAAGAAAACGGTTTTTCCCCAAATCCCGGTATAAAAAACATCACGAACTGCCCCGGTTCGGCTTTAAATGGTTTGTTAAATTTTAACCAACACAAATCATCGGTAAATTTAACATTTCCTTCCACTTCCATTTCTTCATATTCCATATTTAAATTACTTTTTATTAACTCCGCTGCTCTGTTAGTTCCTTTATTAAAATCTTCCTCTAATCTGCCAAAATATTCTTCAATTTCGTCGGTGCTCATTCCGGCCAACACCGACCCCACCGACAAAATATCTACTCCGGCCTGTAAATATCTTTTAGCATCAACTACTGTCGAGATTCCTCCGCTGGCAATTATACTCAATTTATCCCCAGCTACTTTTTTAATTTCACTAATCACCGATAACCCCGTTTCCAACGCCTTTTTACCCGACATTCCCCCGCGGCCATTTGACAAAATATCTGACTCAAAAGGTCCCACTGTATTAATGGCCGCAATTCCTGCCGCTCCACCATTTACCGCCGCCGCCACACTTCTATCTACATCCAAATTAGGTGATATTTTAACCACTACTGGTTT
>CAZWUG010000011.1:0-13423 GCA_964637525.1 uncultured Gammaproteobacteria bacterium | reverse complement strand
AACTAATACTCTTTGTAGTTAATACTCCAACTTCTTTTATCCCAGACAGTCTCTTTAAGACCGCTACCTCAGTACCAACTATCCCCGAAGGTACGGTAAATCTACCACTCACATTTTTAGTCAAAAATTTCATCTTATTTTTCCTTCTCCAAGGTTAACTAATATTTCCCCATTTTTGTAAACTATTTTATCGCCAAAAAACACTTCACTTACCTTATGCGACACCTTCATTCCCTTAAATGGTGTCCAACCACATTTAGTTTTTAATCCTTCATCTTGTATCACAAAATTACCCTCTTCTAAATAAACGAAAGCCTTATCATATTTATTTTTATCTAGTCCAAAAATTTTTATCGGATTATCATGAGTCAACTCCACTATTTTTTCTTGAGAAATCCTTCCCTCTTTTCCTGCTTGTAACAATAAAACTGCCGCGGTTTCTAAACCGGTCACTCCGGATGGTGGTTTTTCGCTTAATTTTTCTTCTTTAGTATGCGGCGCATGATCTGTTCCAATTGTGTCAACTTCCCCATTATTAACTGCCTGCCACAAAGCCTCCACATCTTCCTCAGAAGAAAGAGGCGGTTTCATTTGTTTAAAAGGATCAACCCCGGTTTCATCTCTTAAAAATAAATGATGTGGTGTCACTTCTACCCAAATATTTTTTGGCCGTCTTTGACGAAATTGTCTAATTAAATCCAATTCATCTTTGCAAGATACATGACACACATATAAATTTCGGCCATATTTTTCCGCCAATTCCAACGCTTTTATCAAAGTTTCTCCCTCAATATGAGCCAAAATCGGTTTTTCGCTTTCCCAAGCTCTAAAAATTTTGTCTAAATCAGCGTCTTTATCAACAATATAACCACCAGTAGTATCCCCCATATAAATTTTCAACCCTCTCACCCCATCTACGCATTCTTTAAAATTTCTCTCGGCCAAATCAACAGTTTGGGCCGTTACTCCCAAATAAATTCCCAAATCCGTTACTATTTGTTTGCCGGCGAATTCTTTTAATTCATCCAAAGTCTTTTTATCTACAATTGGATGGCTATGATTGGGCATATCGGCAATATAACCATATCCTCCGGCCAAAGCTGCTTGCGATACGGTAGCAAAAGTTTCTTTGTCAGACTGTTCAAAATCCCGACAATGGGTATGTGGATCAATTAAAATCGGTAGCTGCACCAAATTCATCAAAACCTATTATACACTACCGACTTAAACCTATGGTATTAATAAATTTGGATTCGAAACTATAATTTAAAAATATTTTTTGAAGTTTTATTCTAAAATCTAGAATCTTAAATCTAACATCTAGTATTTAATACCCTGGCTTACCCAACCCTTTAAACATTCTATTTTTATACTCTTCTACTCCTGGTTGATCAAACGGATTTACTCCCAATAAATATCCGCTCATAGCGCATGCCTTTTCCCAAAAATAAATCAAATATCCCAAAGTGCCAGCATCAAGTTTAGGCAAATCTATCCCTAAAACAGGTACCCCGCCACTCACGTGAGCTAATTTTGTTGCCTCCATGGCTACTTTATTTACCTCTTCCAAAGTTTTTCCTTCCAAATAATTTAATCCGTCAGAATCATCTTCTTGTCTTCGTATTTTTATTCCAATTTTATCTTCTTCTATTTTCAAAACCGTCTCCAATAAATTTCTATTACCATTTTGAATAAATTGTCCCAATGAATGTAAATCGGTGGTTAAATCAACCGAAGCCGGAAAAATTCCTTTTTTATCCTTACCTTCACTTTCCCCAAAAAGCTGTTTCCACCATTCCCCCACAAAATGCAAACACGGTTCATAATTAGCTAAAATTTCAATTTGCTTTCCCTGTTTATATAAAATATTTCGGTAAACTGCATAAGTGTAAGCATCATTTTTATCCAAATCATCGGTTAAATAATTAGATCTTGCTTCTGCCGCCCCTGCCATCAAACCCTCAACATCTATCCCTGCCACCGCAATTGGCAACATTCCCACTGCCGTCAAAACCGAATATCTTCCTCCAATATCATCCGGCACCACAAAAGTTTCATAACCTTTTTGGTCAGCCAAATTTTTTAAAGCTCCTTTCTTTTTGTCGGTTGTGGCATAAATTCTTTTACCTGCTTCATCCCCATATTTTTCTTCCATCCATTGTCTTAAAATTCTAAAAGCTAGTCCTGGCTCAGTTGTTGTCCCTGATTTAGAAATCACATTTAAGCTCACCTCTTTACCCTCTATTTGTTCCAAAACCTCCTGCATCTGCCGCGAGCTTAAATTATTCCCAGCATATAAGATATCTACCTTTTTATCCCCTGCCAAAGCTTCATTAACTGCTCGCGCCCCCAAATAAGATCCGCCAATTCCAATCACCACCAACACCTCACTATCATTACTAATTTTCTCTGCCGCTATTTTAATCCTTCCAAACTCCTCTTTATCATAGTTAATTGGCCAATCCACCCAGCCCAAAAACTCACTTCCCTCACCTGTCCTTTCATGAATTTTTTTATGCGCTTCAGTTACCTTACCTTGCCATTTTTTTACTTCTGCAATATCAACAAAACTTTTTACTTTACTGTCATCTAATATTCTTTTAATCATAAAAAATTATACCTCAGAGTCCATTTATGATAAAATACCCCTACTTTAAACTAAATGCTGCATTCGCGCAGATTATTCAGTTTAAAAAAAAGGAAGGGGAGAATTAAAAATAAAAAGGAGAGATCAAAATGGCAGAGCCACTGGTCGCTATTTGCCAACCATATCTTCTTCCCAACGGACAGCACATTTACTATCTCCACATAGACAAGGAAAGCCTCGGTAGGCAAAGAAAAGAAATGGCATCAATAGCCACAATAAACGAAGATGCCTACCAAACCATAATTTGCCAAAAACGCTATGATGAGATCATGAGGGCACGAGGAAGCCTTCGTATCACCTCCCAACCCAAACGTGCCGATCTCTATTAACAACCAACAACCCCTTCCTTCCAACTCATCTAAGGCCGGTGGCCAACAATTTGCATTTTGCTTTTTGTTGACCCCGGCCTCGTTTTTAATTTAAAAAAATTATTTATCGTTCAGATGCTCTTCCTTCAGCAACACCAACTTATCCAACACAACTCATGTAAAATCACGATACGGCAAAATTGATATTACCCTGGGACGAAGTTCTTCCACTAATCTGGACCTATCTTCAACAGGAAGAGAACCAGAGCCAAATACTAAAACACTTCCTCTACCGGCCCATCCTGGTTTTAAATCACAACTCCCATAAATATTCCCTAAAGTTTCATAAATTCCTTCCACCGCAGATACTGCCGCTTTAGTCACAAACTCTCCCATGCCATTAGAACTTGTCACCCCTACCACCAATAAACCATTTTTCTCAGAATGCACCACCGACACACCGCAAACATCGTTTTTATAAGATCTCGCTCCCAGCACACTCTCATCTTGAGGTTGCAAATTCCAAGTTCTCGACAACCTCTCATCAATTTCCAATAACACCTCTTCCGAAGGTCTCTTTAAACCTAAAAATTGGCTACATAATTCTGTTTTATTCATATTGGCCGATTATAGCACAAAGCTAATTAGCTATTAACCGGATTAATCCCCGCCCTTCTGGCTTCCTGCTTTTCAAAAATTTCCTGGCGTTCTTCTCTGGTTAACGGGACATCAGCTAATACCGGCCTCTTAGGAGCTATATCTTGAAGGTCTATATCACTCAATGACTGTCTACGAGCCGCCTCATTTATTAAATCTTGTTCTTTTTGATACATATAACATTATTATATATCATTTCTACCTAAAAAACAACATTATAAGACTCAAAAGTAATTATTCAATTTCTATAGTGCTACACTTAACTTATGATCGACGCTCAACCAGCAAATTTTCAAGATACCTCTTTTCACCCTCAAAATGATTCTCATGAAATTCAACAAAACACTACTCCTCAAGCATTAATAGAACTCAGACAACAAGCCACCCAAAAAGACCTTCTTTGGATTAAAAATCAGCAAGAAGATTTTGTTCAACAAATTAGAGATACAGAACCACATTTAGAAGCTCCAAAAGGAATTGGTTTTAATGAACGATCACTATATGGTATGTCCTTTGATGGCCTTGCTGTAAGTGCAACCATTTCTGAATGGGGACTTGGTGGCGGTTATTCTCTACAAAAACTAGGGCTTCTCACATCTCTTCGTTCTGATGGTCGAGTTATTGAGTATAAGTCAAACCAAAATACACCTCAAGATTGGGATATCGCCCGAAAAGCCGTTTTAAATGACACTTTTTTCAAAAGGCATCAGAAACTTGGAGATGCCGTCAAGGCTATTAGTCCCACTAAAGCAGATAAATATCCGCTGAATTTTTATCTAGACCCAAATCAACCTGAAGATAAAACCATCATTGATAAATATCAACGATGGAAACTAACTTTTCAAGAAACTGAATTAGGCTGGCAACCAATTTTAGATTTATCCAATCCGCCAGGAAACGAATTTTTATATACCCCCACTGCCACTGAATTTTTTAGCGCTCTAGAAAAATCCAATCTCAAACTTAGTCAATACTTAACTAACGAACTCATCGCTAAATCCGAGAAACGCTATGGCAACTCCTACGTTACTTTAGGTCGCGAAATTGCCAAGTTAGTCAGTGACCCTAACCGCTCACTTTCTAATTTCTTTTCCGTTGATACTGATACTGAAGATCAACTTGTTGCTAGAATAAATTCTTTAGAAACTCCGAAAGACCCAGCCGTAGCTCTTCTGATTAATACCCTTAAACAAATTTTTCAATCTCAATCAACTTCCGATCTTACAGTCTCTCCTTCTAGGGTTTCCTTCAAAGCTGGAGCATGTAAAGATTCGGAAAGCTATTTTTCTGCCTCAGTTAATGAAAATAGTTACTACATCATCGACATCAATGGCAAAAAATATCTCAAAGAAGGTTCACACCACGTTGACGTTAATCATATGATGATTAATTTAGAACCAGTTATATTTAACGGTGTTCTATTACCCGCTGGAAATCTTTTTCGCGATAGCGACAGCAAAGACGGTTATTATTACATGAGACCAACTGCCTTCTGTTTTGACCAAGATTATGCCCAACAAGCTTTTGGTGAAGAATATCGCGAATCAATCAATAGTTGGGGCCCACCAAATAGAATTTTTCGACTTATAGCCAGACACCAACAACAGATTCCAGCATAAACATTTTTTTATTCTTCCTTCGAAATCTTTACATTTTCTCCTACAAGAAAATCGACTATTTTTATCGAATTCTGGTGCATTTCGTTTCCGAACATACCTCCACTTTTCTCTATAAAAATCAAAATGAACGTTCTTTGAAGTTCAAATTATAATGGTATATTCTCATTATAAATAATGAAAATTTCATACGACATATTAGCCATAGACGAAACAGGAACTCCAAATTTGGCCGAATTTTATAAAAAAACTAGAAAAGAAATAAAAGAATATAGAGATCGATTTCATTTCGGATTAAGTGGAGTTATTATTCCCGGAGCTGAATATCCAGATTTAAATATCCGAGGAAGAAAAATACAAGAAAAATGTTGCGGCCACGAAATTTACATCCCTTTTCATTATGTCGACATATTACACAACAACAAAAAATGGTCTTTCTTAGGTGTCAAACCAGATAAAAAAATGAGCTTAATTGATTTATTAAATAATTTAATAAAAGAAACAAACTTTAAAATTATTTCTAGTTTTATTGACAAAAAAGAGTTGGCACTTTCATTTGGAATTTTTCCAGAAAATAAATTAGATAAAGTTAAAAAAATCAAACCAAATTTATGTAAACCATCTTTCCCAAATGATATTAATTTATATGAAGTTTCATTAAAATTTATATTAACTGAATTTCATCATTACCTCAGTAAAAGAAGAAAAAGAGGGATTATTATTGCAGAGGCAAGAGGAGAAAAAGAAGATAAACAATTACTAGACACTTTTTATATGTATCAAAAGATTGGAGCCGGATCTTTAAGTGGTAAAGAAATTCGGGACCATATAACAGATTTATTAATAATCCAAAAATCACAGAATCATTTAGGAACACAACTTTCAGATCTTATCAGTTTCCCTTTATTTGACTATTTCATTCCAAATCATAATGCCAGGAGCGACCATTTTATAAAGAAAAGTTCATTTGAAAACAAAATTATCTCGCTAAATATTTTTCCTTATAAAAACGAAGAAAATAAAATATCATCGCTACCCCTTATAAAACAAAAAAAGGGCTGACGCCCTATTTTGCGAACAAAATACTTTGTTCCCAACAAGAATTATATAATTTATCAATAATTAATCAACAACCAAAAACCCCCTCATTCCGAGGGGGTTTTCTTGCTATTAGCTATTTACTAATTCACTACTTACTAGCCTCTACTACCGCCTGAGCTGCCGCCAGTCTTGCAATTGGTACCCGATAAGGACTGCAAGACACATAATTAAGACCGATATTATGACAGAACTTAACCGTGGCTGGATCTCCACCCTGCTCTCCACAAATACCGATATTCAAATGTTTATTACCGGCTCGGCCCAATTCCACTGCCATTTTCATCAGTTTACCGACACCTTTTTGATCCACACTCTTAAATGGATCTTCCACCAAGATTTTTTCCCTCAGGTAATCTTTAATGAATTTTCCCGCGTCATCGCGGCTAAACCCATAAGTCATTTGAGTTAAATCATTAGTTCCAAAAGAGAAGAACTCAGCTTCGGCGGCAATCTCATCGGCAGTTACTGCTGCTCGTGGGATTTCAATCATGGTTCCGATTTCATATTTCAAAGTTACTCCATAAGATTTCATGGTTTCTTCGATAACCGGAACCAATTTTGCTTTAAGCCATTTTAATTCTTCTACATCCGCAATTAATGGAATCATAATTTCCGGCACGATTTCCGCATTTTGCTCTTTTTTCAATTCGCAAGCCGCCGCCATAATCGCTCTTACCTGCATTTGATTGATTTCCGGAAAAGTTATCCCCAGTCGGCATCCCCGGTGACCCATCATTGGATTAGCTTCATGAAGCGATTCCACTTTTTCTTTTAATTTTTCAAAAGAAATTCCCATTTCATGAGCCAAAGCTTCAATATCTTTGTCTTCATGAGGTACGAATTCATGTAGTGGTGGATCAAGTAAACGGATTTTAACCGGCAGTCCTTTCATGATTTCAAATAACTGTTTGAAATCATTTTTTTGCATTGGGAAAATTTTGGCCAAAGCCGCTTCTCTCTGTTCCACCGTGTCCGAGATTATCATTTGCCGAATGGCAAAGATCTTATCTTCCTCAAAGAACATGTGTTCAGTCCGGCACAAGCCTATACCCTGAGCTCCGAATTCTCGGGCCACTTGAGCATCTTTTGGCGTATCCGCATTAGTTCTGACTTCCAATTTTCTGGTTTTGTCTGCCCATTTCATTAATGTAGCAAAATCACCTGAAAGGGTTGCTTCCATAGTTGGAACTTGGCCTAAAAAGACTTCACCAGTTGAACCATCAAGGGTAATAATATCGCCTTCTTTGACCGACACTGTGCTAGCATCGGCGGTCACTATTCTGAACTCCTTATTTTTTTCATCAACAGAAATACATTCACAACCGGCCACACAACAGCGGCCCATACCTCGGGCTACCACTGCTGCATGAGACGTCATCCCGCCGCGAGCCGTCAAAATCCCGCTTGCCGCATTCATTCCCGCAATATCTTCCGGGGAAGTTTCCGCTCTGACCAAAATTACTTTCTTGCCATTTTCTACCCAATCAACCGCAGTTTCCGCATTAAAAACTACTTGGCCGTTAGCTGCCCCTGGAGATGCCGGTAAACCTTTGGCAATAACTTTAAAATCAGCTTTTGCTTTACCGTCTAAAGTCGGATGAAGTAACTGATCAAGTTTATCAGCTTCAACCCGAGTCAAAGCCGTTTTTTCATCAATCATTCCCTCTTCCACTAAATCGACGGCTACTTTTACCATCGCCGGAGCGGTTCTCTTGGCATTACGGGTTTGCAAAATAAAAAGCTTACCGTTTTCAATGGTAAATTCCACATCTTGCATATCTTTATAATGTTTTTCCAACTTATCAAAAATAGCCATTAGCTCGTTGTAAGCCGTTTCGTTATCCTCTTTCAAAGTTTCCAACTTTTTGGGTGTCCGAATCCCGGCCACCACATCCTCACCCTGAGCATTCATTAAATACTCACCATAAGATTTGTTTTCACCGGTTGATGGGTTGCGGGTAAAGGCTACACCGGTACCACAATCATCACCCATATTTCCAAACACCATTGATTGGATGTTAACTGCCGTCCCAAAAATTTTACTTTCATCAATTTTGTTTAAAGTTCGATATATACAAGCTCGGGGATTATTCCAGGAACCAAAAACGGCTCCGATAGCCCCATTTAATTGATCTTGAGCATCTTCCGGAAAATCTTTACTTTTTTCCAGTTTATAAATTTCTTTATAACCCTTAACCACTTCCTGCCAATCTTCAGCTGTCATTTGAGTGTCTTCTTTGATCCCTTTTTTAGCTTTGACAGTATTGATTACATGTTCCAATTTCTCATGTTCCATGTTTTCCACCACATTGCAGTACATCTGGATAAACCTCCGGTAAGAATCCCACACAAATCGTGGGTTACCGGTTTTTTCCACCATACCTTTAACCACAGCTTCATTTAAACCTAAATTTAAAATCGTATCCATCATTCCCGGCATGGAAGCCGCCGCTCCTGATCGGACCGACACCAATAAAGGATTTTTAACATCACCAAATTTCTTGCCGGTAGTTTCTTCTAATCTTTTTAATGCTGTTGCTACTTGTTCCTTTAACTCAGTTGGGTACTTTTCCCCATTACGATAATAGTATCGGCAGACTTCGGTTGAAATTGTAAATCCTGCTGGCACCGGAATCCCCAAATTGGTCATTTCTGCCAAATTAGCTCCCTTACCACCAAGAATATATTTCATGTCTTTGTCGCCTTCAGCTTTTCCTTTACCAAAAGAATAAACATATTGATTCATATATTCTCCATTTTTAATTATTAATAACGTCTCTACTTTAATATAAAAGGCTTCTTTTTTCAATAGTAATTATCTTAAATCTTGCAATCAATTCTTAAAAACATTATTCTTCTATTATAGTGAAATTCAAGTTTTTAAAAATTTATCTTGTTTTAATTGCCGCTTTTTGCGGTCTGGCTTTTTCTTTTATCTACCCAAAAACTGCCAAATCAACTCCAGTCACCAATCTACGTGACCAGCTCTCTTCAGCTCAACTTTCTTACTTTGGTCGTTTAAGTGCCGATAATGCCGAAGAAGATTCCCTTATTAAGGTTACAATCGATTCCGGCTCTGCTCCTTCAAACAATAATTACAACTTATTTATTGGCGACACCTTAGCCATCGCCAATGCCACCACCGGCAGTACCATTTATACCGTCAGCGATATTGCTGGCAATAATGGCATTTTCCTCACCACCCCCATAGATAATCTCAATGTCTTTCCTGGCGCTTATGTTATTGCCACCAGATCTGCCGTTCACACCATTTCCTTCTCTCCTCAGAGTTCAGTTACTGACGGTAAATGGCAAGTCTTACTGAAAGCCACTGGTATCAGTAGCGAAAAACATGACGATGGCATGCCTGACCAGGGCAGCTTTGATTCCCTCGGCTTGATCGCCTCTGATGTCACTTGTCCTTGGGGTGCCACTGCTAGCATCGGTACTACCACTATACTCACTACCGGAATTAGTATCGGTTCTACCGGCCCTTATCATTTAATCACTTGTGCCCTTCCCTCAGGTGGAACTAATCCTGTTGGCTCCGGTAGCACCGGTACTATTATTATAGGTGATGTTCATCAGCTTATTAATCCGGCCCCTGCTGTCAGCCACACCATTGGCCAAGCTAATGCTTCCGCTGACACCTACACTTTTTTAATCCGCCACACCGATTCTTCCGATAATATTATTACTAATGACACCACTATTGGCAAGATCGCTCTTACCGAATCTGTTCAGGTTACCGCTATTATTGATCCAACTATTACTTTCTACATTGACGCCATTGACACCAGTACTCCGGGTTTCACTCGCTGTGGCACTACTCTTTCTGCTGGTGCCGCTCAATCAACGGCTACCTCGGTTAATTTCGGTTCTCTCAACCTAGGCCAATACAATACTCTGGCCCAAAGGTTTACTTGTTCTACCAATGCTCTCAGCGGTTATACTGTGCAGGTTTTTGAAAAATCTCCCCTAACTATTACTAGCGTTGGCAGTGCCAGCTTTATCCCCGACACTGTTTGTGATTCCGATACTCCCTGCAACCTTGACACTCCCAATAATTGGTCAGTTGATAGTAGTAAGTCTCAGTTTGGTTATTCTCTTGAGGCTATCGAGAGTTCTCCGGTAGCTTTTGAAGCTGGTTCAGATTTCCTCGCCAAACCCTTTGGTGTTGGTTACGACAATGCTCGGACTATTATGAGCCGTACTTCGACCCCGCTTACCGAAGACCGCAGTTACATCTGCTACCGTATCACCGCTTCCAATTTTCAAGAGGCCGGCACCTACCAAAATCAAATAAATTTTATTGCTACTGCTACTTTTTAAAACAAACAATCTAAATTTACTTATTGACAATAAATACCTCAAAAACTATTCTTATTCTATAGTCATTTATGTATATCCCTGAAACATGAAAACTACAACTTTAAAAAGTATCCTCTGCCTATTTTTTTTATCACCCCTGTTTTTTACCTTACTAACCCCAAAAAATTCAATTTCCGCTCCTTCGACCGAATTCAAAGACCAATTATCCTCGGCTCAACTTTCTTATTTTGCCAAATTAGGAGCAGGCAACACTGCCGGCAATTCTATCATCTATGTCGTCAACGCTGGTACCTCCCTTTCTACTAACAACTACAATTTAGATATTGGCGACACCGTTTCTATTCAAAACAGTGTCAGTGGTACTAATGTTTATGTTATCCAAGGTTTAGTTGGCACCAATGGTATCTCTCTCAACACTGCCGTCGGTGCTAGCAATGTTGCTGCTGGGTTAAATGTTATCGTCCCCCGCTACGCCATCCATACTGTCTCTTTTAAGCCTCAAAGTTCGGTTACCGGTGGTAAATGGCAAGTCTTAATTAAAGCTAATGGCACCGCTCAAAATGACGGTACTCCGGACACTAACGGATTTGATTTGGGTACACTCTCAGCCGGTTCAGTCACTTGTCCTTGGGGTGGAGTCGCCGCTACTGACGTTGGCACCACCGTCGTTGTCTCCGGCAACCCTTATCATGTAATTACCTGTCCCTTATCTGCCGGTGGAACCAATCCCATAGGAACTACCGGAACCATTATTATCGGAGCCGGAAATAATATGTTAATTAATCCCGCCCCGGCCCTTAACCACACGGTTGGTCAAGCCAATGCTTCGGCTGACACTTACACTGTAATTCTCCGACATTTAGATTCAGGTGGCAATGTCATTGACGCAGATACCACCAGCGGTAAAATCGCCGTCACCGAATCCGTCAGAATTACTGCTACTGTCGACCCAACCATTACTTTCTCTGTCGGCAACAGTGGTGTTACCGTTGCCACCACCAGTCTCTGTGGCACTGCCATCGGAACCGGAGCTCCCAACACCACCGGCGCCTCCGTCGATTTTGGCTCACTCAACCTCAGTGCTTTCAATAATTTAGCTCAATTCATCCAATGCACCACCAACGCTCCCAATGGATATACTATTCAAACTTTCCAATCAGGCCGATTAACTATGTTGGGTACCACCACCACTATCCCCGATACTAACTGTCAAGGTAGTTCCTGTAGTTATTCCACTGCCGGAGCTTGGACTGCTAACACCAATTCCGGATTCGGCTATTCTCTTCAAGTCGGCACCACCTCTGCCGGAGCCGTTCTGGGAATTACTACAACCGGACACTACAAAGCTTTCGGCAATGGTTATCCTCAAGCTCAAACCATTCTTAGCCGACCAAATACTCCCACTGGTACTGATTCTGCTTACATCTGCTACCGCATCACCGTTAGCAACATCCAACCGGCAGGCACTTACCAAAATGAAATTAACTTTATTGCCACCGCCACCTTTTAATTTAAAAAAATAAAGTTTAAAATTAATTTAGAATTTAAATATTAAAAATTAAAAATTTTAGTTTCTTTAGTTAAAATTTAAAGTTAAAAACGCATAAATTTTATCTAAAGACACAATCCCGATTTATCGGGGAAAAAAATACAAATTTATCAATTCCTGTGAAACCTACCACCAAAAAAATCATTCGAAATAGTTCCCTCATTCTGGTTTTCTCTATTATCTATCATCTGACATCCAACATCTGCAACGCTCAAAGCGTTGCCACCGGCCTCTCCGCCATCCCTCCCCGATTAGAAATAGAAGTTGCCGCCAATAAAACTAATACCCAACCAATTAAAGTCAGAAATGAATCCAGTGAAATTAAAACTATTACTGTGTCTGTTCGTGACTTTATTGTTACCGACAACAAAGGTACTCCTAATTTTATTGATAATATTGAAGAAGCTGCCGGTAATCGTTGGGCTGCCAGTTCCTGGATTCAACTCTCCCAAACCTCTTTAACTTTAAAACCGGGAGAAACCAAAATCTTAAATCTTACTGTCATGCCCCCGGAAAACGCTCTCCCGGGTGGACACTATACCGCCATTGTTTACAGTCCGGAAACAGGGTCTATTGGAAACAATACTGGTGCCTCAGTTCAAACTAATGTTGGTACCCTGGTCTATGTAACCGTCCCCGGTGACATAACTCAAAAAGCCACCGTTCAATCTTTTTCTGCTCCAAAATTTTCTGAATTTGGACCAATAGACTTCAAAGCCACCATTAAAAACTCTTCCGATATTCATATCCAACCGGTTGGATCAATTACTGTTAAAAATTGGCTGGGAGGAAAAACTGCTCAATTAACTTTAGACCAAACTAATATTTTCCCCTACACTACCAGAGATTTTCAAAATACACTCGACAAAAAATGGCTCTTTGGACGATATAAAGCCACTCTCAACGCTGTCTATGGCACAGCTGGGGGACTAATCACTACCACCATCCCATTCTGGGTTATTCCATGGAGACTTATTATTCTTATCATCGCTGCCATCACTATTATTTCCCTGCTTATCATTCTTACTAACAAAAAAACAAAAGGAAACAAATTTAAATCATCCGACACTGAAGTTGCTCAACTTGAAAAAGAGCTTGAAGAACTTAAAAAGAAATACAAAGACTAATAAAATAAAAGTATAAAATTTCTAATTTCTAAATCCTAAACCAGAAATAAATGACATTTTGCCTTATTGTTTTATTAGAAATTAGA